>QZKC01000069.1 GCA_003599425.1 Nitrospiraceae bacterium | reverse complement strand
CACGCAGGCGTCTTGAAAAAGGCGATAACTTTACTGAAGAGGAGATCTACAGTTTCTACAAAAATGTTGCCGGAGAGATTTCCTCCCTGATCCCGCTTGGATCGATATCCATTGAAGTATACGCGGACCTTTCTACAAGTGCTTCACAGATGCTGCAGCAGGGCCGGGAAATGTTTTCATGGATTCCCAACGCGCACGTAAAATTTCCCGTAAATAGCGAAGGCCTGTCAGCAGCCCAGCAGGCAGTGAAGGAGGGCCTGCGGGTAAACATGACCCTCTGCTTCACTCAGGAGCAGGCTGCTGCTGTTTATGCGGCAACGTCAGGTGCAAAAAAGGGAGATGTATTTGTTTCGCCGTTTATAGGCCGTCTTGATGACAGGGGGGAGAATGGCATGGCATTGATAGACAACATCATCAGGATGTTTCATAAAGGTGACGGCCACGTCATGGTACTGACCGCCAGCGTGAGGACCTATGACCACCTGATGTATGCTCTGCGTCTCGGTTCGGATATTATTACTGCGCCATTTAGCATATTGAAAGAATGGGGAGAGAAAGGGCTTCCCATTCCGGGCGAGGATTTTGTCTATGGCTCTAAAGATCTGAAAGATATCCCGTATAAAGATATCGACATGTACAAAAACTGGCAGGAATACGATATCAGTCACGATCTGACCGTCAAAGGCATGGATAAATTCTCATCTGACTGGAACGCTTTGATAAGAAAGTAGGCATTAACCTTCTATTTTCTCGATCCTCTGCTGGTGACGGCCCCCCTGGAATTCAGCGCTCAGCCATGTGTCAACTATTTTAATCCCCTCTCCTTCCGTAATCATTCTCGCGCCGATGGAGATCACATTTGCATTGTTGTGCTCTTTTGCAAGCCGGGCGCTCTCCACATTCCAGCACACCGCGCACCTGATGCCCTTCACCTTGTTTGCCACGATTGCCTCGCCGTTGCCGCTTCCTCCCATAACTATGCCGAGATCATTCTCTCCATTTGCAACGCTTTCAGCAGCAGGCCTTATGAAATCAGGATAGTCCACCGGTTCATCGCTGTCCGTCCCGTAATCGGTCACGTAATATCCTTTGGATATAAGGTGAGCCTTTATCGTCGCTTTGAGTTTAAACCCCGCGTGGTCAGTTGCTATCGCAATCCTCTTCATCTTATCTTCCTTTTTATTTGAATTATATTTCATATAACATCTTTACATGCACAAAGGGCAGCCTGCTGCGGACTCCCCTTTGTGCCTCTGTGCCTTTGTCGCTGTGTGCCTTCCATTGGAACGGAGTTCGTAATGAATAATCAAGGTTATCCGTAAACCGTTCAGCCCCCTGACTGCGTCCCCTTTACCTTCACTAAAAAAGTCAGCCCCGTTTCATCCTTCCTGATATTCGCTGCCCCGGGTGCAAATCCTGCAGAGTCCAGAAGGCCGGCAAGGGCTTCTTCAGATCTGTAAAACAGCTTCCAGTCTGTCAGATATTCCATCCACACCCTGAAGGGATTTCCCTCTATCGCATTGGCAAAAAAAAGCGTGCCCTCTTTCCTGAGCAGCCTGTTGAATGTGTGTTTCAGGAAAAATGAAACATGTTTGTCAGACATGTGGTCAAAGAGTCCGCCGGTAACAATAAGGTCAAATGGCCCGTACTGCTCGACCCTTCTAAGCGCCTGTATGATATTGCCGGGCACCATTTGAAGTCCTTTCAGGATTGCAAGCCGTTTTGCTGACAGTTCAAGCGCATCATTGTCTATATCATTGATGACTATCTCACATGATATATCGTGAATATATTTTTCAATACGCAGGATATCACGGCAGCCGCCGCACCCCACCGATAATATTTTTTTACTGTTCCCGTTGATCAAAAGTGTATCGAGGAGAAGTTCGGACTGATGGTGCAGCTTGTTCCTGTGCTGCTGCGCAATAGCGGAATTCAGCGCATATTCTTCAATATAATATTCCACTGTGCCATAGACCGACCTGTTCTCGAGGTCGCAGATATACTCGATCGTTTCGAAATCTCCGGGATATTTTCTGGGCCATTCCTGCAGACGCCTGACAAATACAGACCGGCTGTGGATATCCCTGGCAGGCTGTATTGTCTCCTCTATGGAAGACCTGGACCGGCCCCTTTTTTCTGCCTCAAGGATGGAAAAGCACAACTCGTGCATCCCGGCGACAACCTTATGAAAGAGCTGATGGCTGCCGTCGGTAATGATCCCCTCAAGGGCCACAAAATTCTCGACACTCTGTTGTAGTTTTTCCATAAAACGCGATGTAAGGACATGTATTTTACTTGTGAAATGTCCTCAACTCAACTATCCTGCTACTTTTGGGATGTATTTTTCTGACTGGTTTTCAGTTCATCCAGAAAATGCTGAAACTTATCTTTATGTCCCTCCTTGAGCGACCAGCGCCTTACTTCCCCGATATCCGACTTCTGTTCATTTGCCACCATAATAGCCTGCTCCAGAGCCTGTATATAATTCCAGTGATAATATGCTGCAAGCCTGTCTTTTATGCTGTCGGTGGAAGTCATCAGCACAATTGTACCGAAATTTGTTTTGATCTTTCTTTGACCTTTAAGCGGTTCATTCCCAATTGACGCTGGTGGTGCAACAAATTCAATAAAAAAAGGACAGTTCGATCATCACAGGGGTTTGCCTGCTCTCCGAGGCCTCGTTCGCCTGCGGTAATACATATTGGTCTCTTTTTCCGGGAGAAACTCTGATGCCTTACTGATAAGCGCCTTCAACCCGCACCTTATCGGATCAGAACTGGCAAGATGGTATGAAGGGCTTTGATGATCTGCATGAACAGATAACCAAAGCCCTTTCACATTTAGTAAACTTTCAGGAATAAAACCCTTTATAGCTATTTTTCTACAGGATACTTTGCGTCATTGCCCCACTCGAGCCATCCGCCGACATAGGTTTTGACATTGGGATAGCCCAGGAGATCCTTGAGTATGAAAAAGGTATCGGACGCGCGGGGGCCGCCTTCACAGTATATGATGATCTCTTTGTCTTTTGTTATGCCTGCCTGTTCGTACTCTTTCCGCAGTTCTTCAGCCGTTTTATACAGGCCGGAGTCAATACGGTTTGAAGGATAGAAATTCAGATTGACCGCACCGGGAATATGCCCTTTTGCCTTTATGTAATCTATCTTTTTCTCTCCCTTGTATTCATCCTCTCCGCGGGTGTCAACAATGACAACTTTTTCGTTCTTGAGCTTGCTCATGACATACGAAGCATTTGCCATGATTGAACTGTCGCCTTCTTTGGCCTTGTAGGCCGCCGCGGCTCCGGCTTTTGCAGCGCCTTTTTCAGTTTTGCGTTTTTCTTCAGTCCACTTGTCAAAAGAACCATTCAGAATGCCGACATTTTCATGTCCAAAATATTTCATCATCCAGTAGGTCCCCGGCACAAAAGGGTTTGCAGCAGGGCTGCCGTACAACACAACACGCGAGTTGTTGCTTATTCCAAGCTGTACCATCAATGCCTCAAATTTAGTCTTGTCCGGTGCATTGTTGTTTCCCCTCATTACGCTCATGAGGTCATTCATGCCAAGATATACAGAACCAGGGATATGAGAGGCTTCGAATTTTGCCTTTCCGTCACCCGGTTTTTCTTCGACAAAACCTACATAGACCGGTTTCATATCTTCTTCCCCCAGATGCAGGACCAGCCATCCTGTCTCAACAAGGGGTTCCCAGCCATTGGCATAAGCAGTCTGCTGACCGGCGAACATTGCAACAATGAATAACAGCGAGAACAGTCCAGCCAGTACTTTCCTGTGAAAACTCATAGTTCCTCCTTTTTTGATGTACATTTTTGCTCCTCCTTCGTGTGATATTTAGGGATACAGACAGTTCACTTTGACAGTGTTCACATATCTATTACAACTCTAATTATATTGAAATGTAGTTATATGTCAAGTGACCGGCAAAAAAAATACTGTTTATCATTCACCCGCAGGCCCTGCCTTTAAAATTGAACAGGAACCTGAGTGTTTTTTTCACCTTGTCAGAAAATATCTTGCCCGAAAAATAGCTGCCGATCACCTTTTTATTTATTTCAGCGAGCGTAGGGTATGGATGGACTGCTCCGGCAAGTGTTGAAAGCTTCACTCCTCCGTTCATGACCGCGACCCACTCGCTGACAAGCTCTCCGGCCTGAGGGCCCAGAATCTGGACCCCAAGCGGTTTCCCGCCAGTATCAATGAGAACCTTTATTTTTCCTGTCTCCTCACCTTCCGCAAGGCTCCTGTCGTTTGACCTGAATTCCTCTGTCCACACCGCGTACTCAACGCCCGCCTCATTAGCACGCTTCTCGTTCATCCCTATGCTTGCAAGTTCGGGATCAGTATAGGTGCACCATGGCAGGTTAGTGTAATCAGCTTTCCTTGGCAAATACAGGATCGCATTGCTCAGGACAATGCCGCCTTCATATCCCGCCGCATGAGTGAACTGATATTCGCCGGTAACATCACCTGCAGCATAAATGTGAGAATGATTGGTCCTCATGCGCTGGTCCGTTTTGACGCCCTTTTTATCAAACCGCAAAGAGAGCCTTTCCAGTCCGAGGCCCTCCGTATTCACCCTTCTTCCCAGCGCCACAAGTATCCTCTCAGCCCTGAGGCTTGTTTCCAGGCCGTCCTTATTTTTAATAACGACCTGTCTCTCATTACCAAGGTCCTTTGTCCTTACAATGGAAGTATTCATATAGAACTCAACACCTTCTGCCTTCAGGACATTCATGACCATGTCTGCCATGTCCTTATCTTCCCTGCTCAGTATCTGCCCGCTGCGCTGAACAACAGATACCTTCGTTCCCAATCTGCAAAAGGCCTGCGCCATCTCGACAGCTATGGGCCCTGCGCCGATGACGATCATGGACTTCGGCAGGCTGTCAAGCGAAAAAATTTCCCTGTTCGTAATGTAAGGGGTGGCGTCTATTCCTTCCATTGGCGGAATATCAGGTGATGAACCTGAAGAAATGACCCATTTCTTTGCCGAGTATGTATTGCCGTTCACCCTGACAGAATGCTCATCAGTAAAAGCAGCGTCTCCGAATTCCACCTTTACCCCAAGCCCGCAGAACCTCTCCTCAGAATCATGCTTCTGGATAGTGCCGATGACATACTGGATGCGCTTTGCGATGTCTTTATAGTCAACAGGCATTATGTCAACACCCGGAAGCCCATATTTCCAGGCATTCTTCATCATGTGATATACATGCGCAGACCTGATGAGTGTCTTGCTCGGCACACAGCCATAATGCAGGCAGTCGCCGCCAAGCGCCTTTTCTTTTTCAATAAGGAGCGTCTTTGCCCCAAACTGGCTTGCTCCGGAAGCAACCGTCAACCCTGCCGCGCCTCCCCCAAGTATCCCTATGTCAAAATCGTATTTTGGCATGGTGGCCTCCTACATTAATTTATTTATAGCGAACTCTGTTCTCAGCCTCGGCTGATCCCCAGGGGCGAACAATGGAAGGCACCTAGGGACAAAGGAGCAGAGGCACAAAGGAAATGCTGGTGAAGAATTTCTATACGACACCTTTAAAAAAAAGACTTTGAATCCTGTCAAAAGATTACGTCTGCAAAATGAAAAGACAAAATGCAAACAATTCTGTCGATTATAGAAATCCTGAGACAGGCTTGCCTTTGTGAGATTTAAACATCTTAGTATTTTCAATAATCTACTGCATTCAAGATGTTCTCGAACCATGGCTTTCTTCAAATCAGTTTGTATAATGCTGACTTGAGATTGAGTTAAATGGGGCTGTCTCTGTGTATCCTTCATGATTTATTTATATATAGGTTACTCTTTTTTTGCCTTATAAAATGCAATCGATTTTTTCGCGATAAGTGGAAACAGGCCGAGCAGCACAAAGGATATGATCAATCCGGGTGACAATATGCCCGAAAGAGATTCTATCTTGCCCAGTTCTTTTCCTGCATTTACATAAACGATCGTGCCTGCAAGCATGCCGGCCTGCGAGACCCAAAAAAATGTCCTCAAAGGCATCTTCGTGAGACCCATCACCAGGTTGATGAGCCAGAACGGGAAGACCGGTATCAGCCTCAGAGTAAAAAGATAAAAAGCGCCCTCTTTCTCTATTCCATCATTCACTGTCTTTAATTTATCACCGAACTTGCCCTGAACCCAATCCCTCAGGAAAAATCGTGAGACATAGCATGCCAGCGTTGCTCCAATGGTGCTTGCAAATGACACGAGTATTGTGCCTGTCACAAGTCCGAAAAGTGCCCCGCCTGCAAGTGTCATTATAGCTGCTCCCGGCAGGGATAATGAAGTAACAAGGATATAGATAGCCATATAACCGGCTATCATGGGAACACGGTGTTCTGAGTATAAAGCATGAAATCTCTCCTGAGACTCTTTTATATAGGAGAGGGAGAGGTACTGCCCGAGATCGAATATCCTGAAGGAGGCAACGAGACCCGCAATGAGCAGGATAATCAGAACTTTATTCATGTGTTCTCTTTTCATTTTTTGAACTTCAGAAACCCCCTTTACTCTTTTTGCAAGAAACACTATTCGGCAAATTTCAGCGGGCTGCTCAAGGTGCGCAGAAAGGCATCAAGCTGCTCCAGTTCAGGATCAGTCAGGTCCCCGTGTTCCAGGTCAGCGGCTCGCTGTCCTGGCTTCAAATCCCGGTAAAACTCAAGGACCTTTCGCAAGGAGGGTATCTGTCCGGCATGCATGTAAGGCGCCCTCTCAGCAACATTTCTTAGTGTGGGAGTCTTGAAGGCGCCGAAATACTTGTATGTCGCTGTGTCCATGAAGCGCAATTCGGCGCAATCTGAACGTTTTGCATCACTGTATATGCCCAAACAGTTAAACTCATCGGCAAGCACTTTCGCTATGGCATCGGAACGCCCGCTATCAGGTGGGAGTTTCTCAGGCTGCGGTACGCCGACATTATGAAATCCGCCGTTTGTAAAGAGAGGGCCGCTGTGGCAGTTTGTGCATTTAGCCTTGCCAATAAAAAGGCGTAATCCTTTTACCTCATCATTTGTCATAGCGGCCAGCATGGCAGAAGGATTCCCTCTGAGCGCAGCTTCTGCATATAGATCAAACCGGGAAGGGGTCGGTACGATCGTCCCGACAAATGCAGCTATAGCCTTGCCCATATTTGCGTAAACCCCTGTAATGGCCTCTCTCTTTTCGCGCGGCAGGGTGATCCATGCCTTCAGTGCGACCGGCTCATCGGCAGAAGGCTTTGCCTGAAGAGGCAGGTCTCTTTCGGAAAAATCCGGCAGGGGGCCGAATATCTCGCTATATTCTTTTTTGTAGTGCTCCATGATGACTGAGGCGCACTGCGTCCTCGTGAAGCCATGCTCTACAGGACTCTCGATCGGTCCCAGCGCCTGTGCCCAGAGACTGTCTTTTCTGCCGTCCCAGAAAAGCCACGTACTGTACGCTGTCCCTATCAGCGGCATTGTCCTCCTTGTTGTTGTTCCGATTCCATGTGCAAGGGGCAGGCTGTCTGCAAAATTCATATTGGAAGGATGGCAGGTGGCACAGGAAACTTTCAGATTCCCGCTCAGCCGGCTGTCAAAAAAAAGCTTCCTGCCGAGATCTGCTGCTTTGGGGTCAGCCGAATATTTGTTAGACGGGTCTTCAGGAAGGGGAGGCAGGGAGCCTATCCATAATGACCTGAGAACCGCCTTCTCATCTTCTGACCATGTATGAAGGTCCAGAGACCATGATATTGCCGGCATAAGCAGCATTATCAGAGCTATGAGCAATGTTGTGTAGATGGATTTAATCAGTCTGTTCCCCTTATTCAACCAATCCCGATTATTCCTTCAACAGTAAATTGAACGTTACACTGTCTGCTTTATTCGCCGATTTAATATTGAATTTCATCACCCACCAACCGGGCATGCTGAATTTGATTCCTTCGACAAGATATAAGCCCTGCTCAACTCCCTCAGATACCTCAGGCTCTGTCGGCAGTCCGTGGCCATGCTCAGGCATATCACCATCAAGAGAGATATGAGCGCCGGAAACTGAGCTTCCGTCAGGTGTTTTGAGCCTTACCTGCCATGTGTGGATCATGTTGATCGGGACAGGTGCTGCGCTGCTTTTATATGAGACTCTGAATTCCCCGTGCTCCGTCAGCTTTTCTGTGGAAAGGTCGAGGTCTGTCGGAGACTCGACCATCTTGTGATCGTGCCCCCTGTCAACCTTCACGTCAGGAAAGTCAAAGGCCGCGCTGTCCTTCATTCCGTCTGCGGTGACCGACACCCTTAACTCCCAACGGCCGCTCATGGTAAGAATGATGTTCTCAACTGTGTAAAGTCCTCCGCCTTTTTCCTTGACAGAAGGTTTTTCAAACACCCCGTGCCCCATATCCGGCATCCACGGAGTTACTTCTATGCGGGCGCCAATGACGTCTTTGTCGTTCTTGTCGTGCAGAATGAGGTCAACTGTGTTGACCCCTGTTCTCAGATCATGTTCCCGGACCACCATTTCAACGCTGAACATCCCCATCTTAGTAACCTGAAAAAGGCTCGACTCATAGTGCCGGGTAAATGCACCGTGCTTTTGGGGAGATTCCTCCATAGTCTTACAGCCGGAAAACACCAGACAAACCGACACTACAGCATAAAAAAATCTCATTTCTTCGCCTTTCTGAAAATATATGAAAATGGGAGGGCCAACCCCTGCCCTCCCACTATAAACTATTCAGTGAGTTACGGCATCTTTTCAAGCAGATCAATTAACCTTGGGGGCAGGAACGCATCCCTGTTTGCCTGCTTTTGTCTCATTGTAGAAGCTCAGCGCAGCATCTCATATGATTTAAATCATATTAATTGAGATCGCAACTTCTAATTTCATAAGCAAGAAAGAGAATAACATTGCTACAGTTGAAACCTTTAAACGCTGCTATTAAGCCTTTGGCGCCTTTTCAATGTCTGTGCTCCCAGGACTGCACTGCCCCAAAGTCCGGCATTCTGGTCCGTGATCAAATAAAGCGGTATTTTAGCGAGCAAGTGAAGAAGGGTATCTGAGCTGCGAAATTCATCCGCAAAGATTTTACTGTTTACCAGTTGAGGGGTGTTCGCTGCAACTCCTCCGGCAATGTAGAGTCCTCCGGTTGAGAGTATTTCCAGGGCAAAGTTCCTGCACGCTCTTGCATAGAACCTTGAGGCCCATGCAAGGGTTTCAGGATGCTGCGAGAGTTTCCCGGCAACCTCGTTCGGCGCCAGCTTCTCCCCTGCAAGAAACTGATGGATGAGCGCCAATCCCTTCCCTGAAACAACCCTGTTCGCAGTTATATATGTGTCGCCGAGTTCATGTTTCATGAAACCATGAAACTCAAATTCTCTCCCTGATGCAAAAGGAAAATTCGTATGTCCGCCTTCAGATGGCATAGCCACATGGCCGCCCCTCCCGTCAGGGACGAGCACTGCTTTGCCAAGCGCTGTCCCCGCGCCTATCACTCCTATGGTTCCATCCGGCACTGCCTGTCCGGGCAAAATCGGGATCGCGGATTTACCGACAGACGAAAGACATGCGTATGCCTGAGCAACAAAATCATTTATGAGCATGCACCGGGCAATACCGGTATCTTTCTTTGCCACAGAAACATCGATATCCCAGGAAATAAAAGGCGGAGAGCTTCTTGCCCCGTTCTCAACCGGCCCTGCAACGGCAAAAACCGCAATGTCGATGTCGGAAGGAGACAAATTAAATCCTGTCTTTTTCAGTCTGGAGAGCAGATCATGAAAAGATGAGGACTCAGTGGTCTTGAGCCACTGAGTTCCGGCAAGTGAGAGGTTCCGATCTTCGGCAATCTCAAAAAGCGCGAACCTGCTGTTCGTCCCACCTATATCAGCTGTGAAAATCTTTCCCATTTGTCAGTATGTATGATATCATTTGCTGTATTTTTGTCAATTTTGACAGCTAAAATAGCTGTTGCGGAAATATGAATATCGCTTCTCTCTCATTCAGAGCGAAGCGAAGAATCTCTGATTAATCAAAAACTAAGGAGACTCCTCCCTTCGTTCAGAGTGACAATCTGGACTTTCCGCAACAATTACTAAATAAATGTTTCTGTGTTCACAGCAGCTATAATATTCCAGTAATGAGTCAAGATAAAATAACCATAATAGTTCCTGTACTGAACGAAGAGGGCCTGCTTCCTGACAGCCTGAGGCAGTTCAAATTAACTTCTTATGAAGAACTCATTGTAGTTGACGGCGGCAGTACCGATAATACGGTGTCCATTGCACGGGAATTTACGGACAAAGTCTTTGTCGCAAAGACAGGCAGGGCCAGTGTTATGAACTTCGGAGCGCAGCAGTCCACAGGAAAAATATTGCTCTTCCTCCATGCAGACTGCGTATTGCCCGAAAAAGGTTTTCAGATGATCAGGGAAACACTCAGGGACAGAAGTATCGCGGCAGGGGGATTTTTTCTGTCGATAGACCATCCAAAAGCAGGTTTCAGAATAATTGAGTCAGCGGCAAACCTGAGGGCGCGGTCCACTTCTCTTATCTATGGCGACCAGGGCATGTTTCTGAGAAAAAGTGTCTTTGATCATATCGGAGGCTTCGCGGATATGCCCCTCATGGAAGATATAGAGATATCCGGGAGACTGAAAAAGCAGGGGAATATTGTCTTTGTGCAACCTCCTGTCAAAGTCTCACCAAGGAGATGGCTCAGGGAAGGGATCATTTTTACAACTATCAGGGACTGGACAATTGCATTCTCATATAAATTCCTGGGCATTTCCCCTGACAGGCTTATCAAGTATTATAAAGATATACGATGAACACGAATGCACTGATAATCATTGCAAAATATCCTGAAAAGGGGCAGGTAAAAACACGGCTCAACGGGCACCTGTCAGATGAAGATATTCTGAAGTTATATATATCACTGCTAAAGCAGACCGTTTCAAAACTTAATAATATCCCGTATGCAGATACGTTTATTGCTTTTGCACCTGCAAACGCTGAAGATTATTTTCTTCACTTCGGCGTCAGTCTTATTCCCTTGAATGAAGGAGATCTCGGGGTAAGAATGTTCAACTCTTTCAATCATGTCTTCAGTTCAGGCTATAAAAAAGCAGTCCTTGTCGGCGCCGACATTCCTGATATCACTCCTGCAATAATTCAGAAGGCCTTTGACATCCTGTCGGGAAACGATACCGTGTTCGGACCTGCAAAAGACGGAGGATATTATCTGGTGGGCATGCGTAAATTGATCAGGGAGATATTTCTTAATGTGCCGTGGTCGTCTGCCCAGACCCTGAAGAAAAGCATTGAGCAGGCAAATAAGTTCGGCTACTCGGCAGGATTAACGGAAATGCTCTCTGATATAGATACCATCGAAGATGTAAAACGCGCAGGCTTACTGCCCTGAGACAACTGCCTTCAAAGCGCTTCGTTGTCATGTTGTCATATTGTATAATTAACGCATGTCTGACATCCTTAAGATCGCATCAGTCCTTATCATCATGATTTTTCTTCTGAAGAGGAAGTGGAATCTCGGCATTGTCATGGCCCTCTCATCGGTGATCCTTGCTGTTTTTTATATGCTCGCTCCAATTGATTTCCTGAATGCCTTTTATATTGGGACAACTGATAAGACCACCATCAGCCTCATCCTTGCGCTTACTCTCATCAGAATATTTGAGATCGTTATGAGAATGAACGGGATCATGCAGAAAATGATGGATTCTTTCAGGGGAATGGTCATGGACAGAAGGGCGCTGATGGCCTCCATGCCTGCACTCATCGGTATTCTGCCTTCTATGGGTGGAGCGCTCTTTTCCGCACCGATGGTGGATGAGGCCTCAAAGGGCATTAACATCTCCCCTGAAAAGAAAGCATTTGTAAATTATATGTTCAGGCATCCCTGGGAATTTATACTCCCTCTTTATCCAGGGATAATCCTCTGTTCAGCGATCACTGCTCAGCCTCTGAGAAACATAATCCTTGCCAATCTGCCGTTTGCCATGTGTCTGGTGCTCGGCGGAACTGTGTGGGGTTTATCAGGGGTCGGCTCTCAGAAAGAAGGGTTTAAGATCATAACAAGGTCAGGGCTCCTGAGCTTTTTCCCCATCGCCCTTATTCTTTTCATGGTAATAGGACTGCATCTGAATTTATCATTGAGCCTGGGCGTAATAATTATAGGCATGTTTGCTGTCTTAAGATATTCTCCAAAGAATATCCTGCAGACACTGAAAGAAGGACTCTCATGGGAGATAATTTTGATAATCCTCGGGGTGATGACCTTCAAAGGAGTGCTCAATGTCTCCGGAGCGGTAACGAACATAAGCGCGTTTTTCTCCAGTGAAGGCATCCCTGTCCTGCCAATCCTTTTTTTTCTCCCGTTCATCTATGGACTTCTGACCGGACTTACCGTGGGTTTTGTGGGCAGCACCTTCCCTATCCTGCTGGGACTTGAAAATACTCACCATCTGGGCGCCATCTCCTTTGCCTTTGCTTCCGGATATGTCGGTGTGCTTCTGTCTCCTGTGCATCTCTGCCTTGTGCTGACACGGGAATATTTTAAGGCTGAAATGCACGCCATATACAGGAAGATCTTTTCTGTTTGCATATTGATCATGTCCGTTGCCCTCATGGAATATTTCATTCTGTCCCGGTATCTGCTTGCAAGATAAATGTATACTTTCTAAAATAACAATAATCCAGTAAGACCTGGACATATAATTGACAATATAAATCAAAAGGCAGTACGTTGCAAAAACACATCGAACAGTTTCTCGAATATATAAAAGGAGAACAGGGAGGCTCTCCGCTTACCCTGAAGGCATATACAGAAGACCTCAGGGATTTCCATGGTTTTTCAGATAAGAACATAAAAGACATTGACAATCATGATATAAGAAACTTCCTTGCGTTCCTGCACCATAAGAAATTAAAAAAAACCACCATTGCACGAAAACTCGCTACTGTCAGATCATTCTTCAGGTACCTTTACAGAGAAGGTTTTTTGACTGCGAACCCTGCCAGGCTTGTAGCCACCCCGAAAGTCCCCAAAAATCTTCCACGGTTTCTTTCTGTAGATGAAGTCTTTGCTCTTGTGGAAAAACCTCAGGGAGATACATTCACGGCTGCAAGGGACAAAGCGATCCTTGAACTTCTTTATTCCTCTGGCTTGCGGGTGGCCGAATTGACCTCGCTCGATATCGGCGATCTTGATATGAAAGAATCTCTTGTCAGAGTGAAAGGAAAGGGAATGAAAGAGCGGATAGTCCCGGTAGGTTCAAAGGCCATGGACGCCATAAGAAATTATCTTCCTGAAAGGATTTCCCTGAAGAAAAAGTCCCAGTCGCTGTTCCTGAACATCAGGGGGGGAAGGTTGACACAGCGAAGCGTCAGACGTATAGTAGTACATTACAGCAGGATGGTTAATCTCAACAGCGATCCCGGGCCTCACACTCTAAGGCATACATTTGCAACACACCTGCTCCATGAAGGTGCGGACCTGAGATCGATTCAGGAACTCCTGGGACACTCTTCCCTGTCAACAACGCAAAAATATACACATGTGGACATCGGGCATCTCATGGAAGTTTATGATAAGGCCCATCCCATGGCAAAAGAAGATGAAGAAGAATAATATTAATAAATGGAGCTTACTATGTTTCATGCAACTACTGTACTCTGTGTAAGACGGGACGGCAAGGTCGCTATAGGTGGAGATGGACAAGTCACCCTTGGACAGACCGTTTTGAAGCACAATGCAAAGAAGATCAGAAGAATGTATAACAATGCAGTCCTTGCAGGTTTTGCCGGGGCAACGGCAGATGCTTTTACGCTCTTTGAAAAATTTGAAGGCAAACTGGAAACCTATCGGGGAAATATTACAAGAGCTGCCGTAGAACTTGCCAAAGACTGGCGAACTGACAAAATATTGAGGCGGCTTGAGGCCCTTCTCATTGTAAGCGATAAAGAACACTCTTTCATTATCTCAGGCAATGGAGACGTCATTGAGCCTGAAGATGGCATTGCCGCAATCGGCTCTGGGGGCCCTTATGCGCATGCTGCAGCAAAGGCGCTTTTGCTGCACACACAATTACAACCCAAAGAGATAGTTGAAGAAGCAATGAAGATCACATCCAAAATATGTATTTATACAAATGAATCGATCAGTATTGAGGAACTGCATGGATAATCTCACACCTAAAAAAATAGTTAAAGAACTCGATAAATATATAGTCGGCCAGAACAAAGCGAAAAAAGCTGTAGCTATCGCTCTGAGAAACCGGTGGAGGAGACAACTATTATCAGATGAGTTGAAAGATGAAATCTTACCCAAAAATATATTGATGATAGGCCCAACAGGTGTTGGGAAAACTGAGATAGCACGAAGACTCTCAAAACTGGCACAGGCGCCGTTCGTAAAGGTTGAGGCATCAAAATTCACTGAGGTCGGTTATGTCGGAAGGGACGTGGAGTCAATGATCAGAGACATTACCAATCTCGCCCTCTCTATGGTCAAAACAGAGCACATTGAGAAGTATCAGGAAAAAGCAAAATCGCTTTCAGAGGAAAAGATCCTAAACCTCTTGCTCCCTCCCCCGCGATCTCAGAAAAAAGTTGCTCCGGTCGGGGTGTCTGAAACAGTTGAAGATGAAAAAGACAATTATCATGAAACCCGCGAAAAGCTGCGCAATCAGTTGCGGGAAGGAAAACTTGATAACAGATATATCGACCTTGAAGTGCGTGAAAAAATGGTGCCATTTGGAATTGTCTCGAATATAGGAATGGATGACCTTGAGATGAACCTCAAGGAAATGCTCGGCAATTTCCTTCCTGAAAAATCAAAGAAGAAGAAAGTTAAAATTGCTGATGCTCTGCTGATCCTTCAGCAGGAAGAAGCGAACAAGCTTATCGACATGGATAAAGTAGTTAAAGAAGCCATTGAGAGGACAGAACAGAACGGCATTATATTCATAGATGAGATCGACAAGATCGCATCAAAGGGGTCCAGTTACGGGCCGGATGTGTCACGAGAGGGCGTACAGAGAGACCTGCTCCCTATAGTTGAAGGATCAACTGTTTCCACAAAACACGGGGCCGTAAGGACTGACCATATACTTTTTATTGCAGCAGGCGCGTTCAACGTCTCAAAACCCTCTGACCTTATCCCTGAACTGCAGGGAAGATTTCCGATAAGGGCTGAACTCGATGCCCTCGGGAAAGACGAATTTCTCAGGATACTGAAAGAACCCAAAAACGCCCTGATCAAACAGTATATAGCCCTGATCGAGACAGAGGGAGTCTCTATCAGATTCACCGATGATTCTGTAGAAGAAATCGCTTCAATTGCTGCCCTGGTCAATGAAAAAACCGAGAATATCGGGGCAAGAAGACTCCATACTATCCTTGAAAAACTCCTTGAAGATATATCTTTTGAGTCCCCGGAGACCAATGAAAAGAAGATCACCATAGATGCAGCGTATGTCCTGAAAAAATTGAGTGAGATCATCAAGGATGAGGATTTAAGCCGATATATTTTGTAAATCTACATAGTATCTGCCATCTCCCGGTTAAAGCATATGGCGGGAAACGTCGCCGCAAGTTCACGCTAATTCGTTAATAGAACGTAACCGCTCAGTTATGGGGCACAACTGTTTGAGACGTCATTCCCGCAAGCGAAGCGCGTCGGGAATCAGCCTTACAAGCTTGATTCCCGACAAGCCGGAATGACAATAAGTCCCCACATAACTGAGGGGTTACAATAGAACAATCTTACTTATTGTAGAAAAATGTCACATTTAGTAAAATAATGTAATTTACTAATAAGATAGTTTTATATATCCAGCAACCCTATGCCCTGCAAACCTGAAACGTTAAACCCATCGCCCATTAAAGATGCTCAATTCAAACAGCTTATAGAATTATCCCCTATTGCAGCGGGGATACAACTCGATGGCGAGATCATCTTCCTGAATAAGACCGGAATAAATTTATTTGGCGCAGTAAATATCAACCAACTGCTTGGGAAATCCCTGATAAGCTTTCTTTCCTCTACCCACCATGATACAGTAAAAAAACAGTTTCAGAGCCTTTTGATTGAAGAAGAGCCTTTCCTTCCCCTCGAAACAAAACTTATCTCTATCAATGGAACAACTATTGATGTGGAATTGATGGCAATTCGATTTACTTATAACAGAAAACCCGCGATTCAATTTTCGTTATATTTAATAACCAAACGTAAGAAAATGGAAGAAATGCTTTTCCAGGCAAAACATGACTGGGAAAATACTTTTCATGCAATAACAGACATAATCACTATCCATGACAAGGAGTTCAATATAGTTTACGCAAATAAAGCTGCTCAAAAAATATTGAATCTGCCTTCTTCATACTCAGAAAACATTACTAAATGTTTCAAATTCTATCATGGAACAAAATGCGCTCCTGAAGGCTGTCCCAGTTGCGATTGCCTCAAGACAGGTGTTCCTGCGGATTTTGAGATCTTTGAACCTCATCTGAACATGTATATTGAAATTCGGGCAATGCCCCGGTTTGACAGGGACAATCAGCTCATTGGCCTCATCCATATAGCAAGAGATATAACAGAACGTAAAAAGACGGAAGAAGATATCAAAAAAGCCAAAGAAGAACTTGAAATGCGTGTCGAAGAACGTACCTCAGAATTGAAGATGACCAATGAACAACTGAGAGAAAAAATCGGAGAGCGTAAAATTGCCGTTGAATTGCTCAGAAAAAGTGAGAGTAAATACCGCAACCTCTCTAAGGAATTTCATACTCTTCTTAACTGTATTCCTGACAACCTCCTCCTGCTTTCTCCTGATCTGAAAATAATGTGGGCCAACAAGGCTGCGGCTTCCGCATTTAATAGCAACGAGTCTGAGCTTTCCGGGCAATATTGCTACAGTCTTTGCTGCAATGTGTTTTCTCCCTGCGAGAACTGCCCTACCCTGAAGAGCTTCATATCCGGCCTTGAAGAGACTGCTGAAATAATAACCGCTGGCGGTAAAATCTGGGATATCAGGTCCTTCCCGATCAAAGATGACTCAGGAAAGGTAAAAAATGTCATTGAATTGGCCCGTGATATAACAGAAAAAACAAATTTACAGGCCGGGGCGATGCGTTCAAGACATCTTGCATCTCTTGGTGAATTGGCTGCAGGTGTGGCTCATGAGATCAATAACCCCATAAACAATATCATTAACTATGCGCAAATAATGATTGATGAGCTCGAGCCTGAAAACGAAGAGATTGACATTCCCATGAGAATTGTCAGGGACGGCGACAGGATCGCTACCATTGTCCGAAGCCTTTTATCCTTTGCTCGGATCAGAAAAGAGGAAAAAAGCTATGTGTACCTGCATGATATTTTTGCTGACACACTTTCCCTCACCTCAGCTCAAATAAGGAAAGACGGGATACACCTGAAAGTACATATCCCTGCTAAAGCTATTAAGGTGCCCGTACACGCTCAGCAGATTCAGCAGGTCTTTTTAAATATCATAAGCAACTCCCGTTATGCCCTTAACCAGAAATACCCGGGGACCCACGAAAACAAAATACTTGAGATATCGTGTGAAAAGATAATGACCGCTTCGGCCCCCTATGTTCGGATTGTATTTCATGACAGAGGCAACGGCATACCCTCCAACATTATTGACAAAGTGATCAATCCCTTTTTCTCCACCAAGCCTAACCGGATCGGAACAGGCTTAGGTCTAAGCATCAGCCATGGGATCATAAACGAACATGAAGGAAAACTGATAATCAACAGCATAGAAGGAGAATACACCAAAATAATGATAGATCTACCCACTACTGACATTAAGGATGAGGAATGAAGGCAAAGATCTTAATAATAGATGATGAAGAAGGAATAAGATTCACTTTCAATAAATTTCTTTCTGCAAAAGACTTTGAAGTGAGCGCTGCAAAAGATTTTGATGAAGCCATGGATTGTATTGCCACATCTGATTTTGACGTTATTTTTGCAGATATTATTTTGCGAGGGAAGACCGGAATTGATATATTGCGCGAGATAAAGAACAAGAAATTGAACTGTCCGGTGATCATGATAACAGGATACCCGAACATTGAGACTGCATCAGAGGCAATTCGTCTCGGGGCCTTTGATTATTTACCGAAGCCTATTCAGAAAGATACGCTCTTCCATGCTATTGATGTTGCTTTGCAGCATAAAGCGGTCATTGATGAGAAAGAGAAATACCGCTCAAACCTTGAAGCCATTTTCAGCAGCGTCAAGGATGCTATTATCACTGTGGACAAAGATTTATTTTTACTCGAGATCAATCAGGCAACGCACGGCATCTGTGGCGTGGCCCGTGAATCGGTCGGAGAAAAATTCAGCCTCCTGCAAACCAGATGCAGCGGGAAATGTCTTGAAGCGCTTACCAGTACCATCAGCACAAAAAAATCAGTTGAAATACAGGGCCTCGACTGTCAAATGAAAAACGGCCTTGAACAGGTTGTGTCACTGACCACATCTCCTCTCCTGAACCGTCATGGAGAATTCTCAGGGGCAATAATGGTCGTTAAGGATGAAACACGATTAACAGACCTTGAAAGAGAATTGAATGATCGGCAGAAATTTCATAATATTATAGGGAACAGCAAAAAAATGCAGGAGCTTTATTCCCTGATTGATCTCCTGTCAGACGTGGAAACTACTGTGCTCATCACCGGTGAAAGCGGAACAGGAAAGGAACTTGTAGCAGAAGCGCTTCATTACAAGGGCAACCGCAACCAGCATCAGATCGTAAAAGTTAACTGCTCTGCATTGTCAGAAAATCTCCTCGAAAGTGAACTGTTCGGACATGTCAGAGGGTCTTTCACAGGTGCGATCAGGGATAAGATCGGACGCTTCCAGTTAGCTGACGGAGGGACTATTTTTTTAGACGAGATAGCTGATATATCCCCCAGGATCCAGATAGAACTACTGAGGGTGCTTCAGGAAAAGGAGTTTGAAAGGGTTGGTGATTCAACAACGGTCAAAGTAGATGTCCGGGTCATTACTGCAACTAATCAGGATCTTTCCAAAAAGGTGAGAACGGGTGAATTCCGCGAAGACCTCTATTACAGATTGAATGTCATGAAAGTTAACCTGCCGCCTCTGAGGGAAAGGCGTGAAGACATTCCGCTTTTAGCGGACCACTTTATTAAGAAATTCAACAATAAATTCAGAAAGGGGATCAGGGCAATTTCTGAAGATGCAGAAAAAATATTCATGGAATATCACTGGCCAGGCAATATAAGGGAACTGGAACATGCACTGGAACATGCATTCATCCTCTGTAAACAGCATACGATCACCACTGAACATCTGCCATTTGAGCTGAAATCTTTTGCAGATGCGGCCATCCCTCAAAATAATACTAATGGAGATGTAGATGATCCCCAGATCATCCTTCAGGCACTCGACAAAGCCGCCTGGAATAAATCAAGGGCTGCTCAACTGCTGGGAATCAGCAGGCGCTCCATTTACCGCAAGATCAAAGAATTTAATTTGGTCCAAACAACCGATGCAAATGGGACATGACACATGATTGTGACATAGCGCTCATGTGCACAATCTCTTTCAATCACTTTTCTCATATAACCCCCACTTTCAACTCTTCAATAAATAATTAATTTTTATTGATTACACGACCAGTTCACCTGGCATATATATTGCGTCCTACCTCTCCATAAGGAGATATAATGATCAATTCATCAAAGAATAGAAAACTTTGTCCTTTTCTTACTGAACCGTTTGAAAATTGTTATTGTGTAAAACTGGATAGCCAGGATATCGAAAGGGCGATAACCCTTTGCAGCTTCAATTTTGAACTATGTGAAATCTATAAGGAACATAACGGAAATGGGGACCGGAAAAACGGGAAAGCGGTTAGAGGCACCGGTTCCAGAAATCCGAAACAGCCATCAGGGTCTGTGTATCAATAATGACAAATTAATATTCCCATAATAAAACCAGTCAAAAAAGAGTTCCAGTTTATTTTCATGGAACTCTTTTTTTATGAGATCAGTGATTTCCCCTCCATATTATTTGATGATACCCCAAGGCATGATATAACAGTAGGTGCAATATCCATGAGCGAGGGATTCTCTGTGTTAATCTTGAAATTACTCAGGAAAATCCCGGGGACAATTGAAGGGTCGACAATATGATCACCAGTCCATTTCTTTAAATTATCTTCGAATAATATAGCCGGGGAGCCGCCGACAGCAGTCTGCCATGATGCCCTGTATCCATCCTGAAATCCAACGACGAGATCAGGAGCACTATGAGCCTGCTCACCGGAATATATCCTGTCTTTTTTATAGACATCCTTTACAGCAGATTGCCCATTCTTAGGATCTTTCGCTCCTTTCAGTTTCTCGGTAATCTGATCTGCCAGAGACTCAGCTTCTGCTCCTTGCTCAACAATGCCTTCCCTCTCTCTGCCTTTGACATTCAAGTAGATACTGCCAAAACCAAGTGCATATGCTTTAGTATTTTTCCAGTCCACATACTGAAAGAGCCCGCCCCCTTCCTTGTCATCCTGCGAAACCTGCCGGGTCAACTTCATAAAACCATTTTGCGCCAGCCAGGAATTAATATGGACAGCACGCCTGAAGGTAGTAAATCCATGATCTGAAAAGACCATGAGAGCAGTCTTATCATCTATCTGTTTCAGCATTTCCCCGAGGATCCTGTCCATTGTACGGTAATAATCATCAATGACATGGCCGTATTTCTGGGCATATGCTTTATCATAAAGGGGATGCGCAGGGTCCTTTGTCACCCAGAAGATGTGCTGTATCCTGTCAGTTGAGAAAAATGCTGCTGCCAGCAACCCTTCCTTAAATCTGTTGAACTCATGCCAGAGCATTTTTTCCTGCTCATCCATAATTTCATCGCACATAGCAATGAATGCTTCCTCGTCTGTTCTCCCTTCTTCGAGAGCCTTGGTATCTTCAGGCATACCCAGGGTATAAAAACATCCCAGTTTGTCAGCAAGTTCTTTTATATAATCATCCGGACTTGAAATAACAAATGCAGGGTCATTGGGATTTATTTGCACAGGTGTCATATATAACTCAAATTCCGGGCTGATCTGATTCAAATAAAACTTGACGATCCCCGTTGTTGTTTTCATCATTCCCAGCTTGAATTTTACCTCTATCCATTCACTCCACTTGTTCCTATACACTTTATATTTCATCCCATCTATATCTATTTCGATAGTTCCGTTTTCAGGAAAAGTTCTTATGATCATTTCAGCCCTGGCAAACTCTCTTGACATAAGTTTGGCAACATTTGGACCAAATACATGCGTCTTGATGGCCCCATTATTTATCTGAACTTTTATTGCTTTTTCAGATCCTTCTGCATTCTTAGGGATGTCTCTGGACGTGTAGAATGCATACTTGCCAAGCCCTCCCCTGATATCCGGAACACCAAGCCCGGCGTAGAGTTTTGTCTGCGTCTGCTTTGGCTGAAAGGTCATAGGCCATTTCAAAATTGTTGAGGAAATATTAATACTGGAAGCATAGTCCCAAAAAGCATTACCGTGCATAACCGGTAAAAACATCGCCTCTCTTTTTCCAAAAACATTCTTGGGATTCATCTTTACTATCGCCAATTCCGGCATATAATCAGCTACCCGGCGATTTAAAAAATCAAAAATGCCGTGATACCCCGGATTATTTCCGGTAGCAATAGAGGCCCACGCAACAGGACTCTGTGCAGGGTTACTGGTTGCTAAAGGCATGAAACCGCCCATCTGTCTTAGTTTGGCAAAATTCGGGAGGTCCTCTGATTGCATCAAGTGGCTGGTTATCTTAGGATCCAGCCCATCCATTCCAAGAAGGATTACTTTATTGTATTTGGGACTGACAGTGAAGTTTGAAAGCATTTATTGATTCTAAGTAAATCCATCGTCATGTGTCAACATGGTATTAACATATTGGGAAAGGGTTCTTGCGAGCATAAAAAAGGGGCAGATATATTGTCTGCCCCTTTTTTAGATTATAAAATTTCAGAAGGGAGTATCTGTAACCCAGGCGCCGGTAAAAATAGTATTCTCCCCATGGGGGCTAACTATTGATGAGGCATTGTTTTGACCTGATGAATCATTTGCAGTAGAACCCGTCCCTTCATTAAAAGCCCAGTATCCCTTCAAATTAGCATCATTAGTTGTACATGTGCCTGACAACGTGAGTTTAGTATTCATGCACTGCTGAATTTCTGCCTGTGTCCTTGCAACTGTCCAGAATCTTATGTCATCAAGAACAGCTTCAAGTTTTGTCTGATCATCAAGACCATCAATAGAAAACTGAAATGGTATTGCACCCATGTAAATCTGCATGTAGCCTTGACCATCTCCTCCATCATCAGGAGCAAATTGAGGAGCTGTTATTTCTGGGTTACTGCCGCTGCCTCCCCATGTCCTGCCGCACGATTTTAACACACCATCTACATAAAGGTCTAAATGCGGAGTTTCAGATTGACCTCCACTACATGCGGGATGTCCGACGACAGCGCCGTGGTTTTCGTTAACAAGCACTCCGGCAACATGTGTCCAGTTATCAACCTGCAAATCATCCGCAGATGCTGCAGTAAATGTAGCGGTACCTGTAACAGGAATTAATATTGCTAATTTTGGTTTATTGTTCTTCACATATAATGAAAGTCCACCGACATCAAATCTGGACAGTATTCCGCCATTTAATGCCCCGCTTGTTTTCCTCTTTATCCATCCTTCAACAGTAAATTCTTTCACATTAGGATCAACTGTTCTTGTGCATTCTCCCACGTCAAATGGAGGAATAGCGCTTATACCTAATCCTCTTGGACAATTCTGTGCCCTTCTGAAAAGATTCTGATTGGCAATATAAGCCTCTCCTTCTTCTGGTGTCTTACTGAAATCAAGAGCGAAATCTCCGGCGTCTATCAATTGAACCTTGGTCTGAGGGCCTTTGCCGCAGCTTATGAATATAAATCCGGTACATAAAAGCAGGATACCTGAAACAAGGAATAAAGCGTACATCCTTTTGGCAAGTTTTATTATTTTCATTAATACCTCCTTAGGTTTGTTGTAGATAAAACGAAAGATGCAAAATTATAATTTATTAATTAAGAGATGTCAATTGCAAATAGTATCATTTAATTATTTAATGGAATCCTGAATTTATCTGTCCTGCTTTCGAAATTCGCAGGGTCAATCTCTGCCGCTTTCCGTGCCTCTTCCCAGGCACTCTCCCTGTCGCCAAGGCTATAGTATATATCAGCTGCATCGTAATGATACTGAGCCACACTTGGTGAAATCTTTATTAGCTCTTTATAAAACTGAAGCGCACGATTATAGTTTTTAATTTCCTTTGCGGTATTTGCAAAGACCAGCAGTTCATCTTCATTGAAAACCGGGGTCCTCCCGGATGAGACGGCAGCGTCAGTTGATGCTCTGATTGTCTTCACATTCTCCATTGCCTTATCCAGCACATCTTCCCTTGAGGTCAGGATCCCCGTCAGTGCCAGTCTTATCTGAAGCTGATCATTGCCGGGATTGCGATCAACAACTTTCTTTACAGTTGAAACCGCATTTTCAAACTCCTTTTTGAGAATAAAATTTTCAGCAAGTGCAAAATAGGGCCATTCATTTTCAGGGCTCAGGAGCATACATTGCCTTATCAGTTTCTCCGCTTTTGCAATAAAAGAAGGTTCATACACAGCAACAGCATTATAGAAATTAATTACAGTCATCCAATAATTTAAATTGTACAGGTCTCTCTCAATTATTTTGGGCAACTCCAGTGAAGTTGCCTGAACAAATTTCACGGCTCCCTTAATATCAAAAAGTTTAAACTTTAAAATACTGTCTGCAATTGAGTGCATTAAAAGCCTTACATGAGTATCCCCAAAGGTATTCAAAGACAGTGCAGCATGAAAGTCATCTATCAAACTCTCAAACTCCCTGCGCTTCTGTATGTTGCTCTCTTTATTCTTCAACGACATGACTATTCTGTTAGTAAGATAAGACTCTTTCATGGGCTTATAATTGATAAAATATGAAACGATTGACATTGCCAAAAATGCGATCATGCATACGACTACTGACCTGATCCTTGTTTTTTCTGAAGCATTCTCTGCTTTTTGAAATACTCCCGCCCCGGCATTATGTATTCTGTCAATAAAGGCAAGCAGTCCGAAGAAAACTATGTATGTGTTGATCGTATCAAAAGTGGACAGGTTCTGTACGAAATATACTAAAAGTGCCGTTGTGAGCGCTGCGGCCTCAGCCTTTATAATATTGCTTTTGACATACGCGCTCCGTACTGAATAAACGGCAGTTCCAAAAATAGAAAGATAAGCAAGCAGCCCTAAGAAACCTGCATTTACAAGCCATTCAAATATAATATTATGAGGCTTGTCCATGATCAGATTAACTCCGTAGATATATTGTCCATATCGTACCGGGTTATCAGGATAGACGCTTATAAAATTCTCCTGTCCCCACCCCAAAAACGGCTTTTCCTTAATTCCCTCCCACGCAACTTTCCACGCATCCAGACGGCCGGCAATCGAGGTATCAATATCTGCGGTTGCAAGCCTCGAAATCGTTTCATGAAATTCCACAAAACCCTTGGGTGTTTCAGGGGTTTTGTAAAAAAGCAGGAATACAGCAGATAGAATAAAACAAATCACTATAACCGACAATGCCAACGCTCTCTGCGGCTTTTTACCAGAAGAGGCAGATTTACCAAAGACATAGAAAAGGCTGAAAATTATTACACCGCAAAACGCTGCAATGAAGGGTCCCCTGGCAGCGGTCAGGTATATAACATACGCAAATAATATCATGGCTGACAGGCAGATGTTTCTGAAATTATCACTGCGTGCATTAATAAATAAAAGCAGCGCAGCAAAAAGAACAAGCAGAAGATAAGAAGCAAAAAATGTCGGATGCCCTATGGTGCCTGCCTCCCTGAATGGAAAGCCCATTATAATTCTGTGATACAGTGCATACAGACTGCCGCCTGTCCCGGCGATAACAGACATACCCAGGAATATCAGCCAGTCTTTTTTAACTTTTAAAACACTTCTCGCAATCAGAAAATAAAGCGCAAGATGCAAAATAGTAATATATCCTTCCATGCGCTCATAGTTTGACCAGAAACTTTTATAGGGATTCACTCCTGTCAGGTTTGCAAGTCCGGCTATGAAAGTAAATATCAAGACTGTAATAAATAAGGGTGAGTTTTCAGGCCTGTAGCGCTTGTCTAAAACCAAAAGACCCATCCATAATACCGCGGCCGCCTCAACAATAATCCTGAATGCATATGTTCTTCCTTCAATATAGGGGAATATCAACGAAGATGAAATATAAAGGGGCAGGAAAGGGATCGTGAAAACAAGGAATTTTATCCCAATGATGTAAATATTATTCAGTTTTTCAGACGACATTTCGGTTTAATTACTTCCGTGCTTTCATAATCTTATTATTTCTTAGAAGTTCCAATGCAGCTCTCTCCTGACTTTATCGTCATAAGGGTAAGATGAAGAGGCACTGCTTCTGCTTAGATCATAGAGATAGACTGCCGGCCCATCATTTTCAAAGAAATCAATTCGCCGCCCAATGATATTAAGATAATATTCAAAAAAAATCTTTTCATCAACACCCTTATGAAGCATAGGAGTATTTGTAAAAAGCGTCCATACTCTTTTTTTGCCGCGGAGCCTGTCAAGATCCCCCGTATACACATTCAGATAATCCACAGAAAACGCCCACTGATTATTTTTATCTCCCGCATATACACCCACAATATAATCATTCTCTACAAAGCCATATCTCTTTGCATAGTAAATAAATGCAGGATGTGCACGATAATGAATATACAGCATATCTTCATTCTTCCAGTTCTTGCTGATATAGTTCAGCACGGGTTTGATCTCTTCATGCTCAAGCGAAATTGGTTTAAATAAATGGCTTGCTGCGGAAAGTATTGGATGAAACAACAATAACCCGATCAACAGTGTTCTGATCATCGGCGCCTTGTTCCGGGTTTTATCACCTATTTCCTCAATGCCCTCTGAAATAAAAAAGAGAAGAGAAGGCATCAAAAATAATATGATTCTCTGTTTAAACGCATAAAAAGAGAGTCCCGATGCCAACAGTACCAAAGGTAAAGGAGATATCAGGAGAAAGAACCTTTCTTTTTCTCTTGAAGCCATAGAGATGCAGCCGACAAGGAAAAGAAACGCAGCTATACTTTTTGAAAAATAAAAACCAGCCGTCTCTTCAAACATACTGAAAAATGCATTAATAAACCATTTTATGTCAGAAAACGTTTTCGGAGGCAATGGCATGAAACATTGTTCGCCCCTTGCTGCGTTCAGCATATATTCGTTCGTTAAATTATGAAGATACAGCAGGTAATGAGAGGCAAAACCAACTGCCCAAAACAAACAGATGAGCATTATCCTGATAGCTTTCGGCCTGTCCTTTGTCTTGAACGCTGAAATAACTGAAACAGTTCCTACGCCTGCCATAACAAATACAGAAGGACTTGAGAACCATATTAGTGCCGCTCCAACTCCACCCAATAAAATAACATCCCTGAATGATAATCTGTTTGACCGGATGTAATTCGCAGCCAGAAAGAGCAGCAAAGCGACAGCAATATCTATTGTATAGGGTTTTACCTGCGATGAATAATAAATCAGTGGTTCAAGAATAGCGAAAAGGATCAGGGCGAATCTTGCAGCTCCGGGCTTCATATACTGCTTCGCCACATAATAAAAGAGAAACAGTGAAAGGACACTCACTAAAAGCGGGATAAGTCTCAGTGCATATTCGCTATCGCCAAATGCCTGCACAATGAGTTTCTCAATTACAAAAAAACCCGCTGGAGGAGTTGGAGTATATATCGCGGGAGGCGGGGCAAACAAATCTGATAGGGACCGATCCCAAATACCGGCGACCACATCCCGTGCCTCATCAAGACAGAGAGAGGTATTGTGCAGGTATTGAACCCCCCTTAATACAACACCGGCAGAAATAATAATCCAGGGAAATTTATTTTTTGCAATATCTGTCATTGTCTGCTTTCACCAACGGCTCTTGATTGTCTTCTGTTTGCCTCTGCACCATCCCGCAAAGACGGTCGGGAAACGACGATATTCTGAGAATATAAATTTTCTAATAATAACACGTTGCAGAATTCAAAGCGAAGCTTCAAACCCTCATTATTCATAGCATTAATGATGCAGGTTGACATTTTTCAATGAGAAATGAAAATACGTTAAACAGAGAACTATCAACTCCCCGAACTGATATTGCCTGCCTGATACATCAAATAAAAAATGAACAGTGATGTGATTAGAATATGCTGGCCGTCATTTGCTTTTGGAATAGAGCCAGTATCTTAACAATGATAACCAGCCTATTCCATATCTGTCCTTGATATCTCTGCCAAAATTCCAGTAGAAAACAAGTGGATATAATCTGTCAATATGCAAGACCGGATGCTTTACCAAACGAACAAATTTATCATATTTAACATCCGATTTCACAAAATATCCGAACAGCTTCTGAGCATTGTTAAAAAGTCTCCGCTTGTCAGGATCGTCAATAATGCTTGACTGAAAATATGAGTACGTGAATTTATTCCCGAAATCCTTGCCCGTTTGCTTTCTGATGATTTCCGCTATATGCGTACCCGGATAAGGCTGAAGTATAGAACACACAGGGTATGTTGCCTTAATGCTCTGATTTATTCTCACCGTCTCATAAATATCTTCAAGGGATTCATCGGGAAGTCCGACCATATTGAACGTTACGAATGACACGTTATGGGAATGCAGCGCATCTGCTGCCCTGTATATGTCATTATTTGTAACCGGTTTATTGTAGATTTCCCTTCTGATCTTTTCCACTCCGCTTTCAATTGCAAAGTACATGATTACGCACCCTGCCTTCTTCAGCATGCCTACGACTTCAGAATCAATCTGTTTTGCAGAACTTATACATGCAAAAGGGCGCGCAATCTCCTTCGTGTATTTGTCACAAAATTCACGAACCCAGTCCTTTGACAAAAGAAACTGATCATCGATGATCTCAAGGGTCTTCCAGCCGTATTTTTTCAATTCCTTTATTTCGTTAATAACACTCTCGACCGACCTCTGGCGGATGATTTTACCATGACCTTTGTATATCTTTTTGTACGCATGGTTAAAACAATAACTGCAATTGAAAGGACAACCTCTCGAGGTCCAGACCTTCTTGTGCGGATTGTTCCTCAGCACAGGATACGCATCATAATGGGAACGGTCGGCAAAAGGCAGTTGAGATAATTCCTCCTCGGTCAAAAGCTGACCGACGTCGTTTTTTATTATGGTATCCCCGTCTTTTATCCAGAGATTGGGAACATCTTTGATCGAAGATATACTGCCATCATAATTTTTCAGAACCTGAAGCAGAGGCTTTTCTCCCTCCCCGACACAAACAATATCTATATCAGGCTGCTCGACAATCTGAGGGAAAAATGTGGGATGAGGACCTCCTAACACTATCTTGGAGCCAGGAAGATTTTCCCTGATATAGCGCGCCGTTGAGATCACCCAGTTAACAGAAGGAGAGCAAAGGCTCATGCCTATGAATGCCGGGGGGTTTTTTTTAAGCTCCCTGATATGTCTCTGCGGATTAATTATTATTTCAGCATCAAAGCCGTTAGCTTTCAGATACGCGGTGAGTATCATCGGTCCGAGTTTATCTTCCACTTCCTTCTGGAGGAATACGATTTTGTTCATAAATTCCTTTTCTTCGCAGGGTTAATCAACTATCCTGTAATTTGCAACCCTCTGTTCCAGCTCTTCCATTATATTGCTGATTTGTTTCCCTTCCGTAATTTTCTCTGTAATAAATTTTCCCATATCAAAGCAGTGATCAGCATTATTGTAGTTATACATCCCGATCCTGCCGGTAAGGAGAAGATTATCCAATTCCCGGAACTTTAAAGTAACCTCTTTAATTTTCTCCTGATATTTCAGATCATACCGCGGATAAAAATTGGGGAACCTGACAACAAGGTGTCCGCTTACTTCGCTGTCCTTGACAAAACCGCTTTTTTTCAGTCCTTCAACACACTTTGCCGCTATCTCGTCATCGCCCGCCTTCCATTGCCAGCTGTCGTTCGTGCAGGTAAAATCACAGCAAATGGATGTTCTCTCGGCAGGTCCCAGATCAGGATTCATTTGCTTCTGCTCAAAAATACGGCTGAAGATATATTCTCTCTCAGGGAAAAATATCCACTGGTCTTCCAAAATAACAGGTCTGTTCACAAAGATATAAACGAGTATTACATTCCTGAATTCCAGCTTTTGCACAGCACTGTTGAACTTATCATCACCAGGAAAGACCAATTCACCTAAAGCTGAAAGCGGAATGGAAGATACAACATAATCACAGGAAAGAACACTGGGCTGTCCATCCATCAACACCTCAATGCCGACTATTTTGTCGTCAGATATAATAACGCGTTGCGGTAATGCGTTTGTAAAAACCTTCCCTCCCTTCTCTTCTATTTTTTCTCTTAAAGTTCCTGGAAAGTCTCCAAAGCCCTTTTTGGGATAATAAAAATATTCTGCGCTTGTTTCTTTTGACTCTTTCTTTATGCCTAACAGTCTCAGGATGACATCTACCCCTCCCGAAGCAGGCAGCCTTGTGCGTGCCATATCAGGATGGAGCGTTGAAGGGTCTCCCCAGACCTTATCAGCTAAAGGTTCAAAAACCAGCTCATATGTACCCCTTCCAAATCTTTTTAATATATATTCTTCATATGAAGCCGCTGGTTTCCTGTCGATCAGCCCCATAACAAAAGTAACCGCATAACCAACGCCCAATTTCAGAAATGTTCCTAATCCTAATGCCTTCGCAAGATTACCGAGTTTTAAAGGATAGTCTAATAAATGGCCGCGCAGGAATATACGGTTTTTCTTCAGCACTTTAAGAAGACGGCCGTCCATTACACCCCTGATTTCATCCAATATGCCGGGAATTACCGAATATAACTTGTGAGCACCATAGTCCAGAACGAACCCGTCATGCGTGAAGCTGCCGCAAACTCCGCCTATGTCCTGCGATTTCTCAAGTATAGTCACTTCATATTTTCCGTTCCTGGTTAAGAAATAACCGGCAGACAAACCGCCGATCCCAGCCCCCAGAACAACTAACTTCGTCTTCTCGCTCATATTTTTGTCTCCAGTAAATTTATTTGGAACAACGGGCAATCAGCAGGGTCTGCCCCATCCAGTATGGTATCATAACCTTGTCCATCCCAAAAGCAGATATTATTTTATTCCCGAGCTTGGCGGGGCCGGACAAGTATGCCTGCATTCTGAAAAAAATATACCCGAGTTCCAGAGTCTGCCAGTGTTTCTTCCGTACAACCACCTTGAAATTTGCCCGGGCCAACATTTCCTGCATGGTTATCAGCGTAAAGTAGTAAAGATGAACAGACAGCAGAAAGACCCATTTGCGTCCCATCAGGCGGGCAACGGATGATCCGATATCAGGGTAATTGATAACAAGTGTTCCACCAGGTTTTAGAATTCTATTACATTCTCGCAGAACCGCGTTAGGATCAGGCGTGTGTTCCAATACATCCCATAACGTTACAACATCAAATGAATTTTCATTGAACTTCATGTCAAATACTGTACCTGGATGGATAGTAATGTTGTAATGTTTGCTGCCCCAATCAGCAAGCCATCTGCTTGGCTCACATCCCACTGCATCCCAGCCGCGCTGACTGGCAACCCCGAGGAAAGATCCACCGGCAGTGCCGACATCCAGTATCTTGCCTTTCTGCGGAACAATTTTTTCGATTAATTCAAGTGACCTGGCAAACGTGCGCTCCCTCCCGGATATCTGAGATACAAAAGTCTCATCAGATCCGCCGCTGTACCCTTCAAGAATAATATCCTGACGCAGACGTGGATTGAGGTACTGAAGACCGCATTTTTTACAGCATACCATCTGGTCTATAAGCACCTCATCGCCTGAGGATCGGAATGTCTCAACGATATTATCAAGGTTAGCCCTCGTATAAACAGCAGGATAAATAATTTTATAATCATTGCTTCCGCAAAGATTACAGTTTACATTTTCAAACATTTCTTCATGATATGCAGTCTGCTTAGTCATTAAATTTCCCTCTACTTGAAATTTGATTTAATTCACGGAATCGTGTATTGATGGCGCTCAAAATCAAACCTATTGCCAGAGATACAACGGACAGGGGACTCAATATTATTATAATTCCTGTTAACAGCTTGTCAGGCAATGTTGCGACCCCAAGATAATTTATTATCCTCATCAGTGCTGCCGCGGCAGAGCCTATAAATCCAACAAGGCTGATTACACCAAACAACCTGATAGGATGATGATCCCTGAGAAGCATGGCTGCCGTCATGATTATTCTTCTCCCGTCATAGAACGACCTCAACTTGGATTCACTCCCTTCCGGCCTGCTTTTGTATGAAATCGGGAGTTCAATAACTTCCATTCCCTTTTCCAGAGCCTGCAAAGTCAGTTCGGTTTCTGTCTCAAACCCCGGTGTAAGGATAGGCACGGTACGGATAAAGCGCCGACTGAAAACTCTGTAACCAGATAAAATATCCAGGTAATCCACTTTAAACATAAAATTGATAGCGCCAACAATAAGCCGGTTGCCAAACTGATGCAGACGGCGCATTGAATAATCTGTAACGTTCACCAGTCTGTTGCCAACAACCATGTCAGCTTTCCCCTTGAGAATGGGATCGAGCAATCTTGGTGCGTCTTCAGCATAATATGTATCATCACCGTCAACAACGATGAGGGCATCAGCATCTATTGCATCGAATATGGCCTGCATGACATTACCTTTGCCCTGTTTTCTCACATAATGAATAATGGCCCCTTCTTTTTGGGCCATTTCTGCACTTTTATCACTTGAATTGTTGTCAAAAACGTGAATAGGCGCCTCTGGCAATATGTTCCTGAATCCTCTTATTACCTTAACAATCGTCAATTCCTCGTTATAACAGGGAATCGCAACTACGATCGTCCGGCCCATGCCTGGTTCAATTTTGTTTTTATTCTGTTCCATCCTTTTACTTTTGGTTGATGTTCACGCTTTTGTCAGAACTCCACGGCAACTATGTATTTGACCTTTGGAATTTACTCAATATTATCTCTCGTAAAAAATTGATTATATAAGTCCGTCCATGAACATAACGCCTTTTGGTCAGGGCGATTATTACCCGGGGCAATGCAGTAGAAATATAATAATTTCTTATCCGGAATATACGATACAAACGGCTTTTAATTAAAAAAGTAACAACCCATTTTGGCAATAGTGGGAAATAATTAAACAATAAATTGATACTGTAATATTTAGCAGGGTCCTTCGAACTGCCCCCTGTAAGAAGAGAGCCGCCCTGAATCAGCAAACCTTGTTCAATATCATTTATTTCTTTATCAGAAAGCAATCCCTGTTGATACGCCAACTTCACTATCTCCGTCTTCGGATAATACGTTAACCAGTACACACTGATTATATCCGGCCTGCATTTGTTATAGAACAGGACGCTTTCTTCTTCTTTCTCAAGAGTATCACCAGGTATTCCCAACAGGTGATCAGCCTGCACCAATATGCCCGACTCCTTTAAGTGCTTTATGGCCTGAACAATTCTCTCATTGCTGGATCTCCTGTTGAGCACTTTTAGGCATACTTCCTCTGAAGTCGATTCCACACCTACTCCTACAAAGATACAGCCGGTGGAGTTCAGCAAATCAGATGTCTCCTTGTCTATATAAAAAGGATTTACAATGCACATAAAAGGCAGATTGATTTTACTTTTATACTGATCGCAAAATTCACGGATCCAGTTTTTGCTTGTAGTAAATGAATCGTCCCAAAAGGAAATATATTTTGGATCAAACTGCTCTTTAGCCAGTAGAAGTTCGTCTATTACGTTTGTGACGCTCCTCCGTCTCAAATCTTTTTTGCCTCTCAGCCCATGATAGAAAGAATTAAAACAATATGAGCAACTGTAAGGACATCCGCGGCTCGTAATCAGACGATATTCTCCGGTCAGCTTCATTATGGGAATGAAAGGAGACTTATGAGGGAAAGGCATCTTATCCAGATCAGACAGTATGCCTTCTGAAAAATCTCCTATAACCCGGCCACCTGATTTAAATATTATTCCCTTGATTGGTTTATCGGCAAGGGCAAACTTATCTCCTCTGTTTCCCTCTCTAAGAAATTCACCAAAAGAACCTTCGGCCTCGCCTATGGCTATGCTGTCAACTTCCGGATTTTCAAACACCCTTTCAGGAACTGCCGTAGGATGTATTCCGCCGAATATCGTGATCACATAAGGCATTATTTTTTTCAGTTCTCTTGCGCAGTTAAGTTGATATTGATAATTGTCAGTCACACATGAAAAAGCTGCAATATCTGGATTGGTACTGGCAACTCTTTGGGCTATTTCAGAAAAAGAGATGGATTTATTCACTCTATTGACAAAATTATTTCTTGCATGGTAATGAACCAGATCAACTTCATAACCATTCTCCAGGCATACTGACATTAAATACTGAACTCCGAGATTTTCAAAATCAGGATAGACAAAAGTTACCTTGGGCACGGAGTTCTCCAGAAAACAACATCAGTGATAGTTTGTCTAACTTTGTAAAACCATATTGCCAACACCCTGTAAGGAACCATTTCCATTTTGGTTTCAAACCTGCGCAATAAAAAATTCAGGGGCTGCTTGAGAAATTTTAACGGATGATGTATTAATTTCCAGAGCAGGAAATGACGATAAAGGGCTAACCTGAATCGGCTCAATCTCTCATAATCATCCCGCCATACCGGTGAAAAATTAAGCTCGGAAAGAGACCCATAACCACCGATCGAATCATAAATTGCTGAACCCGGCACCGGAGTTACAATAAAAAGCGCAATTTCATCGATACCCTTACGCGTAAGTCTGCGGACCAGATCCCATGTCATTTGAAGATCTTCAACTGTTTCACCGGGGAATCCCAGCACAAAACATATCTGCAACTTTATACCTACTTTACTCATGTGAGCGGCAAGGCGTTCAGCATGAGCAAGATCAAACGGTTTTTTCATAAGCTTGAGAACATTCGGAGAACCTGACTCAGGCGATATCGAAACATACCGGCAGCCTGCCTGAGCCATAAGATCGATGGTTTTTTCGTCACGAATGGTTTCAATCTTTGTGCCTGATACAATTTTCCAGCTAATCTTCAATCCGCGACTGATGATCTCCTGACATATTTCCCTGAAACGTTTATCCGATATAGTCGGGTCTACATCTTCAATATGGAACTCCTGGATTTTGTACATACTGTAAAAAAATTCCATTTCATCTACAACATTCTTTGCACTTCTCATGCGCCAGTGCCTCTTGTTAGTTTCCGGAATAACACAAAATCTGCACTGATATGGGCATCCTCGTGACGTCAAGATAGGCAGGTAACGCTTATTAGTAACAGGTCCATGCGCAAAACG
>QZKC01000002.1 GCA_003599425.1 Nitrospiraceae bacterium | reverse complement strand
TTTGAAAAAAGACTTCGAATCTTATCGAAAGATTACATCTGTAAAATGATAAGACGAAATACAAGCAATTCTGTCGATTATAGAAATCCTGAGACAGGCGTGCCTTTGTGAGATTTAAACATCTTAAATACCTTTTAAGATGTTTGATGATTAATAGCATAGTTTATGAATAATCCGGACTAAAAGGAGGGGACATGTCGACAGGCAGGGTATTTATTCTATCGTTTGTGATGGTTTTTTCTGCGTGCACCAATTCTCCTGAACAAAATAAGGAAGCTGTTTTCAGGCAGATCCCGGAGATTCAGGAGGTCAAGCCTGAGAAGCCTGTGAAGATCAAGCTCAAACGGACAGCTAAAAATGATTATTCATGGGAGATCAGCGGGGATGATGCCGAGGAGGTGCTAAAGGCGGACAGGCGGCTGAAGCAGGGTTTGAAAACCGAGCAGGGGTTTGATTAATCAAACCCCTGCAACTTCAAATAACCTTCTAACAGTACATCCTCACCGATCATTTTGGTCCGGAGATATTTTATCCTGTATGCATTTTTAAGAAGGGAAGGGGAGCAGCCGCCAATTGATGGTATTGAATCAACTCCCCCGATTATTTTGGGTGCTACGAAGAACATGATCTTGTCTACGAGCATAGCTGAAAGCGCCGAGGCGTTGATGGAGGAGCCGCCCTCTATCATGATGCTTGTGATCTGAAGCTTCCCGAGATTTTTCATGAGGCTTTCCAGGTCAACTTTTCCATTTTTCCCCTTTACGGGTAACAACTGAACACCGATATTGTGAAGGTGAGCAACTTTTATCTGATAAGCTGGTGTAATTTTCCTGGGTGATACTGTGGCGATGATTGTTTTTCCATCAATATGAGACAGGACTTTTGCATCAAGCGGTGTTCTCAGGTTACTGTCAACTATTATCCTGTAAGGATTCCTCCCGCCTTTTACCCTGCAGTCAAGCGAGGGGTTATCTTTTATAACTGTGCCTGCTCCGACAAGGACAGCATCAACTTCATTTCTAAGCCTGTGGACATATTCCCTTGCCTTCCCGGATGTTATCCATTTTGATTCGCCTGTAGCAGTGGCTATCTTGCCGTCAAGGCTTTGTGCAGCTTTAAGGATGACAAAAGGCTGCTTTTTCGTAATATATTTGATGAACACCTCATTCAGTCTTTTTGCATTTTCTTCCATGACTCCTGAATGAGTCTCGATACCAGCCTTCCGGAGTTCTCTCAAGCCCATGCCGGAGACTTTTGGGTTAGGGTCGATCATTGCCACGACGACCCTTTTTATGCCTGAATCAATGATCGCTTTTGTGCAGGGAGGGGTTCTTTTTTCCGTGTGGCAGCAGGGTTCAAGATTGATGTACAGAGTTGCCCCCTTTGCTTTCTGCCCGGCCTTTTTCAGCGCAAGTGCCTCAGCATGAGGTGTGCCTGCTTTCCGATGATAATCTGAGGCAATGATCTTGCCTCCTTTGACGATGACTGCGCCGACCATGGGATTGGGGCTGGTCATCCCCTTTGCCCGTGCAGCAAGCTGCAAGGCCTTTTTCATGTAATATTTGTCATTCATGGTATTGCATTTTACCAGAACCGATATATTTGTTGCAGGGGATTACATGATAATCAGATGCTAAAGACAAATGCAGGGCAGATGAAAAAATGCATCCCGACACCATAAGCGCAGACACTGAAAGCAGAATAAAATCAACATGACAGACGAGAAATAAAATCTGGCATAAGAGTTATAAAATTTGTCGAATTATGGATTTTTGAATCTGTTTTGCCCTGCCATTATTTACATGAAATCAATTGCCTGGGCGTTATGGGAGCAGCAACGTCCTTTCACATAACCGGCCCTTTGACAGGTATCACATAATAGCCGGGCGAGACCATGTATTTCACAATGAGCATGGACTCCAGAGAGGTGAGCTTGCCCATTTCAGGCATGAGCTCGAGGTTCAGATCCATGACCCTGTTTGTGATGTCGCCTTTCAGGCGTGCATAGCCCTTGTCTCCTTCAATGCCGACTGATTCAAGACTTACCGTATTTCCGGTTATAGATAACACTCCCTGTGTCTTATGAAAGGTCTCGATGAATGGGATCAGGGTGCTGGACTCAGTGATCGCGAGGTCCGGGATCTGAAATGTAATATGAGCGCCAGAGTCTTTTATGGAAATATCCGCGGAAGCATATCCTTTGCTTTTAATGCCGAGACGCGAGAGGTAGGGGATTGCACTGATCTCAGCTTCGTGTACACGTATTTCAGCTTCAGCAGGGGATATCAGCAGCCCGTTTATATCACCGGCGCCGATCTTGCCTTTTACCGACAAGGCTGCCTTCATCTGAAAGATATAATGGGGATCGAATGTGCCTTTCAGCTCTGTGATCGTCAGGGCAGGCACTCCATCTACAGAAAGTTCGAGGTTGTCTGAGTAAACGGAAAAGAATATACCCTTTCTGAACCCTTTCATCCTGCCGGTGACATTGGCCGGGCCTGATCCTGATATCGCTCCCTCAAGCTTTTCCTGCAGGAGATTCTCCGGCACTGCGAAAAGCCAGATGAGGAGGGCCAGTATGGGGATGCAGATTGCTGCGAACAGAATATGGCGGAGTTTGATCATTTGCTCAGGAGCGAGACCGTCATCTTCAGCATCAATTTATCCGGGTTTTCAAAAGCGCTTCTGACAGCGATATCTTTTATCTTCATCGGGACAGGGTCACTGTCAATCCTGTACAGAAGGTTGACGATGCTGTTGAGGTCCGTGTCCTGAATCTCAAGTTCCGCGCCTTCTTCGGAATAGTCTTTTATCTTGACCTTTTCGAGAGGCCTGAGGACTTTTGCCTTTAAGCCGAGTGAACTCAGAGTTTGCTCCAGAGCCGGAACAATGCCGCTGACTTGAGTGAGGCCGATCTTTTTCTCTTTGGAGCCAACAAAATCTTTTAGAGCGACCAATTCTTCCCTGAGCGAGGTCATCTCAGTGATCTGGGACCTTAACGCGCGGTTTGTTTTTTCAACACCTTCCGTATAAACGGACATTATGAGAGCAAAGACAAGCGCTGTTACCGCAAGAAGTGTCAGTATCAGGATGGTCCTGTCAAAGAATAATATTTTGTGAATAAATTTATTCATGATGCCTTCTCCTGCATCAGGAGAGTGAAGTTGATCTTTTTGTCGGCAGTGGCATCGGAGTTAACCACCTTGACCCCGTCGAATTGCTCTGAGAGAGAATTTTTCAGGTTGTCGACCTCCTGAAATGCCGCAGCAGTGCCTTTTATGATGATGTTCTTGCCGTCGGAACTGAATTCAGTGAGTGTAACGCTTCTGTTATTTATATTTGAGATGCTGTCAAGAATATGGAGTGAGGGAATGCCGGCTAAAACGGATTTCTTTTCCCTCAGCATATTGAGGTTGCCCTTGAACTGCTTTACGGGGTCGATGATCTTTTTGTCCTCCGGGAAAACGCTCTGATAAAGGGCCTGCAATTCTCCATTGAGAGACGCGTTCTGTTTTTTTGCAGATGTGAACTTCAGGATTGAAAATGCGCTGAATATGAGCATCAGGGCCAGCACAAGAGATGCTGTTATCCGAAGGGATTTCTTCATCCGTTCGATATCGCCGGTGTAGGCGAGTTCTTCCTGCCTCAGGTTAATGGAAGGGGTTAGGAGCTCTTTCTGCGCAGCGTTGGTACGCTCTCCGGCATCAGAAGTTGAACCCGCCATGAGCTTTCCGACATCTGCGTCTGCAAGCCGCAGGTCGATTGAGGTGATGACCTTCGGCTCAAGTCCGGCAGATAAGCAGGCCTCGATAATTCCCCTGAGACGGGCCTTTTCTATGCATGCGGCAATTACCCTGGAACTTCCGTTGCCTGAATCAGTAACAATATGGTCGATAACATAATCATTGACGCTGCCGAGCAGGAGCCCTTCAAGCTCAAAGGAAATGGTGTCCCTGATCTTGTTCTTGTCGGAAAATGGAAAGGTTAGTTCGCGCAGGCTTAAAGACAGGTACGGGAGGCTGAGATATATCTGATCAAGTCCTGATGTCAGGAGGGAAGAGAGGACTGATGAATCCGGTTCGCCCTCAAGTGGTACGGAGACAGTATCGACATGCTCCTGTCCGGCAAAGACATAAAGATTGATCTGTCCCTCAGTCCAGTCGATAAAACCTGTCTTCATCTTATGCTTCTCTCCAGAAAAGGATATTGTATGATGTATCCATTATACTCTCGATGATCCTTGTTATATCATTTACAGTTGCCCGGGATGTTACTCTGATAGCAGAGGTTTTTACACTGATTCTGCCTAAAACATCTATGCCGATAGATTTCATGCCTGTAACTCTCTGTAAATGAGATGTATCTTCAAATGGCGAGGTCTCTCTGTAATCAATAATACGTTTTGCAAGTGTTTCGGTCATGTCCGGATGCAAGCTTGCAAGTAAGGGCAGTTTTGCTGTGTTTATGTTTATCAAATTATCCCCAAATACAGTTATATAAGGGCTGATCCTGTCAAAAACTTCTTTGTTGACTCCCGGTATCAGTTTCAGTTCTTCAACACTCCATAAAGGAGCATTCTTTGCGATGTCCTCAGATCTTGGCAGCCTTGGTTCACTGTCACTGTCGATCCAGTCGGCAATAATAAGAGCAATGTCAGGATTAATGTTAAAGTATTCCAGGAGGTTTTTCAAGGAATCCATGTAGGGCATTTCACCAGATAAATTCTGCTGGAGTATGTTGTTGATATTTAATTTTGCGCTCTCGTCTTCCATTTGTATCAGGAGGCCCGTTCCGGTACCGAGATCTTTTGTAATCGGCAACGTCAGTTCACCGATGGCAGTAGGTGCGCGTTTCTTAACTTCCGCGATGTACTTCGTGCTGAAAGTCTGGCCTGATTTTGCGATGAGGGATGCCTTCTGAGCATTGTTCCAGTTGGCTAAAGAGGTGGTGTCAATATAAACTTCGTAGGCGAATTCAACCGTAAGTGCAACGAGGGTCGTTACGACCAGGAGAGTGATTATCAGGGCCGAGCCGGCCTGATTAAGGGAATGTCCTTGCTTTTCTTTTTTATCCCCTCCCCCTTGACGGGGAAGGGTGCGGGTGGGGGTGATTAATCTGCCGTGCTCACCCTCCCCTTGATCCCCTCCCGTCAAGGGAGGGGAAACTTTAGGGTACTCAGCCATTCCTGCGGACGGGAAGTTTATTTTTATAGATGCCTTCAAAGTTTCTTCCCTATCCGGGGACGCGCATATTCCACAAGGCGCACCTTTTTTCCGTTGTCATCAAACTCTATGCCTATTCTCACGACTTCAGGCAGGCTCCCGGTATTTTTTGTGTCCCATGTCTTGACCCACCGGGCATTAAAGAAGGTTTCAACAGTGAATCCTTCTATCCCATCGATCATTTCCATGGTATAGCCCGCAGACTGGGAACCAAGAGGGGCTTCTTTTTTAATGAGATTCATTTTGCCGTCTTTTTCTTCTGTATAGTATGAACTTGTGGTCACGGCATTGCCCTTGAATGATAATGACGTAAGAGCCAGCTCCGAAGAGTTCTTGCCCATCACGTCTCTGTCCTTCATGACGAACTCTGTGCTGTTTATTATGTCCTTTTTCTGCACGTTCTGATCGCCAGAGTCTGAGTCTTCGAGGATCGCAGCCTCGATTTCCCTTCTCATGATGTCAAGGGCGGTACGAGCTTCATGATACTTCAGTGAGACAGTGTTGAATCGTTCAAATGCCCGCTGGGCAGAGAAGAATGAACTGTATACAGCGCCAAGCACGATGGTGAGCAGGGTGAGGCTTATGAGTACCTCGAGGAGCGTGAACCCCTTTCCTGTTTTCATTGCGCCTGAACTCCGGTTCCTGCGTTATTTCTGATGATCTCATTCAGGAGAACTTCTTTCCCCTGTCCTTTGACAATCGACTTAAGCTCGATGATTTCCGGATCTTCGGTTGCAGATACGATATTCTCATATGTGAAACCGGTTCCCTCGATGCTGCCCGAAGAGCTGACGGGGTTTGCTTCAAGGTCAAATAATTTTTCTTTGGCAAGCTGGGTCATCTGTGTGGAGGCCGTATTTTCATTTGCGATATTGGCGTGATAGTTTACCGTGTGCAGTACAGTCATGAGGGTCATCCCGATTATAGCGAGGGCGATCATGATCTCAAGGAGAGTGAAACCCTTTAGATTTGAGATTTGAGATTTGAAATGTGAAATTTTACTGGACATATCCTTCATATATCCTGGCCCTGCCGTTTATGTGGTTAAAAGTAACTGAATATTCTTTCCCGTTTCTGGAGAGATGCATTGTTATTGGTTCTCCGGGACCGAGCGGGCCGAATTCCATAGTGATCTCTCCTCCTGTTATCAGGCCGTGAGATGGTATAAGGATGTCTTTGAAAACAATGTCTTTCCCCAGATGATAGTCCCGGGATTCACGCGGGCTTTCAAATTTCCATTTGGCGTTATCAAGATCGACTTTAAGTGTGTAGACCTCTTTCTTGCCCACGGCTTCATCATATATATATCTAAGAGTATTGCCGACCTGTTTGGCGTCCGATCTCAACGCCCTTTCTCCGGATTCCCAGAACGACGGCATGATAAGGGCGGTTGCAAGTGAGATGATGAAAATGACGACGACCAGTTCAATAAGGCTGAAGGCTGAGGGCTGAAGGATGACCGTATTATGAATCCCAGTTCGAAATGTCCGCATCATATCCGTTTCCGCCGGGCTGGCCGTCTGCTCCATAGGTTGTAATGTCATAGTCGTTCGAGGCCCCCGGCGATATATATATGTATTCATGGCCCCAGGGGTCTTTTGGGATGTTCTTCTTCTCCAGATATCCTCCTGCTTTATAATGTTCCGGGATCTGACCTGTTTCGGGAGGGGAAATAAGGGCTTCCAGCCCCTGCTCAGTGGAAGGGTAAAAGGCGTTGTCTGCCTTGAATAATCTGAGCGCTGTCTCAAAATTCTTGAGCTGAATCTTTGCCTCAGTCACTTTTGCTTCGTCCAGCCTGCCGAACAGCCGTGGCGCGATGAGAGCGGCAAGGATACCGATGATGATCAGGACCACCAGGAGTTCGATGAGGGTGAAGCCCGCCCTTCGGGAATTGAAAATTGAAGATTGCAGATTGCAGATTGAAGATCGAAATTTTTCCTGAGTTCTTATCATGATGAAAAATAAACTTAGTCTAAAATACGGCTCAATCATTTAGCAACTTAACCTACATTATTCATAAATTTTATTTGGACAAGCCATGGTTCAAAAACATCTTGAATGCGATAGATTTTTGAAATACTCACGTGAACGAATATTCAACAGAATGTTTTTTACAATAAATGCTAAGGTATCGCTCAATAGGTTTTTTCACCATACTTGTCCAAGTTTATGAATAATGTGGGTTAATAGTTGTATCACATTGCTAATATAAGAACCAATATGATAAAGTGATTTGTCGCTTCTCTCCTTCAACTATTACCTGTTCAATCAAACAGTCTGTTGAAATGGAATGGAGAGGATAGAAACGCCCGCGCACAAGAGAACGTATTAGTGTTTTGTTCTCCCCTCCTTGATGGCCACTGGCTCGTAGAGGAGGGGATGAAGGGGAGGGTGAAAAAAACTGTTTTACCCCCACCCTGGCCCTCCCCCGTCAAGGGGGAGGGGTGAGTGGCAAGGCCGCAGGGAATTATGAGTAAGAAAGGATGTACATTGATTAATGGAATCGTTTGAGGATTTAGGATTATCTGAAGATGTATTAAAAACCCTGAAGAGGAAGGGATATGAAGAGCCGACGCCGATACAGGTAAAGACCATCCCGGTGATCCTTGCCGGGAAAAAGGATGTTGTAGGCCAGGCGCAGACCGGTACAGGCAAGACCGCTGCATTCGGGCTGCCGATCATAGAACTTCTGCAGGAGAATGTGAAACATGTGCAGGCGCTGGTCCTTACGCCTACGCGGGAGCTTGCCATTCAGGTGGCAGAGGAGGTCAATTCATTAAAGGGAAAGAAAAGACTTAGCGTGGTCCCGATCTACGGCGGACAGTCAATAGACATGCAGTTGAGAAGCCTGAAGAAAGGCGTTGACGTGGTCGTGGGCACTCCCGGCAGGATAATTGACCATTTGAATCGCCGTACATTAAAGCTGGGGGCAATATCATACCTGGTGCTGGACGAGGCGGATGAGATGCTCAATATGGGTTTTATAGATGAAGTTAAGGAGATCATGGAAAGCGCCAATCCCGAGAAAAGGACTATGCTGTTTTCCGCAACAATGCCCACGGAGATAATGCGTATAGCTGAAAAATATATGAGAGCGTATGAAGTCCTCGGAGTACAGAAAGGCGCCCTTACCGTCAGTCAGACCGACCAAATCTATTTTGAAGTATCTCTGTCTGACAAATTCGAAGCCTTGTGCAGGATCATCGATATGGAAGCGGCTTTTTACGGCCTTGTTTTCTGCAGGACCAAGATCGACGCGGAGACAGTTGCCAACCACCTCATTGACAGGGGGTATGATGCTGACGCGCTTCACGGCGACCTCTCCCAGAGCCAGAGGGAGAAGATACTGAACAAATTCAAGAAACGTCAGATCAATATCCTTGTCGCGACCGATGTTGCAGCAAGAGGTATCGATGTGCATGACCTGACGCATGTCATCAATTTCGCGCTTCCGCAGGACCCGGAATCGTATGTCCACAGGATAGGAAGGACCGGACGCGCTGGTAAAGAGGGTACTGCCATTACGTTTGTCACCCCTGAGGAATACAGGAAACTGCAATACATCAGGAAAAGCGCCAAGACGGACATTCGCAGGGAGACCTTGCCGAAGGTGAAGGATGTTATCAGGATCAAAAAGCAGAGGATCAAGTCGGACCTTGAGGAGATCATGAGTTCCGGGCTGCAGGACAATTATCTTGAAATGTCCAGGGAGCTGCTTTCAGGGAATTTCCCGGACGAGATGTTGGCAGCGCTCTTGCAATATGCGTTTCATGAGGAGCTTGACGAGAAAAGCTATACCGAGATCGAAGATGTGAAGACTGTTGATACTACGGGTAAGACGCGGCTCTTTGTGGCGAAAGGGAAAAAGGACGGACTGACGCCAAGGAAGCTCGTTGATTTCATCAAGGACAAATGTAATATCAGGGAAGAGAAAATAAAAGGCGTCCAAGTTCTCGAGAAGTTTTCATTCGTTGCTCTCCCGTTCCAGGAAGCGGAAGTTCTCCTTAATCATTTCAAGAAGAACAAGAAGGGAAGATGGCCGCTTATCACCAGGGCGAAAGAGGGACGGAAGAAGTAGGAAAAGCTGGATCGCTCTACTTCACCACTTGGTTCATCTCAAATATCGGCAGGAGGACTGCAACGACAATGAAGCCGACGATCAGTCCCATTGTGAGAATGAGGATTGGTTCGAGGAGGCTGATCGCTCTCTGGAGCTTTCTTTCGAACTCTGATTCATAGGCGTCAGCGGTTTTCATGAGAACTTCGGGGAGCTTTCCCGTCTGCTCACCGGTAGCAATGATCTGCAGAAGCGAAGGAGGAAACCCTTCAAGGCTGGAGGAGAGTTTAGCTCCCTGTGATACCAGATTCTGTGCGGTCATTATCCTGTTTTCAAGAACAGCATTCCCTGTAGCCCGTGAAGTAAGCTGCATGGCCTTTAAAATGGGAAGCCCGCCTGAAAGCAGAAAAGACATTGTCATGGTGAAACGCAGCATGTACAGTCCTGACAGTATCCCGGTGGGGTCTTTGAGGAGGATATTGTCTATGATCTCTTTCCTGTTCTTCCGGACCCACCGGAATGCCGTCACAATACCTGCAGCGATCAACAGGAGCAGCCACCAGAAATTTTTAAAGGCCGTGCTTATCCAGATGAGCATTATGGTCGCAAAGGGAAGGGCGGCTGAAGTTTCTTCGAACACTTTTGTTATTTTGGGTATCACAAAGGTGAACAGGAACATTACTATGAAGACACTGACGCATGCCATGAAAAGGGGGTATATAAGGGCTGTCTGCACTTTGTTCTTTATGGTGACTTCCGTTTCAAGGAAGTCAGCGAGTTTCAAAAGCACGTCTGTCAGGGTGCCGCTGCTTTCACCGGCAGAGATCATCCCGGTATAAAAATCCGGAAAGATATCAGGATGCGCCTGCATGGCCCTTGCGAGCGACGACCCGCCTGAGACCCTGTCCTTAATGTCGATCAGGATGCCTCTCCAGTTCCCTTTCTGTTCAGAGGACAGGGAACTCACTGCTTCTACAAGAGGGACGCCTGAATACAGAAGAGTTGAAAGCCGCCTTGTTATTCCCGCCAGAACCAGGGGAGAATATTTTTTGAACAGTCCTTTTTTTCTTGAAGGAGTTTCTTCAGTGATCTCTTTGGGAAAGATCCCTCTGGACTTGATCTTCAGGGCTGCGTCCCTGTGCCCGTCCGCCTCGATGACTCCTTCTGTTGCTGATCCCTGCGGATCATATCCTTTGTATTTGAAGATAGGCATAAGATCAAAAAAAAGGGACAGAGGCACAAAGGCACAAAGGCACAGAGAGAAGTACTGATTTTGACTCGATACCTGTGTGCCTTTGCCACTTTGTGCCTTCTTTGCTCACTCTTCAATATCCTTCTGTGTCACCCTCAGTACTTCCTCTATGGTGGTGACTCCCTGCATGATCTTCTCGACTGCATTTTTCTGCAATGTTTTGAACCCTGTCCTGGATGCCTCGGTTTTAATGCTTTGCGCGTCCTGTCTCTCGACGATCATGGTACGTATCCGCGGGGTGATCTCAAGCAGCTCATAAATTCCGCTTCTTCCGAGATAGCCCTTGCCGAGACACTTGTCGCAACCTCTCCCCCGATAAAGGACTGAAGGGACAGTTTCGAGAAAGTCCGTTTCCTGTTTCGTGGGCATGTATGATTCCTTGCAATGAGGGCAAATCACTCTGACAAGCCTCTGGGCAAGGACACATACAAGTGATGAAGCAACAAGAAAAGGCTCTATGCCCATATCGATCAGTCTCGTCAATGCGCTCGGCGCGTCATTTGTATGGAGCGTGCTGAGGACAAGGTGTCCGGTGAGCGAGGCATGCACCGCTATTTCAGCGGTCTCCATATCCCTGATCTCTCCCACCATCATGATGTCAGGGTCCTGTCTCAGAATAGATCTCAGCCCTGCTGCAAAGGTCAGTCCTATTTTGGGATTCACCTGCATCTGCCCGATACCGCTGAGTTGATATTCAACAGGGTCTTCCACGGTGATGATATTCCTGTCTTCAGTGTTCAGCTTGAGAAGAGAAGCATACAGGGTCGTGGTCTTGCCTGATCCTGTAGGGCCAGTAACCAGTATTATTCCATTAGGCCTGGAAAGAGCGTTCCTGAAAGATGTAAGTATCCGGTCCGAAAGCCCGATCATTTCAAGGCTCAGTACGCCTGCCAGCCTGTCAAGTAATCTGAGGACCGCCCGCTCACCGAGAGCGGTAGGTATTGTCGAGACTCTGATATCAATGTCCTTGCCGCCGATGAGCAGCCGTATTCGCCCATCCTGAGGCAGCCTCTTCTCAGCGATATCAAGGCTTGCGAGAATCTTTATCCGCGATATAAGGGCATCCTGTATGATCTTGGGAGGGCTCAGCACTTTTCTCAAAATGCCGTCCACCCTGAACCGCACATCAAGGCCTTTTTCATAGGGCTCAACATGTATATCGCTTGCCTTCTCCTTTACAGCTTCCATCAGCAGGGCGTTGAGCAGCCGTATGATCGGGGCCTCCTCGGTAAGCTCAAGAAGGTCTTTGGGCGATTCAAATTCGGTCGCGACCATGGACAGGTCTTCACCTTTCATGTCGCCCATGACCTCGTTCATCCTGCTCGCACGGCTGTACATGCGGTTTATGGCATCGATGATCACTTTCTCTTCAGCTTTCAGGGGATGAGGCTTAAGGTTGAGACTGCGCGCCAGATCTCTGAGTGCGAATATCCCGCGGTTATCGGCAACGGCAGCCATAAGCTCGCTGTCACTTCTCCGCAACGGCAGGAAGACATTTCCTTTTACGAAAGAGAGAGGCAGGTTTTGCAGAAGGGTGATCTCTATTTCATCGTCTTTTATTTCGTCAATAATTTCCATATCGAAAGTGCGTTAGATTTTATTCGGCATCAAAATGGGCTTTAACTTAAAATCTTTTCTCAGTTTCTTCATTACGGATTCCCCGGCGTTTTTGGTCATGATGCCCGGAATTCTCACCTTAATAATATTGTTTTCCTCGATGAGATAGATATCAGGATATTCGTTTGCCAAAAGATTCATTGTTTTTTGCGCATTCTGCGGGTATAGCCATGCACCTACCTGAATATAATAATTGCCGGTTTTTTTTGCCTCAGGGGTTAACTGCTCAGCAGAAAGAAGTTTTTTTTTATCCAACGGACTGCTCTCTTCGAAAACTGCTGTTGTCTTTTCTCCTGTATCAGTTGATAGCAGGGGATGCGCTTCATGAGACTTGTCTGAAGAAGGATCAGCGACAACATCTGACATGGCTGGAGGAGGTGAAGAAGTCCCGGTTTTTTGCTCCGGTGCGGGAAATGGAGAGCCTTTCATCTTAATGTTCTGATCATTGCCGGGAAATGGGTCATTAACCTGTGTTGAATTATGATTTGTACGCGGCGACGAGGTATCTCTGTTGATCTTTACCTTATAGTTAGGTTCCGCGTAGAGGATCTCGGGAAGTGCAGAAAATTCCTCAATGGCATCATCTACATTATGCCCGGGCCTGAGTTTGATGTGATAGACATGGATGTCCTCAAAATATTTTATAACTGTTGCACCGTGCTGCATTATGATTTCCGCTGCCTTTTGTCCGGGAATATCTTCTTTGAACTTTATCATCAGTTCGCCGGGGCTGTAGAGTTTCTCACGTGTAGAGAATTCTTTATGTTTTTCCTCTGTGATCTTGGACAGTTGGTCTGATTCCTTCACAATGTGCGGAGAAAGAAATACCAGAAGGTTTGTCTTGTTCTTGGAAACGTTCTTGGTCTTGAAGAACCACCCCATTACAGGTATATCTCCGAGCACGGGCATCTTTGCTATATTTTCTTCGTCTCTTTCCTGCATGAGGCCGCTTATCACAACGGTACGCCCGTCTTTTACGACAACAGAGGTTTTTGTGGAACGCTTGGTTGTCGTAGGTCCGACGGAAGTGAGTATGCTTTCAGAAGTTTCTTTCAGGGCCGATATCTCCTGGAATATATCAAGCTTCACATAGTCGCCTTCGGTTATCTGAGGAGTAAGCCTGAGAGTTATACCTACGTCTTTCCTTTCGATGGAACTCAGCACTGTGTTGGTGGTTGTTACGTCGCGTTCTCTTTTGGATATGAACGGGACATTCTCACCGACCACGATCTCAGCTTCTTCATTATCGGATGTGAGTATCTGCGGCGTGGACAGGACATTTACAGCGTCCTTGAAATCGTTCAGGCTGAAAAGCGCTGCAAATCCCGGCGCAGTAAGTGTTGAGGTAGAAATTGTCCCTGTTGAGGATATGGAAGTCAAAGGGATGTCGAGAAAATTTCCCATCCCTCCTGCAGTAAATCCTGTCAGCCCGTTTATTATGGAAAGGAGCGTGGTAGTGCTGACATTCCCGAAACCGCCTACCGCGACGGGTTCACCGTTATGGCTTGCTATGGTCCTCCATTTGGTGCCGAGCTCTTTCAGCTTATCTATAGAAGCCTCTATTATCATTGCTTCTACATAGACCTGTTTTCTCCTCCTGTCGAGAGTCCTGATCACCTCAGCTATATTTTCATAATCTGAAGGAGGGGCGATGACAATAAGGGAGTTGGTGGATTTGTCGGGCGTTATGCTGAAGGGTGGTATATCCCCGGGTGCTTTCTGTTTGTCTCTCGATGTCCTGTAGGAGGTCTGCATGTTCTTGAGGGTCCCTTCAAGAACCTTTGCGAGGTTTGTCGCATCGGCATTTTCCAGAAAATAGACATTGATCTTTGCCTGTTCTTCCTGGGCAGAAGGCTTGTCGATAAGGTTCAGTATAGATGTGATCTTTTCAATATTTACCGCCGAATCTACAACAAGAAGCAGATTGCCAGGGCCGAAGGCTGAGAGGTAGCCGTCCCGTGAAACCACAGGGCGGAGGAAAGGGATAGTATCATCAGCCTTTATATGCTGTGTAGGCAGTAATTTGGTAATGTACGCTTCATTGACCGGTATAGTCTCATCAGTGGAGAGTTTTCCTTCCTCCTTGGCCTGTGATGAGGAAACTATCTTATATGTCTTCGGCCCCAGAGGAATAATGGTATAACCCTTCAGGCTCAGCACAGAGGTGAAGAGGGAAAAGGACTCGTCAATGGATAGTTTTGCCGGCGCTATTATGGTGATCTTGCCTCTTACTCTCTCGTCAAAGATGAAATTGTTGCCTGTGATCTCACTGATGAATTTTATGACCGTCGGTATTTCCACATCAACGAAATTGAAGGCTATGTTCCCTGAAGACCTTTTTTCCTCTGAGAAGGAGAGGCCGGCAGTCCCTGTGATCAGGAGGGCGCAGAAAACAGCAAAACAAACTGCTCTTGTTATATTCATTTGTAAAACCTTTCTTTCCTGTATGTGGTTCATCTGTTTTCCTGCGTTTCAGTCAGTCCGGATTACCGTATGCGGTAGTTCATGGACATGTTCTGACCGCTCCTTATTATATCAAGATTGATATTATTCATCCCCTTCAGCGCCGACATTGCCTGCATAGCCACTTCGGGATTGGATATTTCCAGGTCGTTGATCCTTAATAATATATCGCCGTTCCTCAGGCCGAGGCTGTAATAAATTCCATTTGGGACCACCTCGCTGATCGTGAACCCTTCCTGTTTTCCGGTCTGCGCATTTATATTGGGGAGCATCCGCGCGTCAGTAAGTATCTGCTCAGGATTCTCGAGGGACTTTTGTATCCTCCGGCTGTCAAGGATGTAGTCTCTTTCGCCGACCTTTCTCGCAAAGGAATTCTGTGACTTGGGCGCTTCCCTGCTTTGCTCCTGGGCTGGTGAGCTTTCCATGCTTAAGTCGGAGAGTGAAACAGTGTAGGATGAGGCGTTCCGTTGTATCGATACGGATGAGCGCTCTATTTTTTTCAGTGTGCCGTATTGAAATACCTCGCTGCCGAGCCTGAATACTTCCTGCTGTGCCGGTGATTGCGTCCTGTCTTCGAAGATCGCATAGCTGAGACTGCCTGATCCGACTGCCGTCCCCATGAGAATGAGATTTGAAAGAGAGATATCCGCAGTCCCTTTGTCTTCTGAAGAGGCCAGGGACGCCTGATGCAGTTTTCCGGGAGCGCCGAAAGGGTTTTTTTCAAGAACAGCAGCATACTGCATCAGATTCTTTCTGATCAAAGCTGTCTGAGGCTGATGCGCATTTTCTTTTCCTGTTCGCCGCTGTTCTCCATTTGTCAAAGAGGTGCTGATGAGGTCACGGGTCAGGATCAGAATTGCGAGAAGGGTGATGAACGCGAGAAAATAGTTAATTAACCTGAGTTTTTTAACAGGGAATTCAAGCATTCAATAGATTAAACTTTTGCCTGGGTCATGTCAATAAGGCATGACTATATCTTCGCCTCTTTCAGCGCTGCTTTGCAGGGGCATTTTCTTCCCTCAGGAATAAGTGTGAACGTCTCTTTCAGCAGGAGCTTTATCTTTTCAGTTGCCGCTTTCATGGCATTCATTACCTCTGAAACAGTCAGTTTCTTTTTACTGATCCCGGCAGCATAGTTTGCCACCACTGACAGCCCTGCATAACAGATCTCCAGTTCTCTGGCAAGTGACGCCTCAGGCATGCCGGTCATGCCGACAACATCGCCGCCAAGGATGCCGAAGCTTCTGATCTCTGCGGCAGACTCAAGACGGGGCCCCTCAACTGCAACATATGTACCGGTTTTTTTGACAGGGACATTGACGCGTTTTCCTGCCTTCATCAGGATATTGCGAAGTTCAGGGCAGTAAGGTGCAGTGAAATCTATATGAACTACTCCGCCCTTGCCGTCATAGAATGTGGCCTCCCTGTTTTGCGTCATATCAAGCACCTGATCAAGAATCATGATATCTCCTGGTATTAGACCTTTTTTGATGCCGCCGACAGCGCTGATGGACAGGATCCTGTCAACTCCGAGTTTATGAAATCCCCAGATATTGGCCCTGTAGTTAATCATATGAGGTGGTATGTTATGATGTTTTCCGTGACGCGGGAGAAAAACTATTTCAGCTTTTCCCATCTCTCCAATGAGGTATTCTCCGGACGGCCTGCCGAAAGGGGTAGAGACCGCTTTTTTACCCTTTACGGTAAGTCCCTTTATCTCATATAATCCGCTTCCGCCAATCACGCCTGTTTTTGACATATTATCCTCCATTAGGGTTTAATAAAATCCAACGATGATTATTCATAAATTTAATCTGGAGCAAGCCATGGATCGAGAACATTTTGAACGCAATGGATTTCAAAATTCGTAAAAATACACATGCACAAAGAATGCTTCAGAGCTATGGGTGCTAAGGTATTGCACAATATGTTCTCTCACCATACTTGCTCCAACGTTATGAACAATCAGGACTGAATAATAATGTCAGATTAGCAGAAAGGATTCAAGTGATTAAAATACCCGAAGAACTTCTGCAGAAAGTACTCAGAAAAGCGCTGTCAACCGGCGGTGATTATGCGGATATTTATCTTGAGCACGAAAGGCCGTTATCTATACAGCTTGAGGACAACAGGATAGAAAAGACAATCACCGGCAATGATGCGGGGGCAGGGGTCCGGGTTATTTTCGGCGACAAATCGGCATATGCCTATACGAACGATTTTTCAGAAGAAACACTTTTACAGGTTGCGGAAGCGGTAAGCAGCGCTGTAAGTGAGAAGTCAGTGAAAGATGCTGTTATGGATCTGCGGAAAGCCAGGCCTCTGGTGGATTTCCGGATAAAACACAGGCCGGATGACATCAGTATGGAGAAGAAGATGGCCCTCGTGGAGAATGCGAATAAAACTGCAAGAGGGGTAAGCCCGAAGATAAAGCAGGTGACCGTGGTCTACAGGGACTCGGTGCAGAACGTATGTATCGCCACATCTGATGGATACATTGCCGAAGATGAACGCATCTATACGCTCGCTCTCATTCACGTTGTTGCGTCTGAGGGAGATGTTCTTCAGACAGGTTATGAACCTGTGGGCGGACTTTCCGGATTTGAACTATTTGAAGAAAATCCGTTCGATGAGATAGCGATGAAGGCCGCTAAGAAAGCAGTAGCGATGCTGAGCGCAAGGAAGGCGCCGGGAGGAAGAATGCCGGTAGTTATTTCAGCAGATGCAGGCGGCACCATGATACATGAGGCAGTTGGACATGGCCTGGAAGCAGATCTTGCGCAGCAGGGACTGTCTGTCTATACAAACAAGGTGGGGCAGCAGATAGCTTCTCCGATAGTCACCATCATTGATGACGCGACGCTCCCGAATAAACGGGGTTCCTTCAGGTTTGATGACGAGGGAACTGTTTCACAGAGGACGGTCCTGGTCGAGAAGGGGATTCTCAAAGGATATCTCTATGACAGGCTGACGGCAAAGAAAGAGGGCCGGTTATCATCCGGTAATGGGCGAAGGCAATCTTATAAAGACAGGCCTATTCCAAGGATGACCAACACATTCATTGCTCCTGGTGAAGGGAACCCTGAGGAGATTATAAGCTCTGTTGAAAAAGGATTTCTTGTAAAGAAGATGGGTGGGGGACAGGTTAACACGGTGACAGGAGAGTTTGTCTTTGAAGTATCAGAAGGGTATCTAATTGAAAAGGGAATGATCAGCGAACCTGTAAGAGGCGCAACTCTGATAGGAAATGGGCCTGATGTTCTGAAATCAATCGATATGGTCGGCAATGACCTGGGCTTTGCCATAGGGACTTGCGGGAAAGACTCGCAGGGAGTTCCTGTTTCTGATGCAATGCCTACCTTAAGGATACCTGAAATGGTAGTTGGCGGAGAGGTCTGATTGTGCCAAGTTATTAACACAATAGATGTATTTATGATACAGTCCTCGCAATGAACCCTTTGTTTTTCCAGTAAATTATCAGTGGTATCTTATTTGCTAAGTTTGTAATGTTGATTTTTGAGAATGATAAAGATTTGAGTTAAAAATAGTTTTTCAAGTTTAAATGAGACTTCAAAACACATTAAAAAAAGAGATAACGATATCCGGGCAAGGTCTGCATACCGGGAACAATATCAATATGCAGATAAATCCTGCTCCTCGGGATACCGGGATTGTTTTTATCAGAACAGACAAAGGCAATATTTATGTGAAGGCAGGTATCAATTCGGTTGTTGACACGACGTTTGCCACTACTCTTGCCTCGGAAGGCGTCAAGATCGGAACGGTTGAGCACCTCCTTGCTGCATTTTCAGGGCTGAACATTGATAATGCTTATGTTGAGATCGATGGTCCTGAAGTGCCTATCATGGACGGAAGCGCGCTTCCTTTTGTCAAGAAAATTGTTGAGGCAGGAATAGCGAAACAGGCAAAGCCGATATCTTTCATAAGAATACTGGAACCGATAGTTGTTTCAGAAGGGCAGAGCCAGATCGCAGTCACGCCATATGAAGGCACTCGGATAACTTATCGCCTTTTTTATACGCATCCTGCGTTTGGCGAGCAGAAACTTGCAGTCGATATTACATCCATGAAATTTATCAAGGAACTTGCCCCGGCAAGGACCTTTGGATTTCTCAGGGATGTTGAAATGCTGCGCTCAAGGGGGCTGGCAAAAGGCGGTTCTCTCGATAATGCCATCGTGCTCGGTGAAAAAGAGGTCATAAACGGGAATCAGTTGAGATTCAAGGATGAATTTGTGAGGCACAAAATACTTGACGCAGTCGGAGACATTGCCCTCATAGGATTTCCCTTGTATGGACATATCATAGCGAATAAATCAGGGCATACGCTCCACGTAAAATTGCTCAGGAAAATACTTTCATCACGGAATTCCTGGGAATATGTTTCTGAACCTGCTGTTATGCCTTTAGCTTCAGGTCTGGTCGCACAAGTCTAAGATACAGGCCGTCACCTTTCAAGCTGACGCTTTCACCTAACCCAATTCAGACATCCGCAAATAGAATCTGTTCTTCGACATGGTAAAAAAAGATAAAAAAAAGCTGTCCCACCATCGATGAGATGGGACAGCTTAAATTTAAAGCGATTTGAGAAGTGTTATTTCTTCTTCTTTGCAGTCGCTTTCTTTACAGGTTTCTTTGTAGCTTTCTTCTTTGCAGCGGCTTTCTTTGTGGCGGCCATTCGTCTTCACCCCCTTTCTTCTCCCATTACCGGGAGTAGGTTATAGTCTTCCCAAAAGTAATATTTTTTTCGAACTCAATAGTTTCTTGAGATTACGGTCTCCGCTTTTCTTCTTTGCTTTATATTCAGCCTGATTCATTACTGTATAACGGATCTCTCTGCCGAATCTTTTTTCCAGGTCACCCACGATCTTATCTATATTGTTGGAATCGGAAACGATGAACAGGTCCAGGTAGTGCAGGTTGGTGTCATCGACATATGCTCCATATATAAAGGAAGCCTTGGTGTCAGACGCTTTCAATACTGATTTGAGTGCGCCTGGAAGTCCGAGGGACTTGGCGATGAGGCCTTTCAGTTCGGGGAAGAGCGAGGAATTTCTGTTGACCCTGAAATATTTGAGGTTGCCTTCTCTTTCACTTGTGACGAGTTCCATTTTCTCGAGCTTGTCAAGTTCTCTCTTTACGCCGGATGCGTTCTTGTTTGCCAGGCGCGCGATCTCTCTCACATAAAATTTTTCTTCGGGATTGTTAAAAAGAAGCGACATGATGTCAGCTCTGATCCCCGATGTAAAAAGTTTACTTAACATAAATTACATATAATCTAAACAATAAAAAATCATTTGTCAAGAAAAAAATACAAAAAAGAAACATAGAAATACTTTTTGTAAACAATCATGATGTTGCTAATAATAATACTATCGTTGACATTTACCAAACAGATTAATTCGCGTATCAGGGATCCTTATGCAGTTAAGAGAGACGAGACTGTATTTTCTGGGACAAAGTTCGCTGAGGGCATTTTTTTATTATGTGAAAGGGCGCTGCGGTATTATCATTGTTCATGTTTCCTTTGTCTGTGATATAATTTTTTTATGAAAGAGGCACGGTTCTATGAAAAGTTTGAGAAACGGAAGATCAAATGTTTTCTGTGCGCTCACAATTGCCTTATACTCGAGGGGAGGAGAGGCATATGCGGTGTCCGTGAGAACAGGGAAGGGGTGCTTTACAGTCTTGTCTACGGGAAACTCATAGCGATGAACATTGACCCTATAGAGAAGAAACCTCTGTTTCATTTTTATCCAGCTTCAACGTCATATTCGATCTCAACAGTCGGCTGCAATTTCAGATGCAAGCATTGCCAGAACTATGATATATCCCAGTACCCGAAGATACACAATGAGATACCAGGAGAGAGCATTCCTCCGGAACAGGTGGTTGCAGCCGCGGAAAGGACGGGCTGTAAAAGTATTTCCTATACATACACGGAACCTACCATTTTTCTGGAATTTGCTTATGACTGCGCACGGATTGCACACGAAAGGGGCATCAAGAATGTCTTCGTCAGTAATGGTTACACGGGCCCCGAAGCTGTAAAAGCGATTGCGCCTTATCTTGATGGGAATAATATTGACCTTAAGGGTGACGATGAATTCTATAAAAAAATATGCGGGGCGCGGGTTCAGCCAGTTCTTGACACGATAAAGCTTATGAAAGAGCTTGGGGTATGGGTAGAGGTCACTACACTGGTCATTCCGGCTTACAATGATTCTGAAAAGACCATAAATGATATAATAGATTTCATTTTATCTGTCGATCCGGCGATCCCCTGGCATGTGTCGCAGTTTTATCCGACATATCAGCTTATGGATTGCCCGCGGACTCCTGTGGAAACATTAAAGAAGATAAGGGATATGGGAATGAGAAAAGGGCTGAAATATGTTTATACCGGGAACATTCCGGGCGAGCGAGGAGAAAATACCCTCTGCCCGAAATGCGGTGAAGTGCTGATAGAGCGGTTGGGATATCGGATCGCTTACAATAAAATTCAGGATGGCGCTTGTTATAAGTGCAAAACAAAAATTGAAGGGGTTTGGGGGTAAAGAGAATATGGAAAACAATAAACTGCGTGACGAGATACTGGAACTGCTCTGGTCCATGAGAGAAAAAGGATCAAAAAGTTATGCCGCGTTAATTGAAGGCATTCAGGAAAGTGAGGCCTCTGATGTGCTCAGGAAGATGGAAAAAGCTGGAATGGTTGCAATACATAACGACAATGTAGAACTGACCGATAAGGGCGAGGCCCGATCGCGGGACCTGACACGGCGTCATCGTCTTGCGGAGAGGCTGTTTCATGATGTCCTTGACGTTGGGATGCAGGAGAGCGAAGAGACCGCCTGTGAAGTGGAACATTTCCTGTCTCCCTCTGTTACCGATAGTGTGTGCTCTTTTCTTGGACATCCTCCAACCTGTCCGCATGGTAAACCAATTCCAAGGGGCGACTGCTGTCTCAAGTACAAGAATGAGGTCAAGCCTCTTGTCGTGCAGCTCAAGGAATTCGATGTAGGCGGAAAGGGAAGGATCGTCTTCATTGTCCCATCAGAGAATTCACGGCTTGAACGGCTTGCCTCCATGGGTATCGTGCCGGGAAGCGTTATCCGGCTGAAGCAGAAAAGACCGTCATTCGTGCTTGAGATAGATGAAACGACCCTGGCTGTGGACAGCCTTATTGCAGAAGAGATCTATGTGAAGGGACAGAAATAACTACTTGATCATTGGGGCAAGCACTGCGAGCCTTTTCCGGGCGTGTCTGCCCATCTCGCTGTCAGGGGATACCTTCAATTGATTTTCGTATTCCACTATTGCTGGCCTGACTTCCCCAACCTTTTCATAGCATATCCCAAGAAGGCCGTGGATATCAGGATGCTTTGGCGCTGCCTGAGCGAAATTCCTGAGATAGGGAATTGCTTCTGCATATTGCCGCATCTGGAAATAGCTTTGCCCGAGACCAAAATGGGTTTGGACATGGTCGGGGTACAAGGCAAGGCTCTTTTTGAATTCAGCGACCGCCTCCCGGTAATTTTCCTGGAAGTAGCGTGCAAGACCGAGACCGTAATGAGCAGGCTGATACCCGCTGTCAATAGACAGAGCACTCCTAAATGCATTTTCTGCTTCAGTGTAGTTTTTCAGTTGCAGTTTTGTCATGCCGAGAAGGTTGTGAAAAGAGGGCTGTGAATCGTCGAGGCTTATAGCTTTTTTCACTTTTTCTTCGGCAGTCCTGAAATCTTTTTTCTGGTAATGCATTTCCGCTTCATCGTAAATATAGTAGATTTTATTTATTCTCCTGATCCGTTCTGTAGCATCCTGGAATTGTTTTCTGAATATGCCGTCATTCTGCATTCTGTACGGGGGCAGTTCATTGATCATGGACTGGATTTCGTTTAATCTTACTTCATGCCTTGGATGCGTTGAGAACAGTTGAGAAATGGCACTGTCTTCACTCCGGGATTTTCCCATTCTTTTGAGATAGTCGTCTACTGCTTTTTGAAGAACATCGTGGGCAGACATCGCTTCATAGGGATTATAGCCGAGATCTGCCATATATTTAACACCAAGCCTGTCTGACTGAATTTCCTGGCTTCTGTCATATTTAAGGAGGAGGAGGCTGCTTCCGAGGGCACCAACCTGCAGAAGTGCGTCGCCTCCGCCGATGCCTTGAAGTGTGGCTGATCCGATAGCCAGTCCCAATTGCTGCAGTGTCATGCGCGAAAGCCTTTGAGCTGTATGTCGGGCCATGACGTGCCCAACTTCATGGCCCATGACAGCGGCGAACTGTGCCTCATTTTCGAGGCTGCTGAGCAATCCGCGCGTAATGGCAACATATCCCGGAAGGGCGAAAGCGTTGGGGAGCGAGGTATTCTGGACGTAGAATTTCATCGGCAACTGCGGGCGTTCAGAATTCTGCCATATCTTCCGGACAATCGATTCGAGATATGGTTCGAGCGCGCTATCCTTATAATGTCCTCCAAACTCCCACGTCAGGGACGGCGCTTCTTCTTTGCCGAGATTAAGCTCCTGTGCTTCGCTTACGAGCATCAACTCGTGCCGGCCTGTGACAGGGTTGATTGCACAGGAAACAAAAAGCGGCAACAGGAACAAGACAGCGATTTTTATGCATGCATGCTGTTTCATTTATTGTCGAAGCAAAAGGATTAAAGTATAATTATTCTATCTCATTACCGGAGCAGCTTCAAGAGCTGTCAAAAATAAAGTCAGCAAAAGCAGACTGATTATGCCAGACAAGAAAAACAGGATACTGTTTATTGAAGATCACAGAGCCGGTCAGATGGCGCTGAAGGCTGCTATTGAAGATCCGGGGATCATATGTGATTGCTTGTCCGCTGATTCTTTTTCAGAAGCCCGGGAAATACTTGGGACACAAAAATTCGATCTGGTCATTACTGATTATCTGCTTGATGATGGCAGCGCCTTTGATATTCTTGATACGACGCCTGATACTCCTGTTATTGTCATAGCGGAGAGCAGCGACGCGGGAATTGCCATAAAAGCCATGAAAGCAGGCGCCTATGATTATCTCATAAAAGACCGGGAATTCAATTACCTCAAGGTCCTTCCGATGACCATTGAAAATGCCCTTAAACGGAAAAAATATGAAGAGAGGATACGCCTGCTCGAATCGGCTGTGGTCAATGCCAACGACGCGATCATCATACTTGAAGCTGAGCCGGGAGTATCCCGCGGGAGAAGGATACTGTATGTGAACGACGCATTCATCAGGATGACCGGGTATACTTTTGAAGAATCTGCCGGCAATACTCTCAGGATGCTTAGAGGGCCCAAAACCGACCTTGCTGTGCTTGATAATATCCGTAATGCCCTGAACGGGAGCAGGCCCATCAGGGTAGAACTTGTTAACTGCCGCAAAGATGGCACCGAGTTCTGGGCTGAGTGCAACATAGTGCCCTTTGCGAACGAGAAGGGAGAATTTATTCATTGGGTTTCCGTTCAGAGGGATATAACAGAGAGGAAGAAGGCGGAAGAGGAAAGAGAAAAACTGATGCGAGAAATAGAATCTATCAACTCAAACCTGACTGAGCTGAATCAGGAGCTTGAAACGATCGGCGCGGAGAGAACAATGAGTCTTATGGCATTGACCGTTGCCGACAGGATACGAAACCCTGCTGCGATGATAGGAGCCAGGTGCAGAAGGATACTGACAAAGCAGGAACTCCCGGAGGAGCTGAGGGGAGCCATTGGCTCTATTATTGAGGAAGCGGACAAACTCGATGCGATAGTTAAGGAATTTGAAACATTCCTTAAAGGCAGGCAGTCTAAGTTCAAATACGCAGATATGAACAGGACCGTTGCAAGTGTTGTTTCTGTTGTTGAGAAGGAAGCTTTATATAAAGGTATCAGCATGAAGGTTGAGATGCCTCATGAGCCTCTGAATATGAACATGCAGAAAGACCTTTTAAGAGTTGCGATCTACCATATCATCAGGAATGCGATCGATGCAACACCCCCCGGAGGCATGGTATCGGTAGCAGCATCAAAAGAAGGAGATACTATCATCCTCGCTGTATCCGATACCGGATATGGAATCTCGGAAGAGAATATTGAAAATGTATTTAGACCATTTTTCAGCACAAAAGAGCGGGGATTCGGATTGGGACTGCCTCTGGTAAAACAGATAGTGTCAGAGCATCTCGGAACATTGGTCTTCGAAAGCAAACAGGGGACTGGTACTACGTTTAAAATGACATTTCCGGTCAGGTGGAAAGAAGAAAAGTTCGGATAGTTGCAAACGGGCGCTGAAAGATAACAGCTTATTGCTAAATTCAGAAATTCCTTTGCAGACTCCCCTTGCGCCTTTCATCGGAGCAGAGTTCACCATGAATAATCCGTGTTAAAGCTTACGTAAGGAACGGTCGAAATATATACATTTAATATGATATAGTAACTTGAATCTTTACATATTATTGTAATGTCAACCGGTTTATAAGAAAAGGGTGAACATGAAAAAATATCTTATTCAGCTTTTAGTTATATGCATGGTACTGGCAGGGACATATGCGTTTGCGCAGGATACTTCTGTTCCGCCCAAACCGGCAGAGAATATAGTTACAGACCAGCAAAGGCCGCAGCCGCAGGCGGTTCCCAGTCAACCTCAGCCCCCCCCGCCAGTTCCGCCTGTTAATGTGCCGCCTCAGGTTCCTGTTCCACCCCAACAACCCGCGAATATTCAACAGGGCATACCTCCGGTACTTCCCCCAGGGATTACACCTGAACAGGCCAGGGCCTTTCTCCAGAGGCCAAAAGAGGAAAACTATATTATCCTGAATTTCGACAATGCTGACTTAAGGGATGTGATAAATACGGTCGGCACCATAACAAAGGAAAATTTTATTATCAGCCCCGGAGTTGATGCGAGGATAACGATACATTCTGCAAAAAAGATACCGGTTAGTGAGGTGATGAACGTCTTTGAATCAGTACTTGAGGCCAACGGCATTACTCTTGTCAGGTCAGGAGAATTCTTCAAGGTCATCCCGGGCGCTACCGCAAAACAGAAACCGCTGGAGATCAGGAAAGGCAGTGAAGCCGGGAGCATACCGGATGTCGACAGAATCGTCACTCAGATCGTCTCTGTGAATTATGTCCCGGTAACCGAAATAACAACAGTCCTAACTCCCCTGCTTTCACAGTTTGGCAGCATCATTCCTAATCTGAGAAATAACCTGCTCATCGTCAATGACCTCTCATCAAACATAAAACGACTTCTCACTATACTCGAAGAGATCGATGTCAATGTATTCCAGAATACCCGTATGTTTTTCTTTAAGCCGACATATTCTGATGTAGCAACTCTCACTGAAGAATTGACTGAAGTACTTAATGCGATGAACATAACAAAAGAAGGGATTTCCCTCATGCCGATTGAAAGGATCAACAGCCTCGTGGTCTTCTCTGCAAGCCCTTCTCTCCTTCAGGCAGTAGAAGGTTGGCTTAAAAAGCTTGACGAGGAAGTTGTCAGCGGCCAGAATGTATTTATATATCATGTACAGAATGTAAAGGCAGAGACCATCGCTGATATATTGAATTCACTTTACGGTGAAGGCGGAACCGCCAAAAAAGTATCTGCACGCACGGCACAGATAGACCCTGCAAAGAGGGCCCCTGCCCAGCAGCAGGCACAGCCCATTCATCCCGCGGGAACGCAGGGGGGCACGGGCGGTAAGATAGAGATCATCACATTTGAACCGACTAATTCGCTCATCATCCTTGCTCCGGCAGGAATTTACAGGGAGATGGTGGAGACAATTAAAAAGATCGACACATATCCAAGAGAAGTGCTCATCGAAGCAATTGTTGCTCAGGTGACTCTTGCCGATACTGATAAGTTTGGTATACAGTGGTCTGTACTCGATGAACTGCACAGAAATGGAACTTTTACAGAATTGTTCCGTATGACTTCCGGTCAAAGTGAGGCCGCATCCCTTCTTACTACTGCGCCTTTGTTATCAACAGCACCTGCAAATGCAACGGGCCTGGCATATGTACTTTTCAGGCCTGACAAACTTGCTGCCCTGGTTCACGCCCTTGCGAGCAGGGGTAAAGTTAATATTCTGTCGAGTCCCCGTCTTCTTGTCAGAGACCAGGAAGAGGCAAACATTGAGGTCGGCTCAGAGATACCTACAGCTACCAGCACAACAACATCAACCGAAGGAACCACATCAACGCAAAGCATCCAGTACAAGACGGTTGGTATAAAATTAAAGATCAAACCAATAATCAATGAGGAGAAAACAGTGGTCCTGGACCTTGAGCAGGAGGTTTCTTCCAAGGGTGAAGACCAGACAGTGGGAGGGCTTTCTTATCCATCGTTCAATGCAACGAAGGCTAAAACATCCATAGTCGTTCCTGACAAGCAAGGCATCGTGATCGGCGGGATTATGGAAGAGACAAAGGACAAGGGATATCAGGGGGTGCCGCTGCTGAGTTCCATCCCGATCTTCGGGAACCTCTTCCGCTACAATATTGACAAGACAACCAAAAAGGAGCTCGTTATTATCATTACGCCATATGTTGTCGTCAATAAGACCGAGGGGGAAAAGCTTTCCGGTGATTTTATGGATAAGTTGCGGGAGGTAAAAAAATATCTCAATGAAAAAGATGTTGAATACAAACAGCCTGCTCCATCGGCCCAGAATAAATGAACCATGATGCAGTGAAAATAGAAAAGTCAGGATTGCTGGGCAAGATATTACTTGACCTGAATCTGATAAATTCTGAAAAACTTGAGATAGCGTTAAAAGAGCAGACCGCAGAGGATAAAAACGAACACAAGAGGCTGGGAGATATCCTTGTGGACCTCGGGTTCGTATCCGAAGAGGAGATGCTCGGCGCCCTCAGCTCTCAGCTTGGGCTTGCATACCTGAGATTCTCAGAGTTTCCCAAGGTGATCCCCGCTGCCTCATATCCTACTGTAAAATTCATGAAGCAGTACAAATTCGTACCAATCGGCATGAACGACGAAGTTCTGAAGATCGCCATGTCCGATCCTCTCAACGAATACGTTCTTGAAGCCCTCCACAGTTTTACGGATAAAGCGCTTGAAATATATCTGAGCAGTGAAAAAGACATTATGGAAGCTATTGAACAATATTTCGGGACCAATGTACAGATGACGAGCATTATGGAAGGCATGAGGGACGAGGAGGCTGGAGAAGAGGGGATCGAGCTGAGCGAGGATGTCCATCATCTCAGGGACATGGCATTTGAAGCGCCGATCGTCAAACTCGTGAACATGCTTATCACCCGCGCTGTTGAGAGCAGGACCAGCGATATTCATATCGAGCCGTTCGAGAACAGTGTAAAGGTGAGATACAGGATAGACGGCGCGCTGACTGATGTGGAGTCTCTTCCAAGACGTATTCAGTCCGCAGTCATTTCAAGGATAAAGATCATGTCGCGGCTGAACATAGCTGAAAGGAGATTGCCGCAGGACGGAAGGATAAAACTGAGGGTTTCGGGCCGGGACATTGACCTCAGGGTATCTACTATCCCTACGATCTATGGAGAAAGCATTGTCATGAGGATCCTTGACAGGGGCACTGCGCTTGTGGTCCTTGAACATCTCGGCTTTCCTCAGGACACATTGGAAAGTTATAAGAAACTGATAACAACACCGTACGGGATGCTCCTCGTTACGGGCCCGACAGGAAGCGGGAAGACCACGACCCTTTACGCATCTCTGAACAAGATCAATTCTCCGGATAAAAAGATTATCACTATCGAGGACCCTATCGAATACCAGATCGAAGGCATTAACCAGATACAGGTAAAACCGCAGATCGGGCTTACCTTTGCTAACGGACTGCGGCATATAGTACGGCAGGACCCTGATGTCATTATGGTCGGTGAGATCAGGGACATTGAAACCGCTGAAATATCCATTCATTCTGCTCTTACGGGACACCTTGTTTTCAGCACCCTTCATACGAATGATGCTCCCGGAGCTGTGACAAGGCTTCTGGATATGGGGATAGAGGGATTTCTTGTATCTTCTTCTTTGATAGGCGTCCTGGCACAGAGGCTTGTCAGGGTGATATGCCACAAATGCAAAGAGCCATTTGTGCAGCAGCAACAGATCATTGAAAAGCTGGAGTTGCCGGAAAGTAATGCGACCACGTATCATGGGGCAGGATGTGAAGACTGCAGGTTTACGGGTTACCGCGGACGGACCGGTATTTTTGAGATGATGGCAGTTGACGGGGAAATAAGACAGTTGATCCTTGACAAGGTGAGCTCTGATGTTATCAGGCAGAAAGCTGTTCAGAAGGGCATGCAGCTTCTCAGGGACAGTGGGTGGCAGAAGGTGAAAGAGGGAGTAACGACCGTTGAGGAAGTTTTAAGGGTGGCGCAGGAAGGATTTTAAATTAAAATTAACCACAGAGGTCACAGAGTTTTGAAATAAATTTCTTTCCGAGTTCTCTGCGAACTCAGTGGTTTCAAAATAAAATCCAAAAATAATATGGAAACATTCTATTACGAAGCGACAACACGTGACGGGAATATTGTTACTGGCACTCTTGAAGTGACGAATGAACGTCTTGCGATTGACCGTATTCAGGACATGGGATATTTCCCCCTGAAGGTAAGCAAGGCAGTCAAACGGGAAAATCTTGTCATGCGCCTGTTCTCATCCGTCAAAAACAGGATAACGACAAAGGACGTAATGGTTTTTACCTATCAGATCGGGGTGCTCCTTGATGCTGGCTTTACACTCGATAAATCTCTTTCCATATTATCCGAGCTTACAGACAAGGAAACGATGAAGGAACTTACCAAAGATGTCCTTTCACAGGTGAAAGGGGGCAGGTCTTTTTCAGAAGCGCTGCAGAAATATCCATCGGTGTTCCCGCTGTTTTATGTGAATATGATAAAGGCCGGTGAGGCCGGAGGCTTTCTTGAAAATACGATATCCCGTATGGCGGTATATCTTGAAAATACCGAGGGGCTTAAGGAAGAAGTCCGTTCAGCGCTCATTTATCCGCTTATCCTCTCCGTGGTCGGGGGGGCCGCGGTAATTGTGCTTCTTACATTTGTCGTTCCCCAATTCGCAAAGATATTTACTGATATGGGAAGCGATCTTCCTCTGCCGACAGTAATCCTGCTTGCCGTCAGCGGAACCCTTGTGAAGTACTGGTGGATGATCCTTATTCTTGTAACCGCGGTTGCCGTTCTGATGAAGAGGTATTTCAGAAGCGAAGACGGAAGGCGCACCTGGGACAGGATGAAATTCAATCTGCCGGTATTCGGGAAACTGTTTAAAGAAACCGCTGTTTCGCGGTTTGCACGGACGCTCGGCACCCTTCTCGGCAGCGGTGTTCCCATAATGAATGCATTGCAGATTGTGAAGGGTACACTTGGAAGCGACAGGATATCAGAAATAATTGCTGACGTAAGGGAGTCTGTAAGAAAGGGGCGGGGGCTTTCGGAACCCCTGAGAAAAAGCGATATCATTCCGCCTCTCGCAGTGCATATGGTAACAGTCGGAGAAGAGACCGGCAGGCTCGATGAGATGCTGATCAAGATCGCCGACCGTTTCGACCTTGAAGTGCGGACCACGGTAAAACGTCTTTTGTCGCTGCTTGAACCCGTCCTGATCCTGGTAATGGGCATTATGGTCGGCTTTATTGTAATAGCTATGCTAACGGCAATATTCAGTATTAATGAGCTGCCGTTTTGAGAGAGTTGTTTGTTGACAGTTTTTAGTTTATAGACTAACAACTGAACACTGACAGCTAAAAACTTTATTTTGGAGGGCCTTATGAATAAGAACAACATAGAAAGAGTACAGAAAAAGGATACTCATGACTCTGAGAAAGGTTTCACCCTTATAGAGCTTATGGTCGTCATGATAATCCTGGGACTGCTTGCAGCGCTTGTTGTGCCGAGGATGTTCGGCAGGATAGGTCAGGCAAAACAGAAGGCGGCCCATGCCCAGATAGAACTTTTTGGAACAGCGCTTGATTCTTTCAGGCTTGATGCGGGGCGCTATCCGACTTCATCTGAAGGCCTTGAATCCCTGATCACACAACCATCTGGTTCTGACGGATGGAACGGGCCTTATCTGAAAAAGAACGAAATTCCTGCCGACCCCTGGAACAATCCTTATCACTATGAATCACCGGGCAAACACGGCGATTATGACCTTTATACATTTGGCGCCGATAATTCAGAGGGTGGAGAAGGAGAAAATGAAGATATCGTGAGCTGGAAGTCGATGAAGTAAATGAGAGATTGCAATAAGGGGTTTACCCTGATCGAGCTTATCATCGTTCTGATCATTATCGGACTTGCTTCCGGGCTGGTCGGTATTGTAATCAGCCGGAATTCGGGCAGTTTTGAGATGAAGCGCATTACCAAGGACCTGTCAGCGGTTCTCAGGTATGCAAGGAACCAGGCAATAACCGAGAAAAAAACCTACTGTTTTGTCATAGATAAAAAAGAACGGATATACACAGTTTACACCGATAGAACAAAAGTTGAGAGCGCCGATGAAAGCACCGAAAGTGCAGATAACAGCAAAGGGAAATACATTCAGGTCATTAACAAGCCGATCCCCGAAGAGATGGAGATGACAGTTCAGGGTAACGACTCGGATTCTCCTTTCATAGAGTTTTTTCCGGTTGGAAATTCAACAGGCGGGGTGGTTGAAGTGAGCAACAGGAAAGGCAATGTTTACTATATAACGGTAAATAGAATAACCGGCAAGGTCGATATAGGACGCGGGGACATCTGAATATAAGAACAAATGAAGAAGTCAGAAGTCAAAAATCAAAAGTCAAAAGGATTTAGAAATAACAAGAAAGAAGTTGCCGGGTTCACTCTTATCGAGGTTATTATTGCGATGGTGATCCTGAGCATCAGCCTTGTCCTTGTTATGCAATTGTTCGCAGGAGGGCTTCGGGCTGCGAGGACCTCCTGCGATTATTCGCGTGCGATCATACACGCCAAGGACAAGATGAGCGACTTGTTTGCGAATCCTGTTCAGGAAACAGGTTCTTTCGATGACGGGTACAGATGGGAGACAGAGGTGCAGCCTTATAAGGAACTTGAGGAAAGTCAGTTAAAGCTGATGGAAATAAAAGTTAAAGTAATGTGGGACGATGTACGAAAAAAGCCCCGTACCGTGGAACTCGTCGGATTGAAGGTTATTACTGATGAAGAGAATCTGTAATAAAAGTCAAAAGTCAGAAGTCAAAAGTCGGAAGTTAAAGGACGGCTTTACACTTCTTGAGGTCGTCATCTCCATCACTATCCTGAGCCTTATTACCCTGATCATTGGCAGTGCCTTTCGGCTGGGAATTCAGGCATGGGAAAAAGGGGAGAAAGAAACAGGAGAGACCCAGAGGTTGAGGGTATTATCGAGCCTGCTGTCACAGCAGGTTGCGTCAGCATTTCCGTATAAAATGAAGGTCGATGATGATGAGCCGGTTGTGTTGTTCAAGGGAGAAGAGGATTCACTGCTGTTCGTCACTACGGTTACTGATTCTTTTTATGGCGGCTTCAAATGGGTAAAGTATTCTTATAAGGATGGCAGCATGTTATATAAGGAAGGGTTGCTGCCGGATAAAAAACTGAAAGAAAAAATAAAGGGAGATGACGAAACCATTGATTCAGATATTGAAGAGGTCAAGTTTACATATCTCTCCAAAAGCGGAGAGTGGGAAGACTCGTGGGACGACGAAAAGAAACTTCCCGCTGCTGTCAGAGTGAAGATATCATATTTTCAGCCTTTTGTCATAAATATTCCGATGGGCATGGATAAAAAAGAGGATGATGCAGGCCTTGAAATATCATAAGAGAGGAAGAGGAATATTGTTTGACCAGAGCGGCGGGGTCGCCCTGGTTCTTGTCATATGGGTCATTGTCGTCCTGATAGCAATTGTAGGTGAGTTCTCATATTCCATGAGAACAGAGATCAATATTACGAGGAACTTCAAGGAAGAAGAAGAATCTTATCAGCTTGCCATTGCAGGGATTGAAATGGCAAAGACCGAGCTGCTTGCCCAGAACGATCTTTCAAGGATGTATATGAACGCTGATAATGTGCTGGTTTTTGACCCTGATGCAGAAGAGCTTCCTGAAAGGAAAGCAGATCTTGGAAAAGGCAGTTTCGAATATATCATAATGGATGAGGACGGGAAGTTGAATCTCAATACCGCGACGCCTGAGCAGTTACGGAGCATATTTCAAACTGCTGGACTTGAGATAGAGGATGTCGATACGATAGTAGACTCGATCATGGACTGGAGAGATACTGATGACCTCCACTTGCTGAGCGGGGCAGAGGATGATTATTATGAGTCGCTGGAAAGACCGTACAGCTCAAAGGACGGGCCGTTTGACTCTCCTGATGAACTTCTGCTTGTGAAAGGCATGAAACCGGAGATATTTGCTGGTTCCGGGAGCGATGGAGAAGAGGGAACCGGGGGCGTACGGCAATATTTTACTGTTTACGGATCGGGCGCTGTCAATATGAGGACCGCTCCTATGGAGGTAATTGAAGCTTTGATGGGGTATGATTTTGCATTAAGTATTATCGAACAGCGCAAGACAGGGGGACTGACGGCTCCTGCTGAAGGAGGCAAGACAGGGTCTGAGTTCATCACTATTCTGTCAACCGGATATAATTCAGACCATTCTGTTAAGAGAACAGTTAAAATTACCGTTAAAAGAACGGGTAACAAACTGGAGACCGTGCACTGGAATGACAACATTGTTTAATAAGCTGTTGGGAACATTTCTGGGGGTTGAATTCAGGGATGAAACACTCGAGATCGTATTCATGAGGAACGGTGTTTCGGGTATGAGCCTTCTTTCATCATCGTCATTCCCATTAAAGGCCGATGATGCAAATCTTGCCGAGATACGGGGATACATCAACCGTCTGGGTGAAAAACCTGACAGGGTATTTGTAAGCATACCCGACAAATGGGCGATCACAAAATTCACTGATATCCCTTCGATCAAGGGAAAAGGGAAAGACGTCATAGTGAACATGATGCGCTTTGAAATTGAGCGTCATATCCCATTCAACATCGAAGAAGTCTCCTTCGATTTTCTGGTGCTTGATGAAAAGGCCGCAGCATACTCTGTCGTTTTCGTCACTGTTCACAAGGAGAAAATGGAATATGTCAAAGATTTTCTTGAAAAGCTATCTTTGAGGCCGAATACAGTTATTCCTTCATCTTTTGCTGTTCTGAACACACTTGAGTTAAGCGACATTACAGCAGGAGGCCTGCTGGAGGTTATGGGGATCATGCGGAGGTCAAGGGCTGTCGGGAAGAGCGGCGAGACAAATATTTTTCTGTATTTTGATAAAGCACATGCATGCATGTCAGTGCTGAAAGACGGACTTTACATATATCACAGGTCGTTAACATACAGGATCGGACAGGAGCACGGAGCGTTTATGAATGACATCTCCCGTTACCTGGCCGAGATACAGTCAAGATATTCAGTGGAACGGTTTCATACACTAATACTGTCCGGCGACATGAATTCTGTTACGGAAGTCATACATGAGCTGAAAGAGAAGACAGGAATAAATATAGTTACCCTTGATCAGATTTCCAATCTATCGGGTAATACGAACAAGACGGACATTAATATGCTTGCATCCGCTGTAGGAGCCTGTTTCGGAGGTCTCGGCCTGGCTACATACAGAGTTAACCTGCTTCCGCACAAGATGGAATACGAGACAAGAAAGACAGTACCTCTCAGTACAAAAATATTCTTTGTCCTGATATTCGTGCTTATTATCGGGATATTTGCGACTGAGGCCTACAAGAAGAGGCAATATCTTTCAAATGTTGAAGCGGTCCTGAAAAAAAATCAGCCTATGGTATCTGGGCTCGAGAAACTTACAGCCGATATCAACGGCATACAGGAGCGGATCGATGTGCTGCGAAATCTGAAAAACAGCGAGATCACTCTTGAACTGCTTACAGAGATCACGGGCCTGATGCCGAAGGACGCATGGATAACAAATCTCGAGTTCAAGGCCTTTGAACCCAAAGACAAGAAGAAGGGACTCGGGGAGCTGATACTCAGCGGACAGGCTGCTTCATCTTCTGCCCTCATACCGCTTCTTGAGGATTCCACGTACCTCGAAAAGGTTGCACTGGTCGGGCCTGTCAAGAAAACAGGAGACAAGGAACAGTTCAAGCTGGGGGCCCTGATTGTTCTGCCCGGGAAAAAGAAGGAACCTGAACCGTCAGAAAAGACCGGGGAACAGACGGCGGTTCAGGAGACAGAACAAGGGAAAGGACAGGAGATCAAAAAAGAGGAAGAAAAAGAATAAGCCATGAATCTATTGTCGAAGATAAGCGAGAGAGAAAGAAAGTTCATAATCATCGGAGTTATAGTTGTTTCAATGATCGTCCTTTTTGAGGGATATACGTGGTATCAGGAGTTGAGGAGGCGCGCCGATGAGTTCACTGACGCAAGGCTTGTAATGCTTGATAAACAGTTGATGAAAATATCCGGAAAGGACCAGATAGAAAAGCGTCTCACAGAAGTGAAACAGCAGATAGAAAACCGTGAAAAGGCGATACTGCAGGGAGACAAGCCGCCGATCGCTGCCGCTGCGCTTTCAAGAATAATAAGAGAGGCCGCTGCTACACAGGGAATAAATATTGCTTTGGAGCGCACGCTGAACCCTGCGGAAATCCATTCTTATGTTGCCGTCCCTGTTGAGGTCGGTTTTACCACAACAACGGAAAAATTAAAGGAGTTCCTGTACAGGCTAAGGATATCGTCCTATCTGCTGAATATCTCAGAGATCAAGGTCAGAGTTACCAATATCACAAATCCGTCGGATATCTTTGCCAGTGTAATTGTTATAGGTTATATCAAAAGGCCTGCTGAAGAGGAGACCATAAAAGAAAATAAAGAGGCAAAAAATGTTACGTAACTATTTTCTTGTCAATGTGCTGCTGCTCATCATCATAGGCTTTCTTGGCCTGAAAGCCTATAAAGTTTATTCCTATAAAATGGACATTCCATCATCTCCTCCTGCTGTTCAGGCACAGAAAGATGGCGGAGAGTCTCAGGACGAGGATAAAACTGTTGATCCCTCACTCTTTCAGATAATTTCAAATATGGATCTTTTTCGTCCTTCGCGTTCGCCATACAGGGAAGAGGCCGTTCAACAGGCAGCCCCTAAAATACCGCCGAGACTTTTTGGCACCATTATTCTCGGAAATGACAAAACAGCCATTCTTGAAGACCCGAATACAAAAACAACACGTCTCTATCGCCTGAATGAATCAATAGGCGGCTATGTCCTGTCGGACATTCTGGAGGACAAGGTCATCCTTTCATGGAACACTGAAAAGACAGAAGTCAGGTTGAGGGAAGAAAAGCAGGGACTGCCGGCTGTGAGACAAATAGCGATGCCTCCGCCGCAAATTCCCCAGGCCCCGCAGCAACAGACGCCTCAGGTTCAACCTCCGCCCGTTATGCAGCAGCAGCCCGCAATACCTCCAGCACCCCGTCAGAGACGGTTACCGCAGAGACCCATCCCTCCAAGATAGAATAGCAGCATTTCTTTAGCTTATTTAATACAGCATAATACAGCGGGTGTGCGACAAATTTATTGGTAAAGGGAATTAAGCGCATATCCGATTCTCCCAGAAATCTTCCCAACGATTGCTGAACAGGCAACAACGTAATGCG
>QZKC01000078.1 GCA_003599425.1 Nitrospiraceae bacterium | reverse complement strand
TCTCTGTGAAAGATACAGGAATACCCTGAAACAAAAATGTAAAATGTCTTTTGTCGGTTAGAGAAATTCCGCAGCAGGCTGCCCTTTGGGCATGTAAAGTTGTTATATGAAATTTAAGATGTTTGGAGATACTCAGCGCAGGTGCGGCTAAAAAAATGGTGGGCGATGAGGGTATCGAACCCACGGCCTCTTCCGTGTGAAGGAAGCGCTCTCCCACTGAGCTAATCGCCCTGAAAACGTTCTCTCGAAAATTATAAGTAAACATGTTCATAAAATCAAATCTTCCGTGATATGAATTACGAACCAATTCATTCTTTTCTGCTAAGCTACAGATGTAACGGATCATGATTATGTTATGCTTGCTGTGCATGAAATATTTTTTACACTCGTCAAAAAACATCGTAAAGAAAATATTCTCTTGACAAGATGAACTTATATTTGATTTCATTACTTACTATTGATGAGCTTCTTTAAAAAAAAATTATACGATATGATTTCCCAGGCCCATTTTCTTGTCCATAAATATTTATTCAGAAAAGAAACTAAAGGTATGCAAGTTTGTGCCGATATAATCCATTATAAAACGAGACACGTTACTGTAAAAAAGGAGAGACACCATCATTAACTTATTCAGTAAAAAAGGGATCGTCGGGCTTGATATCGGTTCCAGGCATATCAAGGCTGTTCAGCTCAAGGAAGCCAGAGGGAAATATCATCTTGAACGGCTGGGCATCTCGACACTCGAGCCAGAACTGATTGTCGATGGTTCCATACTCGATTCATCCAGGGTAGTGGAGGCAATCAAAGGGCTTATTGATAAAACCGGCATTAAAGTCAAAGATGTTGCGTTGTCCCTTTCAGGCCATTCATCCATTATCATCAAGCGAGTATCCATCCCCCAGATGTCAGAGGATGAACTGAGCGGGTCCATAAAATTTGAGGCAGAGCAGTATATCCCGTTTGACATTGAAGACGTCAATCTTGACTTTCAGATACTCGGCCTCGCCGAAAAAGACAATATGATGGACGTCGTCATCGTTGCAGCCAAGAAAGACAAGATCAACGAATATGTGACGGTTGCAAAAGAAGCGGGCCTCACTCCCCTTATCGTTGATGTTGATGCGTTCGCGCTTGAGAACATGTACGAGCTTAATTATGACGTGAAGCCGGACGAAAATGTCGCCATTGTCAATATCGGAGCAAGTATGATAAACATCAACATACTTAAGGCAGGCGTTTCACTCTTCACAAGGGACAGCACGGTAGGCGGCAATCTGCACACCGAGGCACTTCAAAAGGAATTCACTATATCATACGCCAATGCAGAGAAGCTGAAACTGGAAGGGTCCTCTGAAGGCATATCCAAAGAGGATGTGGCCGCTGTGCTGGCATCCCCTTCAGAAGATATCATTGCGGAAATCTCCCGCTCCTTCGATTATTTCAGAGATACCACGAACTATGAAAATATTAACGATATCCTTCTGTGCGGAGGCGGAGCGCTTACCGCAGGCTTTGTCTCTCTCCTGTCAGAAAAGTCGGGTATAAACGTACAGATTGCCGAACCGCTAAAGAACATTCACATACCTGATTCCTTTGATATGGAGTATGTGCACAAGGTTGAACCCATTATATCTGTGGCTGTAGGGCTTGCGTTAAGGAGATTGGGAGATAAATGATCAGGATAAACCTGCTTCCCGCAAAAAAAGTACTAAAAATACCACCTGTGATTTCATATGGGGTAATTGCCACTGTAATATTGGCTATAGCCCTTCTGGTATCAAGTCTTTATCTTATGAATAAGGTCTCCCAAATGAATGCTGAGATGAATGCAAAAGAAAAGAAACTGGAAGACCTGAAAAAGGCAATAGAAGACGTAAAAAACTATGAAAAAGACAATGAGGAGGTCAGGGCAAAAACACGGATTATCGAACAGTTGAAAAAGAATCAGGTTGTTCCGTTGAGGCTTCTTGATGAAGTGAGCGAAAAACTCCCTAAAGGAGTATGGCTAACACTGATGACCGACAAAAATGGGGCAATTAATATCGAAGGATACGCACATACGAATTATGACCTGGTCGACTATGTACAGAAACTCAAGGAGTCGCAATATCTTACGGACGTCATGCTTGTGGAATCAAGACAGACAGCAATCGACTCTTTCTCCGTATATAAATTCAAACTGACATTCAGGATGAAGGTTTAGCGTTATGGCATTAAGTTTAAATTTAAATTTCAACAGAATTAAAAATCTTCCCAGGAATATTCAGATCCTCATCGCATCTATACCTTCACTCATACTTATTGCATTGTTTGTCTTTCTTGTCTTTATGCCGAAGCATAAGGAGATCAACACTCTTAAGGATAAGATCGTGAAACTGAATCAGGAAATCTCAAAGAGCGAGGAAATGGTCAAGAGGCTTGACGTTCTGATCGAGGAGAACAAAGCGCTCAAAGCAAAGCTGGAAAAGCTGAAAGAGCAGCTTCCCGAGGAAAAAGAAGTTTCCGAGTTACTGAAGCAGATATCCGAATCAGGGCTTCAGTCCGGTCTTGAGATACTGTTATGGAAACCCGAAGCAAAGAGAGCAGGGGAGGGAGGTCTTTACGTTGAAATCCCTGTAAAGGTCGAGGTGCTGACCGGGTATCATAATCTCGGGGTCTTTTTTAGCCACATAAGCCGTCTGCCGCGTCTCGTAAATATTTCCGATCTTGACCTGCGCGTCAAAGATAGAAAAAAGGATGCTACAGGCCTTATCAATGCAACCTTCACTGCCCGTACCTTTGCATCGGTAAGTCCTGAAGAAGCTGCTGCAGCTTTGGATGAAAAAGCAGTGAAAGGTAAACCTGCGAAAAAAGGCAAGGAAGCGCAGCAGGAGAAAAAATGAAAAACAATATTATAAGTATAAAATCGATTACGGTACTTTTCACGGCTCTGCTGTTTTTTATGCCAGGCTTGCAAGGTTGCAGTAAAGAAAGTAAACCTCCAAAGCCTGCAAAACAGGGAAAAACTATCCAGGAAAAGACTCAAACAGGCAAGCAGCAGGTACAAACAGAAGATACAGCGATCCAGGAAACAGCGCCGGCAGAAGGGTATGTATATAAACAGGGAGACCGGCGGGATCCTTTTGTACCGCTCATAGTGCCCACAAAGAAAATTGACACCAAGGGCATCGTAAGATTGGGAACCCTCGAAAGTTATGATATCAGTGAATTTGCATTATTAGCTATTGCACAGAAAGGTGAAAAACCTTATGCGCTCCTTCTTACACCTGATAACAGGTCTTTTACAGCAAGCAAAGGGACGATCATTGGATTAAATAAAGGTAGGGTCGAAGAAATCACAGAAAGTAAAGTGGTACTGGTTGAATACGCAAAGGATTTCAGAGGTGATATGCGGCCCAGGAAAATAACCTTAGAGCTTTCAAAGGAGAGGTAAGATAATGCGAGTCACAAAATTCATTCTATTTTTTATGGTCTTGTTTATGGGATGTTTCCCGGCTTTTCATGCGCGTGCAGAAGGAGAACCGGAGATTATAGGGATAGAGGTAGAGGATGTCCAGGGAATTACAGAGATCGTCATAGGAGCAGACGCCCCGTTCAATTATACCGTCTACAAGGCTTCTGATCCTTATCAGGTTATTGTAGAATTACAAAATACACTGCTTGGAGAATACAGGGAAAAGATGGTCATCGACCGTGCAGGGGTATCCGAGATCACCCCGATAGAAGATCAAAGCGCTCCTGGCAATGCAAAACTCAGGATCTCCCTAACCGTCCCGGTCGATGTTGAGCCTAAGTATCAGGATAATTCACTTATACTAAGCTTTAAGAACCCGGAACAGGCCCCTTCCCCAACTGTTTCACTGGAGGCATCTTACGGGGAATCCGAGAAAAAGAAACCTTTTGAAGGGGACTATGTTGGAGAAAGAATAAACATTGATTTTCAGGATGCAGATCTCGTTCACGTCTTCAGGCTCATATCCGACATCAGCGGTTATAATATCGTCGTAAGCCCGGATGTTAAAGGCAAGTTTTCGATGAAGCTCATTGATGTTCCGTGGGACCAGGCGCTCGACGTGATCCTCAGAAATTACGGCCTTTCAAAGACGCTACAGGGGAATATAATCCGCGTAGCGCCTACAGCCGTAATTGCAAAGGAAGAAGAAGAGATCGCGCAGGCAAAAGACTCCCAGGAAAAGGCCGGGGATCTCGTAACAAAAGTATACCCGATCAATTATGCGAGTGTTGATGACATAAAAAAAGCAATTGATACAGCCAAGATACTTACAAAGAGAGGCTTTGTCAGCGCTGACGCGAGGACGAGTTCTGTCATCATAAAAGATGTGGATAAAATGCATGGAGAATTCGAAGCTCTCATCAGGTCCCTTGATATCCCGACTCCACAGGTGAGCATCGAGGCAAAAATCGTTGAGGTAAACTCCAACTACTCACAAGAACTTGGAATACAGTGGGGAGCCCTTGTGAAACCCTCGGAACAAACTCAGATATCAGGGACAAACCTTACCGGCGGATCAGGATTTTTCTCCAAGAATCCATTATTGGTAAATCTTCCCGCTGCCGTAAGTGCGGGCTCTGGCGGTGCATTGGGGATCGGATACATAAGCGCCGGCATGCTGAGGTCTCTCGACCTGCAGCTTTCAGCTCTTGAGAGTTCAGGGAAAGGCCGGATCGTCTCAAACCCCAGAGTCATCACAATGGATCATCAAAAGGCAAAGATTCTTCAGGGCAAGAAAATACCTTACCAGACCATTTCCCAGGAAGGCACACAGACCGCGTTTGTGGATGCTGCCATCGAGCTTATCGTAACTCCGCATATAACACCTGAGGGAACTATATTGCTAACTATAGAAGCAAAGAAAAATGAGGCAGATTTCGGACAGACATCATTCAGCGGAGTGCCTACAATCAACACCAATGAAGTGACAACACAAGTGCTGATACGTGATGCAGACACACTGGCGCTGGGCGGAATATTTAAAACCACTCTGTCGAAAAATAAGGCAGGCGTACCGGGTCTCAGTAAAATATTCGGCCTCGGATGGCTGTTTAAAACTGAAAATGATGAAGAAACCTCAACTGAACTGCTGATATTCATTACACCAAAATTGATAAAGTAATTAAAGGGAGGATTTAATGAAGAAACATTATATATTTTTATTACTTGCAGGTATCCTTTTTATATTTGCAGGCTGCGGGGGCGGAGGCGGCGGTGGTTCAGATGCGCCGTTTGAAGCAGTAATCACCATCTCCCCTGAATCTTCAACCATTGAAGTAGATGAGGCATCATTGGTAGCAACATATGTTGCCCAGTTTGTAATCGCTGTTAAGGATTCAACCGGGGTACCGCTGAATGATGTGAATCTTACAATTTTTTACCCCTGGGCAGAACCAAATGCCTCTGTAGTGAGGTTCTTTGACGGCGACCCCAATAGAGGAGGCGTATTCAAGGATTCACCTATGGCTGTGACAACAGATGAGAACGGTGCGTATACGCTCTATTTTGAATATGATGCCGGCGGCGGACTTGAGTATAAAGCAGACATACAGGTCATCTCCGGTTCTGTAGTCGCTTCTGCAACTTTTGAAGTAAAGAAGGTCACAGCAGAAGAATAGCAATAGATACTACAAAGTTACAGATTACTTGATCATAAAAAACACCGTGCCACCCCTTCATCCGAATAGGTTGCAGGGTGTTTTTTATGCATCTTCTTCTTTACTTCCCTTGCTTTTTTTAATAACATAGTAGCGTAAAAATCAGGACTGCATTTAATTAGTGTAGTTTATAAATTGGCGGTTCGTCATTCCCGTGAAAACGGGAATCCAGAAAATACAAACTGGATTCCGGCTTGAGGACTGCTGGAATGACAGACAAAATGATCTTATAAGTAGACTATAGTTAGAATAAATAACTTATGCTTGAAAAACTCAGATACCTCACTTCAGGAGAATCGCACGGACAGGCATTAGCATGCGTGATTGACGGAATACCGGCAAATCTCTCCCTCTCTGCTGCGGACATTAACCCCGACCTTGCGAGAAGGCAAAAAGGCTATGGCAGAGGGGGCCGGATGAAGATAGAATCAGATACTGTACAACTCTTGTCCGGCATCCGGCATGGAAAGACCCTCGGTTCTCCGATTACTCTGCTTATCGAAAACAGGGATTGGGCTAACTGGTGTGAGATAATGAATCCGGAGCAAAACATCAGGGTTCAGGGTTCAGGGAACCGGAATATGGAACCCGTTACCAGGCCACGCCCCGGACATGCAGACCTTTCCGGCGCACTGAAATATAATACCCATGACATCAGGAACATACTTGAGCGTTCAAGCGCACGGGAAACTGCAGCGCGGGTCGCAGCAGGGGCCGTGGCAAAGAAATTTTTATCTGAATTTAATATAAAAATAATAAGCTATGTTACTGAGATAGGGGGGCAAGGACAGAGTAAAGAACACAGGATACAGAATACAGACTTTAAAGCACTTCTATCTATTTTCAAAAAGGCAGAAGCGTCTCCTGTAAGGTGTCCTGATGAAAAGGTTGAGAAAAAAATGATCGGCAAGATCACCCATGCAATGAAAAAAGGGGATACTATTGGAGGGGTTTTTGAAGTAGTTGTGCTTGGTGTCCCTCCCGGTCTTGGCAGCTACATACAGTGGGACAAGAAGCTTGACGCAAAGCTCACATGTTCTCTGATGAGTATTCAGGCGATAAAAGGCGTTGAGATAGGACTTGGTTTTGAGATGAGCAGAAAACATGGCTCTGAGGTCATGGATGAGATATTTTACGAAGCGCAAAAGCGCAGAAGTGCAAAAGTGCAAAAGTCTTTCGAACAATTTGGATTTTACAGAAAGACAAACAATGCAGGCGGTATTGAAGGCGGGATGAGCAATGGGATGCCGGTAATCATCCGGGCGGCAATGAAACCGATCCCTACCCTGAAAACCCCTCTGTCCTCTATTGATATTTTGAGCAGGAAACCTTTCAAGGCTGCGTATGAACGATCGGATGTATGCGCTGTGCCTGCAGCTTCTGTCATCGGAGAAGCTGTTACAGCTCTCGCCATCGCTGACAGCCTGCTCGTAAAATTTGGCGGTGACAGCATGGAAGAGGCTCAAAGGAACTATCAGGGATATCTCAGGCAACTACGTGAATTCTGAAAGCAGGTTTTTTCAAGGGTTCATAGTCCCGATATAATCGTTTAAGCCAGCACCTCTTGAATTCTTTGCTTTTATCTGGTATTAGAATAATAACCTTTTAGATCAGAACACCATGAAAATCGTCCTTACAGGCTTTATGGGAACCGGCAAGACCTCTGTTGGCAGAGAACTCTGCAGGAAACTCGGGTATCAGTATGTTGACACCGACGTGCTGATAGAAGAGCGGGAGGGCATGCCTGTTTCACTGATTTTCAAAAAGAAAGGTGAAGACTATTTTCGGAAACTGGAGCAAAAAGTTGCCGGGGAAGTATCACATATGGCCCATGCCGTGATCGCCACAGGGGGAGGCATTATCAAGAACAAAAAAAATATGGAAGCCCTCGGCAAGGGGGGGGCCATTATCTGGCTGAAGGCGGATCCTGAGATTATTCTCAAACGCGTTATGACCGAGGGAGGGAAAAGACCTCTGCTTGAAGTAGATGAGCCCCTTCAGGAGATAAACAAACTCCTCACTGAGAGAACTCCTCTTTACATGCAGGCAGATGCCTCTATCGATACAAATTACATCACGCCTGAAGAGGCCGCACAGGAAATAGTGGAGATGCTCGCTCTCGATTACCAGGCCGTAACTGTAGACTTGAAAGAAAGAAGTTATGACATCGTTATCGGAAGCAGAGTCCTCTGGAAGCTCGGAATCAGACTGAAAGAATTCAGGCCGTCACGTGTCGCTATTATCAGCAACAAAACAGTATTCCCTCTTTACAAAGACCTCGTGATGAAATCTCTGAATGATTATGGCATATCTCCGGAAGTCATCCTGATACCTGACGGTGAAGAATACAAGGACTTTACCTGGACCTATCACATACACGGAGAACTCCTCAAGGCCAGATTCGACCGGAATGCCCTGCTTGTCGCTTTTGGCGGCGGCGTCATTGGCGATATAACAGGATTTGTGGCGTCAACGTACATGAGAGGCATACGATATGTCCAGGTTCCGACAACTCTGCTTGCACAGGTAGACAGCTCTGTCGGCGGGAAGACAGGCGTAAACCATTCCCTCGGGAAAAACATGATAGGCACGTTTTATCAACCTTCACTGGTACTGATCGATGTTAATACATTAAGAACACTCCCAAAGAAAGAGTTTTTCGCAGGAATCGCAGAGGTGATAAAATACGGGGTCATTGCAGACAAAGAGCTTTTCAATTACCTCGAAAGCAGCAGGGAGGATATCCTATCTATCGGAGACAGCATCATCCACATAATCAAACGTTCCTGTGAGATAAAAGCTGATGTAGTCTCAAAGGATGAGCGTGAAGCTGGCCTGCGCGCAATACTTAATTTCGGACATACTGTCGGCCATGCCATTGAGACAGTTACTGAATATAAAAGGTTTTTGCATGGCGAAGCTGTAGCGATCGGTATGTGCGCTGCCGCAGAACTCGCGGTCATGACGGGGATGTTCGGAAGGGACGAAGCGCAGCGGATAAGAAATCTTATATCTCTTTACATGCTTCCGGACAGTATCCCCGATGAGCTCAGCACAGAAAAGATCATCAGTGCAATGGAAATTGACAAGAAGGCATCATCAGGCAAGCTTAGGTTCATACTCCCCGTATCGATCGGAGCAGTCCGCATCGAGGAAAATGCTGACAGAAATCTTATACAAGAAGCTCTCCAGGGCCTCAAATAGCTCTCTTCTTTTCAGCCCCCCTTGACAGAAAGGGCAGGTCTCATTTATGATATTGATTATCAATATCGTAGGATAGATGGATTCCAAGGAAAAATGGCATTTGAAGTAGAACAAAAAATACTGGACGACTTTGTGAAGAACAAAGGGCTAAAACACAGCAGCCAGAGGAAAGATATCCTCATGGCCTTCCTCAGGACAGAAAAACACCTCACTGCGGAAGAATTATATTCATTGGTAAGAAAAAAGAACCCCGCGATCGGCATAGCGACCGTATACCGGACGCTTAAGCTGTTCTGTGACTGTGGCCTGAGCAGAGAATTAAGGCTCGGCAGCGAAGCAGTCAGGTATGAACACCTTTACGGACACGAACACCATGACCATCTGGTCTGCCTAACGTGTGGAGACTTCATAGAAGTCGTAGATCCTGAAATTGAGCACCTTCAGGAAAAACTCGCAAGAAAGGAAGGCTTTACCCTGCAAGGGCATAAACTGATCATGTACGGCATATGCCAGGGATGTAAGGAGTAATTTTTTTTTGGCACAGTAATGAAAATGGTTATCATTATCACATTAAGATAATATTTTCAGCAAGGAGGGTTTTATGAAGTATGATGTTAAGAGTTCAAAAGTTATGACATTGTTCTTCCTGATATTCACTGTCTGTTTTTCACTGTTCACGGTTTCTTATGCAGCACATCCTCTCATAACTGATGACACCGGAACACAGGGAAAGGGCAAATCCCAGATCGAGATCAACAGTGAATATGCTTCTGATAAGGAAAGACAGGATAATGTATCAACTGAAGATGCCGGCATAGAAGTTTCTGTTATATATTCATACGGCTTTACTGACAATGCAGATGTAGTCCTTGGCATGCCCTATCTGTGGTCTAAAACAAAAGAAGACGGGGAAACAGTATCCGATGAGGATGGGATTGGAGATACGTCAATTGAACTAAAGTGGAGACTGTTTGAAAAAGAGGGGTTAAGTTTTGCTCTTAAACCAGGCATCACATTACCTACCGGTGATGAAGAAAAAGGCCTGGGTAACGGCAGGCCATCATATGCTCTCATGTTCATTGCAACACAGGAAATGGAGGTACTGTCATTACATATGAACCTGGGTTATTTGCGCAATGAATACAAACTTGAGGAAGACAAATCTTCAAACAGAAAGGACCTATGGTATGCATCACTTGCGGCAGAAAAAGAAGTTTCTGAAAATCTTTCTGCTGTAGCAAATGTAGGCATGGAGAGAAACTCTGACAAAAATTCAAAAACGCAACCTGCTTTTATCCTGGGCGGATTGATCTATTCAGTTTCAGAGGATCTTGATATTGATATCGGCATCAAGGCCGGACTTAACAAACCTGAAACAGATCTGGCAGTTCTTGCAGGACTGGCAGCGAGATTTTAACAAGGGAGGAAATAAAACCATGTCACCACTTGGACTGTTATCTGCAGGTGAAAAGGCTGAAGTAATGGAGATAAGGATACCAAAAGTCAGTTTGAACAAGAGCGTGAAAGATCAGACCTGCCACGCAGAGGATATGGGGCTTCGCGCAGGAAAGGTCGTTGAAATGCTGAACAACGGTGGAGGCGGCCCTATTTTACTAAAGATAAACGAATCAAGGATTGCCATCAGCAGAGGGATCGCGATGAGAGTAATGGTAAAGCGGATCACAAGTTGAATCAAGGTAAGGAGGTCATTCAAATGAACTTGTCAATGTTAAAGCCGGGTGAAAAAGGCAGGATCACTAAGATCGGGGTGACCGGGCCAGTTAAAAGGAGGCTCATGGACATGGGGGTCCTTGTAGGAGAAGAAATAAAAATAGAAAAGGTAGCGCCTCTCGGAGGCCCTATTGAAGTGACTGTGAAAAATTATAATCTTTCCCTGAGAAAAAAAGAGGCTGAGGGAATAACTGTGGAGGCGGTGAAATGAGTTTAGAGTTAGGAGTTAAGAGTTCAGAGTTAAGAGAAACAAAAAGAAAGACCATTACCGTTGCAGTTGCAGGCAATCCTAATTCAGGCAAGTCCACCCTCATAAACGCTATTGCCGGCAGCAGGCTTTATGTCGGCAACTGGCCGGGCGTCACGGTTGAAAAGAAATCTGCCATGTTCGAATACGAAGGCAGCAAGATAAAGCTTGTTGACCTGCCCGGGACGTACAGTCTGAGCCCGTATACACAGGAAGAGATCATCGCAAGGGACTATCTTATAACAGAAAAGCCTGACGTTATCATAAATGTAGTTGATGCCACGAATATTGAAAGAAACCTCTATCTCACAATACAGATGCTGGAACTCGGCATCCCTGTAGTAATTGCCCTCAATATATACGATGAAGCAGAGCAAAAAGGTTACAGGATAAACACAAAGGCGATGGAGGAGATGCTAGGGATCACGGTCATCCCAACAGTAGCCACAAAGAAGTCTGGTTTGAATGATCTTTTAAAAGCAGCAACGGAAGCAGCTGCAAATCCGTCACGATATGCCCCGAAGCAACTGCATTACAGTGAAGATATTGAATCTGCTGCAACCTTCATTCAGACCCATTTAAACGAGCACCATTCATCGCTTCAGAAAAGATATCCGATGAGATGGCTTGCCTTCAAGGTCATGGAAGGCGACTCCCATATGATGAAGGAAGCTGGTCTCGATATTGACATTTCACTCATTGAGCAGGCAACAAAACATCTCACCAGGGCACATGGTGATGATATCGAGTCAATTATGGCAGATGAACGCTATGCATTTGCTGCCGGCCTTACTCGCGAAATGGTAAAAAGGCCCGAGATCAGAAAAATGGAACTGACTGAAAAGATCGACAAAGTGGTGTTAAACAGGTTTCTGGGGATCCCGATATTTCTTGCCGCAATGTGGCTGGTATTTAAACTTACGTTTGACCTTTCACAACCTTTTGGCGACTGGATAGACGGGGCCACTGCAGGACCGCTCAGCAGACTGGCTGCAAAGGCCATCACAGCGGTCAATGGCCCTTTATGGGTCGCATCGCTGGCCACTGAAGGAGTCCTCGCAGGAGTTGGTTTTGTGCTTGCATTCGTACCTGTGATATTCGCGATGATGTTCTTTATCACATTCCTTGAAGGCAGCGGCTATATGGCAAGGGCGGCCTTTGTAATGGACAGGGCCATGCACAGCATGGGACTGCACGGGAAATCCTTTATCCCTATGCTTTTGGGCTTTGGATGCAATGTACCGGGTATATACGCAACACGTACCCTTGAAAATCCACGGGACAAGGCACTCACGGCACTGCTACTGCCTCTCATGTCATGCGGAGCAAGGCTTCCTGTGTACGTCGTCTTCATAGGAGCATTTTTCACCACCCACGCCGGCACCGTCCTTTGGTCAATGTACGTTATGGGGATCGCCCTTGCGATCCTGATGGGTGTTATATTCAAACGGACTCTTTTCAGAGGGGAGTCGCCTATGTTCATCATGGAGCTTCCGCCTTACAGGATGCCGTCGCTCAGAAACCTTTTGATCCATACATGGGAAAAAGGGAAACACTTTCTGATAAAAGCCGGGACTTATATTTTTGCGGTATCAATAATCGTGTGGTTCCTGCTGAATCTCCCATGGGGCGTTGAGAGCAAAAAGGACTCATATCTTGGAAAGACCGGGCAAGTAATAGCTCCCGTGCTTGAGCCTATTGGATTTGGGAACTGGGAAGCTGCATCAGCGCTTGTTACCGGCTTGATCGCAAAGGAAATAGTTGTTGGTACCATGGCTGAAATATACGCTGTTGAACAGGAAGAGCAGGAGGAGACCACTGTATCAGAGGATATCCGGGAGATAGGGGCATCTTTTACGGCCGCTGTCGGTGATTCCATAAGAAATGTCTTTGCAACTTTTGGTGTTACAAGCATTTCAGCAGAGGAGGACGACAGCGTTTCCGGACTGAGGACGGTCATACAAAAGGCATTCACACCGCTTACAGCGTATGCCTTTATGGCATTTGTCCTTCTCTATATGCCGTGTGTTGTAGTTGCGATCGCCATGAAACACGAATTCGGCACATGGAAGTGGTTCGGTGTCGCATTCGGATATCAGATGGTTTTGGCCTGGGTTGTGGCATTAACTATCTACCAGGGCGGAAAATTATTGGGAATCGGGATTTAAGAATGAAGGAGGTATGAGATATGGGAATTGCAGATGTTTTAATAATGATCTTGATCATTGGCGGCGCGGTTTATATGCTGTACCGCTCACTCTGGAAGAAAAAAGGACATTGCCAGGGGTGTGATTCAGTAGCATGCGAAAAAAAGCAGCTATAACAAAAACAATCATGAAAGGAAACAAGGAAATGAACAAAAGAAAAATATTTCTCACCGCAACAACTTTTTTGTGTACCGTGCTCCTCGCTGCAGGCGCATTTGCAGATGAGACCAGATACACAAGCCACATTAAACCGATCTTTGACAGCAAGTGCCTGCACTGCCACGGTGCAGAATCGCCTGAGCTGAAAGAGTTTGACCAGGACAAGACAAAATACAAGGAACTGGTGAAAGGCCCGAGGATGGACACGTATGCTTTCCTGGTCCAGTTTGCAGGATGGCCTGATGCAGGCGCTCTGATGAGAAGGCTCGATGACGGGAATAATACCAAAGATGGCAAGCCAGGCAATATGTACGAGCACCTCGGAGACTCTGAAGAAGAGAGGCAGAAGAACCTTTCCCTCTTTAAGGAATGGATCGGCAACTGGAATCTCAAGAAATGGCCGGATGTGACAAAAGAAGAAATCGATAAGCTGAAGCTGTCCTATTGATTCTCGGGACTTTTGAACTCTTTGCCTTTCCAGAGCATATAAATGACCGGATAAATGATGAGCTCAAGAATAGTGGAGGTGACAACGCCTCCGACCATGGGGGCGGCAATACGTTTCATTACATCGGACCCAGCACCGTGACTGAACATGATCGGAACCAGTCCGGCAAGGATAACACTTACAGTCATGATCTTTGGCCTGATCCTTTTCACCGCGCCATGCATAACTGCATCTTTAAGATCAGCAATGTTTTTCAGCCTTCCCTCTTTCTTCCATTGCTCATATGCAAGGTCGAGGTAAAGGAGCATGATAACGCCAGTCTCAGCATCAAGACCCGCAAGGGCAATGATGCCGACCCACACGGCAATGCTCATGTTGTAGTTAAGAAAATGCAGGAGCCAGAACGACCCGACCAGTGAGAACGGAACCGCAAGCAATACGATAAATGTCTTTGTCGTTGATTTAGTATTCAAATAGATCAGGACAAAGATAATAAGCAGGGTGAGAGGAATTACTACTTTCAGCCTGTCATGCATTTTCAGCATATTCTCATATTCACCGCTCCACTCAAGCCTGTAACCATAAGGCAGTTTTACTTCTGATTCGACTTTCTTCCTGGCCTCTTCCACGTAACTGCCGATATCGCGCCCCGAAAAATCAATAAAGACATAAGCGGCAAGAAGGCCTTCTTCACTCTTTATCGAGGTTGGCCCTTTTACAATGTCAACATCAGCAAGAGATCCAAGCGGGATCTGAAGGACTTGGGGACTGGGATACAGTGGCTGGGACCCGGATGCCAGGGCGAGCCGCTGCCCACCCATTGCAGCCCCGGCAGTCTGCATTCCCGGGTTCATTACGGGGATGAGAATACGTCTGATCTTTTCCACATCATTTCTCAGTTCGCGCAGATACCTGACATTGACCGGATACCGCTCCCTTCCCTCAACCGTGATTGTCAGGTTCATGCCCCCAAGGGCGCTGGCGACCAGGTCATTGACATCATCCATTGCAAGCCCATAGCGGGCAATTTCGTGCCGCTTTGGTTTGATATCAAGAAAATATCCTGTTGACAGCCTTTCAGCATAAGCACTTCGTGTTCCCTTTATTGGCTTTACCGCATTCTCCACCTGCAGGGCGACTTTCTCAACTATGTCAAGTTTGAGACCCAGTACCTTCACCCCCACAGGCGTCCTTATCCCTGTTGCGTTCATGTCTATCCTCGCCTTTATCGGCATCGTGAAGGAGTTTGCAACGCCGGGAATCGAAAGCGCGTCATTCATTTCATTTTTCAATTTCTCCACGGTCATTCCTTCACGCCATTCATGCTCAGGCTTGAGATTCACGACCGTCTCAAACATCTCAAGAGGAGCCGGGTCAGTGGCAGTCTCAGCGCGTCCTGCCTTTCCAAACACCTGATCGACCTCAGGGATGGTCTTCAGCAGCTTGTCCTGGAGTATCAGGAGATTTGTTACTTCCGTGATTGACGCGCCCGGAACGGTCACAGGCATATAGAAAAGAGTCCCTTCATAAAGCGGCGGCATAAATTCAGAACCGAGCTTTTTCGAAGGGAAAAGAGTGATATCGACCATCGGCAGAATGAATAATACCGTAGTTATCACAACCAGCAGAAAGGCGATAATTATGGATGTCCATTTAAACCGCAGGGCGGCATTAACAAACGGTTCATATATCTTGCGCAATATAACACTGACAGGATTTTTCTCCTCAGGACGGATCTTTCCCCTGATGAATAGAGTCATGAGTACCGGGGTAAGTGTTATCGCAAGAAATGACGAAAAAAGCATGGCAAATGTTTTCGTGTATGCGAGAGGCTTAAACAGTCTTCCTGCCTGCGCCTGGAGAGTGAATATAGGCAGAAATCCTACGGTAATGACGAGCAGGGAAAAGAACAGCGACGGACCGACTTCTTTGGCAGCCTCAATGATAACATCTGTTTTGCTCTGAAGGGGCGAGGTCCCCGCAGAATTGTCAACACTATGTTCCCATTCCTCCAGCTTCTTGTGGGCATTCTCAACCATAATGATAGAAGCATCAACCATTGCTCCTATCGCAATGGCGATGCCGCCAAGACTCATGATATTTGATGTGACGCCGAGATAGTACATGCATATGAAAGATATGATGATCGCGACGGGGAGCGTAAGTATAACTACAAGTGCGCTTGGCAAATGGAAAAGGAATACGATGCATACAGCACTTACCGCTACGGACAGTTTGATTATCTCGTCTTTCAGGGTATCGATGGAGCGATGAATCAGCTCAGTCCTGTCATACGTTGTGACGATCTTTACCCCCTTCGGGAGACTGGGCTGTACGTCCAGTTCAATCTTTTTCTTGACGCGCTCAATGACATCCAGGACATTTTCGCCAAAGCGTACGACCACTATCCCTCCAGCCACCTCGCCTTTTCCATCAAGGTCTGCGAGTCCCCTGCGGATATCAGGGCCAAGTTGAACTGTTGCTACATCGCGCAGAAAGACCGGGGTGCCGAGGCCGTTTGTGCCTATAGCAATATCTTTGAGGTCTGACAGCTTTTTGATGTACCCGCGCCCCCTGACCATGTATTCAATACCGGAAAATTCAATTACCCGACCCTCCACGTCCTTATTGCTTTTGCGGATGGTCTCCATGACCTTCATCAGGGGAATGTCATAGGCAAGGAGCTTGTTCGGGTCAATGTTGACCTGATACTGTCTTACGAATCCGCCTATGCTTGCGACCTGAGAAACCCCGGGGACGCTTTCGAGCGCAAGTTTTATATTGTAATCCTGCATTGAACGCAGTTGCGAAAGGTCATACGTGCCTGTCTCGTCGAGCAACGCATAATTGAAACCCCAGCCGAGACTCGTTGCATCAGGGCCGAGAACAGGATTTACATCCGAAGGTATTTTTCCCCTGACAGTTTGCAGGTACTCAAGTATACGGCTCCGGGCCCAGTAGATGTCAGTCCCTTCATCAAAGATCACATAGATAAAAGAGCTGCCAAGGAATGAGAACCCACGCACCACCTGCACCTTTGGCGCTGCGAGAAGGGTTGAGGTGATAGGATACGTTATCTGGTCTTCAACAAGGTCAGGACTTCTTCCGGCCCATTCGGTAAAAATAATTACCTGTGTGTCGCTCAGGTCTGGAATGGCGTCCAGCGGTGTCTTTATAAGCGCCCAGTATCCCCAGGCACAGAGAAAGAAAACCAGCAAAAAGATTATAAATCTGTTTCGAGCGCTGTATTCGATTATTTTGGCAATCATATCGTAATTTATATTACTGTCATTTCTAAGGCCTCATAAAACGTTATCCGTCATGCCCGAAGTTTTTCCACCCTTCGACAAGCTCATGGTGACATTACCCGACAATAAAACCCCTAATCCCTTTTTAACGGCGTTACTCCCTTTAACTGTGCTTCTGAATCGATAAGGAAGGTTGCTGAGGAGGCTACCTTTTCGCCTGTCTTCAGTCCCCTTACGACCTCTGTAAATCCATCGGTCTTCAGCCCTGTCCTGATTTCTCTCGGCTCAAAGTATCCTTCTCCTCTATCCACATATACGATTTGTCTTATTCCTGTGTCAATAACAGCATCATCAGGCACGACAAGTTTGCTGCCGAGCTCGATCTTTATCTCCACATTCGTGTACATCTGAGGTTTGAGCTGTCCACCATAATTTGGTATCTCGAATCTTACAGTTGCAGTTCTTGTAGCATTGGAGACTGAAGGATAAACGTAGTCAATCGTTGAGGGGAATTCCTTTCCGGGCATATAACTGAGTGTGATCAATGCCTTCTGTCCTGTTTTCACGTGAGGCAGCTCATACTCATAAATGTCTGCAAAAATCCAGAGCCTTGACAGGTCAGCAATATCGAACAGCTTTTCTCCCGGCATCACTCTCATCCCCTGGACAGCCATCTTCTCTATCACATAGCCGGAGACAGGGCTGTAGATAGTGAGGGTCCTTACCGGCTCTCCGGTCGATTTGATCTTTTCGATCTGCTGGTCAGAAATGTCCCACAGCTTCAGTCTCTGCCTGGCTGCGTCAACTAATTTCCCGGCATCTTTTGAAAGCATTGAGCTGACTGCTGGTTGCTGGCCACTGGCAGCTGATTCATTCCACTTTAATATATTCAGATATTCCTGCTGCGTGGCATACAGCTCAGGACTATATATTTCCGCCAAAGGCTCCCCCTGTTTAACCGGGCGGCCTGTGTAATCAACATAGAGCTTTTCTATCCATCCTTCGAACTTTGTGTTGACAGTGGCAAGCTTCCTCTCATCATATCCTATCCGTCCTACAGTCCTGATGATCTTGTTCATCGGTTTTGCGGAGACCTCAAAAATCCTCACGCCGATCATTTGCTGCCTTTCAGGTTCTATCTCAATTGTCGGTGGTTCTTCAGCTTCTTCTGTCTCAACCTGTTGCGGAGCGGTCTCTTTTGCAGGCATTTCATGCTGATGAACCTGAGCAAATAAAGGGGGGGCATTGAAGAAAAATAATAAAGATACTATTACCTCCAACATTATTATTGGCTTTGTTTTCATAGTTATTTTTCTCCTTGTATGCTGATTGCTTGCCGCTGACTGCTTACTGTCGTTATCGCCTCAAGTCTCGCGATTGCCTTCTCTCCTTCAGTGAACTGCTGCCAGTAGGAAATTTCATAATCAATGAGTGCTTTCAGCCTGTTTATCACAGTCATTGCCTCGACTTTTCCTGCGGTATATCCTGAAAGCGCTGCCTCATAATCCTGATACGTTTTGGGAACGAGCGCCTCCTTATATAACGCCATGAGATTTTGCGATGACCTGAGCATGGAATAGTTGTCCTTTACAGCGGATGCTATCATCAATTGCATGGATTGCAGCTCATGGTCTGCCTCAGAGAGCATTGATTGCGCTTCAAGTACGGCCTGACTCTGTTTCGTTTTGTAAAAAATGGGTATATTGATGCTTGTTGTAAGGCTCCACATATCCTGAAAATATTTATTTTTCGCAAAATAACTTGCGCTCATAGTGATATCAGGATAGTATTCCCTTTCCGCCATCCGCACCTTTGCATCAGCCGCTGCGATCATTTTCTGCTGAGCCTTTATCTCAGGCGAGTTGCTGACCGCTGCATGCACCAGTTCATCCATTGTAAAACCGTATGAGGACCGGGGTAGTTCCTGCGGCCTTCCGAGGGAAGAGTCAGCATTCCTGCCGACAGTGGAATTCAGCATGGCCTCAAGGGACTGTATTTTCTGGCTTAGCATCTCTTCTTTTTCCATAATCATGAATTTTTCGGCCTGGGCCATGAGCACTTCCTGCTGCGGAGCCATCCCTGTTGAATATCTGGCAAGGGCGGCGTCTTCGATCCTCTCAAAGAGATCGCTCCGGTCTTTCAAAAGGTCGAGGTTCTTGTATGAGAACAACAGGTCATAGTAAAGCTCTTTCACCCTTGCTACAGTCCTGAGCCTGATTGCGTCGGTCATCTCCTGTCTGCTTTCCGCGTCCCTCAGGGCCATTTCAGATTTCAGAGGCAGTTTGCCGGGAAAGGGGAACATCTGCGAGACTGAGAACATCCACTGTGAATCCTGGGCCATTTCTTCATCGAATGTATACAGGTCTCTGACTCCGTCATTCATATAACCGACCATGAGCATGGGATCGGGAAGACTGTTTGCCTGGGGTACCCTGAACCCGGCAGATTGTTCTTTGGTACGGGAAAAAAGTATCTCGTGGTTGTTCCTTAAGGCCTCGTCGATCAGGTCCTGCAAAACGAGTTCATCTCCGGAAGCGTATGATACTAAGGGAAGAAAAAGCACTGAGCAAAGAACACAGAACACAGACTGCATTATCAGAGATTTTGATACGCCGGTCTGTGCTCTGCTATCTAACATTCATGCTCCGGTTCTACTGGGCGTCTATACTGAATTTCATTTTAGACGTCTTGTCGCCTGTGACTATCTTCACTACAATATTCCATGGCCCTGCCATTGACAGGTTCATGGTCGCCTTGTATTCATACCCGTCAAGCTTCGTGTCTGCCTTGTAATTCATCGGGGGCATTCCCGGCATTGCAGGCATCGTATATTCTACAACAACTTTCGCATCAGTTACATAGCCGCCTTTTGCGTCCTTTATCTCTATCTCGATATTGTTGTCGCCCACAACCGGCGGATTCTTGTCGATCTTCACCTCAACATCATAATCTCCCGCTTTTTTCGTTACCTCGTAATCCTTTGCGACCGCGATCCCCGCGAGGACAAAAATCAGGGACAATGTCATTACCAATAATCTTTTCATTGTTCGTCTCCTTTCTTAATGAACGCCTGTCCACTCAGGCAGTTTTTCTGAACTTGGTTATGAGATCAATGACCTCGTTAATTTTTGACTTCCTGACAGCTTCCGACTTATCCTGCAGTGCGTGTGTCACACATCCTTCAAGATGCCTTCTGAGAATCTCGCTTTCCACACGCTGTATAGCGCCAATAACAGAATGCAACTGCATGATGATATCAATACAGTGTCTCTTCTCATCTATCATTTTCTGCACCCCGCGTATCTGGCCTTCTATCTTTTTCAGGGGGACCAGTTGCGCCTCATGCGTTGTCATCTGTTTTTTCTTCTCACTTGTCATCTCGTCTGATACCCTACTCCCCTATACTATACAAATTGATTATGAAAAAATTGTGAAAGAGAATATTTCGATATTTTATGCCGGAAAATTATTTGGATAGCATATTGCAACAGGCGGAGATGACTGAAAAAGCTCTATCAGCAACACCGTTGAAGTTTTATAGTCATCGTCTTGAGCGGCATAGTTTTATGCAGTGTGTAATGCACATAAGGTTTAACTGATATGTTGCTTTATAGAGGTTTTGAAGGCATATCCGCCTGTTGCCTCGTTGCGTGATTGTATTTTTCAGGCTAAAGCTCTTTTCTCCCCTCAAGGGATTTGGAGAGCGTCACTTCATCAGCGAATTCAATGTCTCCGCCTATGGGGAGCCCGTAGGCAATGCGGGTAACTTTTACTCCAAGGGGCTTCAGTACCTGCGATAGGTACTGTGCTGTGGTTTCACCCTTTGTGTTCGGGTTTGTCGCGATGATGACCTCGGATATAGAGCTTTCTTTTACCCTCCTGAGGAGTTCCTGTATCTTGAGCCTTTCAGGAGTGATCCCGTCAATCGGGGAAAGCGCGCCGAGGAGGACATGATAAAGTCCGTTGTAGGCTTTTGTATTTTCAATGACGATAAGATTGCTTGGCTCTTCAACGACACATATTTTGCTTCTGTCCCTTTGAGAGTTCGCGCAGACCGAACAGATCTCATCTTCTGTGATATTGAAACACTGCCTGCAGAACCGTGCTCTTTTTTTGATCTGAACGATCGCATCCGCTATGGACAATGCCTCTTCCTCAGGCATTCCCATGATAAAAAAGGAAAGCCGTTGCGCGGTCTTTCTGCCTATGCCGGGAAGCCGTGCAAGCTCATTGATAAGATTATCTACAACGCTGTTGCTCATAAACTCACATCAATTAGTAGAGAGTAAAAAGTAGAGAGACCGAGGCTCTGCTGCCATTTTTCTCTCTACTCTCTACTTTTATTATCCGAACATATTCCCCAGGCCCGGAAGATTCATACCTCCTGTCAACTTGCCCATATCCTCTGATACCATCTGCTGGGCCCTGCGGAGGGCCTCATTGATCGCGGCAATGATCAGGTCCTGGAGCATTTCTGCATCATCAGGATTAATGACATCGCGCTCGAGCTTTAAAGAGACAATTTCCATCGCACCGTTTGCAACGGCAACGACCATGCCGCCTCCGGCTGATGCTTCAACGGTCTTCTTTTTCGATTCTTCCTGAATCTTTCCCATTTCCTGCTGCATTTTCTGGGCCTGTTTCATCAGGTCGCCAAGCATTTTTTTATTCATATAACCTCCTCTTCACAAAGTAGAAAGTAAAGAGCAAAAAATAGAGAGATACAACCCTTACTCTCTACTCTCTACATCATTATCATTAGCATTTTCATCCAGCGGTTTCACATTTATCAGGGAGCTGTTAAATATCCTCATTGCATCCTGTACGATAGGTTCCGCAGCGACCTGCTCCTTTATTGTATTCAGGTCCCTTTTGACCCCATTCTGAGGCAATGAAAGCACTTTCAGTCTTATACTGTGACCGCTGAGCTTCCGAAGCAAGGGCTCAATGACAGGGGCGTTCTTTTTTATCAGGTCAGCAAGAAATGACATCCCGCCGTTAAAACTTATTGTCATCTCTGCTGCAGTAAGATTAACGAGCTTAGCCTCTGCAAGTTTGCACGCCAGGAGATGGTCTGTAGCATCAAGATGTGCAAGCAGATCCTGCCAGATCTCTTCTTTATTGATGACTGCTGATCTACCATCAGTTTCATGTTGCTGTATCGGTTCTGTTTTTTTTTCAGGCTGGGGAACAGGCCTTTTGTCAGAAGCCGCCCCGCCAGGTTTGTTGATCTCTGCAACTGAATTGCGAGAAACTGTCTCGCTGTGACCGCTACTTTTTTGCGTGTCCCGGGAAGCTGATGTTTTTGGTGAAGATTCCCGGACATAGTGCTGGCCTTCCGGCTCACCGATCATTTTCAAAAGCTGTTCAACGGAAGTCATCCCTTTAACAAAAGACGTCCTGAGAAGTCCAAGCTCAAGGACATATCTCGGATTTGCAGCAGTGCGTACCTCAGCCTCAACCCTCAGAAGTTCTGTCAGGAGTAGCGTCAGTTCTTCGATGCTGATATCTCGTGCGCTATCACGCAGGTGCTGTACCTCCTCATCCGTAAATTCAAGAAGCGCAGCAGCGCCATCTGTTATCTTTGCAACAGCAATGTTCCTGAACTGCTCGACAAGCTCCTTAGCCATCTGACGGAGATCACTTCCCCTGTCGGTCAGTTCTTTTATTATGGAAAGCGTTTGCGCGATATCTCCCCTGAGAATGTTTTCGGTAAGCCCGGAAATGATCTCGCTCTCAGGAAGTCCCAGCAGCGACTGAAGTTCTTTCTCCGATATCTCATCACTGAAGGAGTATGCCTGGTCCAGAAGGGTAAGTGCGTCCCGCATGCTGCCGTCCGCTGCCTTTGCAATCATGTCAAGCGCAGCGTCTTTTATCGTTATCTTCTCTGCATCTGTGATCTTCCTGAGTTGCTCCTTTATTCTGCCTTTTGTGACCCTGCGGAAAGAATGGTGCTGGCACCTGGACAGGATCGTTGCAGGCACTTTTTTCGGTTCCGTGGTTGCGAATATAAAAACCACATGTGGAGGAGGCTCTTCAAGGGTCTTCAGAAGAGCATTAAAAGCAGAGGCGCTCAGCATGTGCACTTCATCGATTATATATATCTTGTACTTGCCGCCCGACGGCGCGTATTTTACTGTTTCTCTCAGCTCCCTGACTGCCTCAACGCTGTTGTTTGAGGCCCCGTCGATCTCCAGAACATCTACAGCGTATCCATCTGTTATGGCTTTACAGTTCTGACACTGCCCGCAGGGTTCGCTGTCTGCCCTCTGTTCACAGTTCAAAGCCTTTGCAAGGATACGCGCTGACGAGGTCTTCCCTACACCTCGCGGGCCGGAGAAGAGATAGGCATGCGCTATCTTTCCGCCTGACAGAGCGTTTTTCAGGGTGGTGACCACAGTCTCCTGGCCGACAAGGTCATCAAAGCCCTGGGGCCGCCATTTTCTTGCAAGAACAATATAACTCATAGAACCTCTTAATACATAGATCGTCGTGCGTGAAGAGATTTCAATTACTCAATGCACTCTACAACGCACCACTCTTAACGCTTTAAAGCCGGGCCTTCAGGTAGTCCTGCGGCACCCAGGACAACTGCTTACCGTTGCTTCCTTCCGGACCTGGCGGAGTTTGCAGCGTACCGTTGCACAGGGCCCAAAGGCCCGACCGAAAATAGCTGTAAGCTCTCAGCGTTAAGCGACCAGCTTAAATACTTTTTCCTTAAAGCTGAAAACTGACCGCTGACGGCTGATTGCTGCAAAATGTGCTTCGTACATTTTGCATGGCGGAGAGGGAGGGAGTCGAACCCTCGAGACGGTATTAGCGTCTACACGATTTCCAGTCGTGCTCCTTCGGCCACTCGGACACCTCTCCAGGACTAAACGAAAACAAAGAAGGATTTTAATCCACTACCGCTTTTCGATGGAGTTAGTTTAACATTTTTAAAATTGCTTTTGTATCGCGGGAATTGTCCGATTTACAAAGAACACAGAGATTTGACACACTTAGACCTATTGCTTTAATAGGTAATACTGTTTAAAATATTTCACCCTTTTAAACAATTTATTCTTTAGGCATTCTCTTGGATATATTAAGGTTGCACACATGAAGAAAAAAACACGCGTCTCGGCCTTTATTAGTATCATTATTCTTGTCCTTCTTGCATTACCCTGGGTTCCGGCTTCTGCACAGATACAGGTCGTCCCTGTAGCTCCTTCGATGTCGCAGGCCGAGGGGAAAGCGCCGTCCGAAATACACCCTTTATTGCAACAGCCTCAACTGACAGAAAAACTGCAGAACATGCAACAGCCTGAGCAGCAGATGGGATCAGCGCAGCCTGCTCTGCGCACACGGCCTTCTTCAGAAGCAATATCCAAATTTGAACAGTTCATCGCCGGAGAATCTGTCTCTTCCGTTTCTACCAATATCAGACAGTTTGGTTATGATCTTTTCAAAGAGCCGTCTTCATTTGTCCCATCTGCAAATGTCCCTGTAGGCCCGTCGTATGTGGTAGGCCCGGGTGATGAAATAAGGATCACTGTCTGGGGAAAGATCGAAGGGGCCTGGCACGTGACAGTTGACAGGGACGGGAATGTAAGCCTGCCTAAGATCGGGGTTGTCGGGATCACAGGATTGACCTTTGAACAGTTAAAAGAACTACTCCATAAGGAATTTTCCAAATACTACACCGGCTTTGAAATGAATGTGAGCATGGGGGCCTTAAGAACGATGAGGGTATATGTTGTGGGCAACGCCCAGAACCCTGGCGCCTACACTGTTTCTTCTCTTTCAACCCTCGTCAACGCCCTGTTGCAAGCAGGGGGGCCAAGCAAGACTGGTACTATGAGAGATATCCAGCTAAAGAGAAACGGTATCCTCGTTGAGCACTTTGACATGTATGATCTCCTTTTGAAAGGAGACAAGTCAAGAGATGCAAGGCTCCTGCCTGAGGACGTGATCTTTATTCCTTCTGTCGGGCCGCTCGCAGGGATAGCAGGAAATGTCAGAAATCCTGCGATCTATGAACTTCGGGAAGAAACACGGCTCCTGGACCTTATTCAAATGGCAGGCGGCCTCACGAGCGTTGCCTTTAAAGGGCGGGTGCAGGTAGAACGTATAGCAGACCATCAGTTCAGAAAGCTCTTTGAAGGGGACTTTTATAATATTGACAATGATCCTGAGAAAAATTTTCTCCTCCAGGATGGGGATCTGATCAAGGTATTTGCTGTTATAGACACAAAAAATACGGTGACCCTGGCAGGAGCAGTGGCCAATGCAGGAGATTATGGGATCATATCGGGAAAAACAAGAATAAGCGATGTGATATCACTGGCCGGGGGTCTGATGTACTATGCATCGGACAAGGCTGAACTCACGCGGGTCAAGGTCACCCCTTCAGGCCCTCTTACAGAACAAATAGCAATTGATATATTCAAGGCAGCAGAAGGAGACCCTCAGCATAACATCCCTCTGGAGATAAATGACTATATTCTGGTGCGAAACGTCCCTGGGTGGAAACTGTATCAGACAGTATCCATCCTTGGTGAAGTGAAATTCCCCGGAACATATACCATTGAAAAAGGCGAGAGGCTGTCTTCAGTGCTCGAACGGGCCGGAGGATATACAGACGACGCTTACCTGAGAGGAGCAATCTTCACCAGGGCAAGAGTAAGAGATGCGCAGCAGCACGCCCTTGCAGAGATGACCACGCGTCTTGAGAGGGAACTGCTCGTGGTGGGATCGCAACAGGTATCAACTGCGCTATCACCGGAAGAGATCGAAGCAAGGAAGGTTGAGCTGGAGCAGAGGAAAAAATTTGTTGAATCTTTGAAACAACTCAAGTCTACAGGGAGAATGTCCATCAGGCTTGCGCATCTCAGGCTTTTGAAGAACAACGAATATGATATAGAGCTTGAGGACGGCGACAACCTTTTCATCCCGATGAAAAATAACGTCGTGAATGTCGTGGGCTCAGTAATGTCATCTGGCAGCTTCATTTATTCTGAAAAAGCAGGATACAAAGATTATATAAATCTCGCAGGCGGATATTCACGGTACGCGGATGAGAACAATGTGTATGTCATGAAATCCGACGGTACCGCACGGAAACTGTCCAACGGGTTCCTGAACTGGAACGTTGTTTCCTCGAGGTGGGAGGTCTCTTCCCTGACAGGGGATGAAGCAAAAGAGATCGAACCTGGAGATACGATCACGGTCCCGGAAAAACTGGACCGCATTGCCTGGCTCAGGGAGATAAAGGATATAACGCAGATCATGTATCAGATAGCCGTGACTGCCGGTGTGGCTGTGAAGCTGTTTTAGGAAGTCAAGAGTTAAGAGCATAGAGTTATGAATTGTGGGAAAAAAGATCAGTCGGAAAAAAAAGCTGCATATTTTTTTCACCAGAGCACATAAAATAAATCCTGTTTATTATCTTGTCCTGTTTTCTTTCCTGTTGTTATTTCCCTCTCTTCTGCATTCCGAAACTCAGAGCTCGATCGACGAACCCTTTGTGTTTCCTTCCAACTGGGGCGGCACAGGCCTTATGGAAATTCCGACTGCACGGGTAATGAGGGTGAACAGCTACCGCATCGGCGCGAGCATGGTCCATCCTTACAGATACTATTACGGCACAATAAGTCCTTTAAAGGGTCTTGAGATAGACGGGAGGATAACTGAAGTCCTCGGAATACAGGGACTTGCAAATCCTGCATATGGTAATTTTAAAGACAAAGCGGTTGACCTGAAATATCAGTTTCTCCCCGAAGGCAAGTATATGCCCGCGCTTGCGATAGGCATCATGGACCCGCATGGCACAAGAATTTATCCTTCACAGTATATCGTAGCGAGCAAGCAGATATACCCGTTTGATTTCACCCTCGGCTTCGGCAATGGAAGATTCGGGGAGAAACCTGTCATTTCAAAAGCCGAAAAGTTCAGAGTAGAGATGTTTACAGACACTGAAGACTGGCTGAAAGATTCCCAGTTCTTCTGGGGCATTCAGTTCGCCCCTTCTGAAAAATACGCATTGATGCTTGAATACAGCCCGATCAGATTCGACAAGCAGACAACTGACCCTGCACAACAAAAATATTTCAGCAACTCTGTCCCATCCAAATTCAATTACGGCATAAGGTTCAGGCCGGTGAATTGGGCCGAGATCGATCTGAGCTATCAGCGGGGCAATCAGTTCGGGGCCAGTTTTTCAGCAGCGTTTGACATCGGAAAACCTCTGATACCTATTTATGATCATATATACCGGGAAACTCCTTCCGACAGGCTGAATCCCCTTGAGATGAGGCTTACAGAAGTGCTGCACCGCTCAGGTTTCAGCGATATCTCGGTCGTTCTGGCCGGAGACGATCTTCACATAGAAGCACAGAACGAAAAATATTTTTATAACGCGAAAGCGCTCGGCATAATTCTAAAAATACTCGCGGCTGTCGATCCTCAAAACATCAGCAGGGCACATATCGTCCTTAAAGAAAATGATATCCCGGTTGTGGAACTCATCACCTCTAAGGAGAATATCCGCGACCTGTATCAGGAGAAGATGACGATCCATGAGTTTGCACAATTATCGAAGTTCAACACCTCGGTGGAAGAACTGCCCAATCTTCCAGGTAGACATAAAAAATTATTGCACTATGGCATAAAGCCGTCTCTGGAGACTTTTCTTAACGACCCTTCCGGTTTCTTCAGATACCGTCTCGGCATGTCAGGATGGGTAAATTATCAACCATGGGAGGGAGCCTCCTTTATTGCGGGAATTGCGACATATCCTCTTAATAATATCACGACAACTAATGAGCCTCTTTCCATCCCTGTACGGTCCGATCTCGTTGATTACAAGGAAAAGAACGTTGTATTGAACAGGTTGATGTATGACCAGATCAAAAAATTGACTCCGAGTCTGTACGGGAGGTTTTCTGCCGGACTCCTGGAAATCCAATATGCAGGTTTTGATGCTGAATTCGCACTGCCTTTATTTAACGGCAGGATATACACGGGAGTAAGCGGCAGTGCAGTGAAAAAAAGAGACCCTGATAACATGCTAAAACTCAAGACGGATGACGTTAAAGATATTTATTCCACCGCTTTTTTCAATATTCGGCTGAACATACCGGAAACAGATATGGCAGTGGACGTCAACGCCGGCAGGTTCCTTGCAGGAGATAACGGCGTACGGCTGACGGTTTCAAAACTGATCAACGGGGTAAAGATCTGGGCCTGGTACAGTGTAACAGACACCTCTGTCTTCGGGGATGATTTTAACAGGGGTTATAATGACAAGGGGTTCGGGGTTTCCATCCCGCTAAGGCTGTTTAAGGGAACTGACTCCAGGACCTCCTATGATTATGCATTGTCGCCATGGACCAGAGACACGGGACAGGACATTGACCATTTCAACTCTCTCTTTGATTTTATAGGAAGGAATACCAACATTTACCTTGACAAAGACAGGCAAAAATTGTATTAAATATATCAACTCTAATTTAATTCTTTTAAGAAAGGAGTGGAAAAATGAAGAAATTTATTGCACTGTTCGTGACAATATCATTTCTGATGCTGACGTCCGGTCTCGTAACGATATCCCATGCCGACGCAGTTACACAAAAGATTGCTTCTGAGGCTGCTGCAAAAGAACTTGCGGCACAGGCTGGCGGAACGTACGTATCTGGTTCAGCAGTGCCTTCTCTTACAGGCACGCAGGTTGCATTGCCAGTAATAAGTGAAGCAACCAGTGAGGTCATCGGATATGTCGTTGCGGAAAAAGCGAGCCTGATCTCAGCTCTTAATGCTGCCGGATACACATCCGTGGCTTCAGCGATCGCAGCGGTAGAAGCAGGCACCGCAGCAGGCCTGGCCGTCGGAGCTGGCATAACTGCTGGTACAATAGCAACCGGCGCCGCAATAGTTGCAGGCACCGCAGCCCTCATAGTATCAGCTTCAAGCGGCGGCGGCTCAACTACATCTCATCATTAACTGGTTAATTTGTCATCAGGATTTCATGTAAAAAAGGGCTGTCATCAACAGCCCTTTTTTACGCTTTCAGCTTCATGATATATTCCAAATCGTTATTAATCATATTTTTCGCGGCGATTGCAGCAATTCTTGCCCTCGCCCCTGCTGGAGCCAATGATGACATCACTGTGTCTGAGGTTCTTGAATCCGCAGAAAAGTTCTTCCTGTCTTTAAAGGGAAACGATTTCCACAACGTATGGCGCCTGTTAACAGAAAAATCCCGACTGACAATAATAAATGATGTTTACAAATCCACCCGGAAGATAGGAGGGGAGATAACAAAAGACGAAATACGAAAAGATTTTGAAAATTCCGGCATGATATCTTCCAACTACTGGCGGTCTTTTCTCAATACATTTGATCCGGATATGATCCTGAAAGAAAGCCGTTGGGAAATGGTCCCGATAAAAAAGACAACCGCCGAGATAATAATTACACACAAGAAGTCACGCGAGCCTGCTATCCTGAGTTTAAAGAAGGAGAATGCTGTCTGGAAGGTTGGGCTTGTGGAAACATTCTGGACGAGAAAGACTTTATAAAACAAACGCGTTCTTCACACATCCTGCCAGTATTTTTGCTTCTTCATCCTGTATTGTCCGTGCATCCATGATCAGTGTATCGTCCTTAATTCTCGCTATCACATGAGGCTCACCAAGCCTCAGCCTTTTTTCCAGTTCATTGACAGATATCTTTAAAGGCTTGAGGGATACTGCAAAAGTCGGAAAACTTATCTCAGGAAGTGACCCTCCCCCTGCCTGTGATTCATCTGCAATAACACCGATCTCTGCATGACCCGAAATTTCTTTTCTCAAAGATGAGGCGATCCGCTTTGCCCTGCGCTTTATCTCACCCTCCGACTGAGTGAGCATTTTGAGAGTAGGGATCTCCTTCATGGCCTTTTCTTCATCAAGATACTGCATGAAAGTCGCTTCAAGAGAAGCGAGGGTCATTTTGTCTATCCTCATGGCCCTGAGCATAGGATTTTTCTGTATCTTAGCGATCAATTTTTCCTTCCCGATTATTAGCCCAGCCTGGGGGCCGCCAAGCAGTTTGTCCCCGCTAAAGGTCACAATATCCGCTCCGGTACTTACAACGTGCTGTACCGTCGGTTCACCGTACACGCCGTATTTTTCAAGGTCGATCATGCACCCGCTGCCAAGGTCGGCTATGACCGGTATCTTATATTCCTTCCCGAGTTTCACCAGTTTTTCAATGGGGACTTCTTCCGTGAACCCGATCACCTTGTAGTTGCTTTGATGCACCTTGAGCAGAAGTGCTGTGTCCCCGCACAAGGCATTTTCATAATCAGGCAGATGCGTTTTATTGGTAGTTCCAACCTCTCTCAATATTGCGCCGCTGGCCTTCATGACCTCTGGGATCCTGAATGACCCTCCTATCTCAACCAGTTCGCCCCGAGATACAATAACTTCTTTGCCTTTTGCAAATGTCTCGAGACAAAGGAGTACTGCTGCAGCATTGTTATTCACGACAACAGCATCTTCTGCGCCGGTCAACTCCCTGATAATATCTTTAATATTCGAGTATCTCTTGCCTCTCCTGCCAGAGGAGATATCATATTCAAGGTTCGAATAGCTCCGGGCTGTTTCTATGATATGATCAATAGCTCGCTCTGAAAGGATGGACCTTCCGAGATTGGTATGGATGACGATCCCTGTGGCATTGATAAGCGGCCTGAGTTTATAGGCAGATAGCTTTTTTATGGATGCATCAATATTGTGCGAGAGTGCTTCAAGTGTGACGTCAGGGCTTGCTCCGTGTAATATTTCTTTCCTTTTCGAATCAATTATCTCCCTGACAGCGCGGAGGACTGTTTTTCTTGCGAAAGATTGAAGCCACTTCCGTCCAAAGGGGCTCTTCAAACATTCATCAACAGACGGCAGCCGGGAAAGTTTTTCCTGAATTGTCATGTAGCTTTTACGGGTGACCTGATGTTGATCCGCCGCCGCCACCGCCGCCGGCCCCGACTGCAAGGCCTATCACGCCTGCTGCCACAGCAACTCCTAATGCAATGGTGCCTCCGCTAATACCCGCGCCGACCGCGAGTCCCGCAGCAGTGCCGGCTTCAGCAGCAGCTAATGCAGACGAAACCTCTGAGAATCCAGCGGTATTAAGGGTTGTAATCAGATTTGCCCTCTCCGCAACAATGTAGCCTATCACTTCTCCGGTCCCTTCCTTTATGACCGGCAGTGCGACCTCTGTTCCTGAAAGAACCGGGACACTTGCTCCCTCAGAGTAGTACCCGCCTGCGTTTTTTGCAATTTCTTTTGCAACATTCTCAGAGGGTATTATCGGCGTCACTGCAGCAGCGGCAAAAGTAGGCGCCACTGAATAAAAACTGAATGCAAAGAATGCAATCAGGACGACTATTGAAACTGTTTTTTTCATCATCACTCCTTATTTAAAGATTTCTCATGTTGAAGAAATGATTCCATCTTTTGATGTTTTTGTCAAGGCATGCATCTGTCGTTACGCGACAGGGCCACTGTCCCGCGCTTCAAAGTCTTTCATCTTTACAGCAAGGCTCTTCCAGTTGCATGCATGAAGTTCTTTCACCATTTTATGAAAAGCCCCTGTCTCAACCACTTTGATACGCTCAGACTCTTTTTCAACTCCATAAAACGGAAGCATGATGAAAAATGCCTGATCAATATATTTCTTTACCGGTTCCATAACGTCCTCACGCCTGGTATAGTAAGGGTCTTCACCTTCGTCACATGCATTGCCGAAAACATTGAACTGCCTGCACGCCATTGGTCTTACGGTATGGACTGCACACGATCCCCCCATGAGAAAAGGGCATGCTTCCCTGCCTGTGAACTGTTCAAGTGACTGCCTGAGCGTTTCCCGCAGGGGCCCAATGAACTTTTCCGTCACATACCATGTGATGCCGAGCAGTTCGAGGGGATACACAGGAATATCTTTGTGTGTGGCGCAGCAGTGTGAACACCCTTTTTTACAGGCCAGGGTTCTGCCCTTTTTTCTTTCATCATCAAGCGCCCTTGTAATGCCCCTGTCAACTATGTGATACGCATCAAGGAGCAGCCTGAGCCAGGGATGCATTTTCTCATCAGAGGGGAAAGCCGGGCGGTTAGCGCCGGAAGGGCCTGATCTTTTAGTTTTGCTTATTGCCATTGCCTTTGTGTTACTTTAAACGCAGGAAGAGCAAAAATTCAACAAGTAGGGGTTTGATTAATCAAACCCCTACAGACCGCTGTCTTTCCCTGTGATAAAATACATCTGCGATGAAAGTGCTTGTTGCCATGAGCGGTGGAGTTGATTCCTCTGTTGCTGCCTGTCTCCTCAAAAAAGAAGGCCATGAAGTTACTGGCTTGAGTTATGAGCTGTGGGACCGGCGGGACCTGAAGAGTTCAAATGTCTGCTGCTCTGTTGAGACCATTGAACTTGCACGGTCAGTTGCCGGGAAACTGGGGATAGAACATTATACAGTTGACGTGCGGGACCCTTTTTACAGAAACGTCATTGAGAGCTTCTGCGAGTCCTACTCGAAAGGATTGACTCCGAACCCGTGCATCCTGTGCAACAGATATATCAAGTTTGACTTTCTCCTGAGAAAAGCCCGGGAGCTTGGTGCTGACTATGTCGCAACCGGGCACTATGCGAGGATTGAAAAAGTGCAGAAGCCAGAAGTCAGAAGTCAGAAGTTGCCCGTTGCGCGTCACCTGTTACTGAAAGGCGCTGACCCTAAAAAAGATCAGTCATATGTCCTTTACGTAATGAAACAGGAAGAGCTTTCAAAAACCCTGTTCCCCCTCTGTGATCTTACAAAAGACAAGACCCGCAAGATCGCAATCGAGCTCGGTCTTGCAACAGCGCTGAGGCCTGAAAGCCAGGAGATCTGCTTTGTTGGAGATGAAAACTATGCCGACTTTATCAGGAGGTCCTCGCCCGAAACACTGGTCCCCGGCCTGATCGTCGACACAGACGGCAAGAGGCTTGGTGAGCATAAAGGCATAGCGTTTTACACTATTGGACAGAGAAAAAGACTCGGCATTCCCTCACTGAAGCCACACTATGTTGTTCACATAGACAGGGAAAAGAACACGGTCATTGTCGGCGCAAAGGAAGATGCGATGAAGCAGCGCTTCAGCGTGACGGGCCTGAACTGGATAGCTATTGAAGCCCTGCCGGATGCTATAAGGGTACACATCAAGGTCAGGTCCACTATGAGGGAAGTCCCTGCAATAATAACCCCTGAGGGTCCTGACCGTGTTCTTGTTGAATGCGATGAACCGGTCTGGGCCCCGGCTCCCGGGCAGAGCGCCGTGTTTTACGATCAAGAAACAGTTATCGGCGGGGGGATAATTGAATAATATTACATAAAATTTTCTGTTTAATTTTTTAAAAATTCAGTGTATACTTATCTGCGATGCCGAAATACTGGATAGGATGCAGCGGCTTTTTATATGATTCCTGGAAAGGGGTCTTTTATCCTGAAGACCTTCCGCACAGATGGTGGCTTTCCTTTTACATGGGGAAATTCAATACCGTTGAGCTGAATGTCACCTTTTACAGGCTCCTGAAAAAAGAGGCCTTTGAAAGATGGTACAAGGAAACATCTCCTGACTTTGTATTCTGCCTGAAAGGGAGCAGGTTTATCACTCACGTCAAAAAACTGAAAGACGTGGAGTTGCCGCTTTCAACTTTTTTCAACGCAACAGCCCCGCTCCTTGAAAAACTGCACGTGGTCCTCTGGCAACTGCCGCCGAACTTGCGGCTGAACATGAAGAATCTCGAGGATTTTATAGAGAACCTGAAACAGTATCCAGTGCGTCACGCCTTTGAATTCAGGCATAAGAGCTGGCTCACAAAGAAGGTATTCAATCTCCTCTCTGCCTCAAATATAGCCGTATGTACTGCTGACTGGCCGGATTTTATCGATAATCTCCCATCCACTGCCAATTTCCTCTATATACGGAGACACGGGGAAGGGGGCAATTATGCCTCAAGCTATACAACAGAGCAACTGAAGCAGGATTCAAAAAAGATCAAGGAATATCTGAAAGAGGGCAAAGATGTGTATTTCTACCTCAATAATGATGCGATGGCAAATGCCCCCAAAAATGCTTTAGAGCTCAAGCAAATTCTCGCAGCAACTCTCCCGAAGTCTCTTATGGAACAGGCCGAGAAGCCAAAGAAAAAAGCTGAGAAGAAACAACCCGGGAAGAAAACACCCATAAAGAAAAAGGCCGAAAAGAAAAAGATCGTCAAAAAGGTTGCTCCCAAGAAGGCTTCCGCAAAGCCGCTTAAAAAACCCAAGCCCGCAAAAAGATCTGCGAAGAAGCCCGCTTCCAAAACTGCCAAAAGAAAGTAACATGCTTTCAAATTTTTCAAAGGCACAAGGGCAGCCTGTTCCTGAGTTTCTCTAATCGACATAAAAAACAGCGCTCAGCAATCAGCTTTCAGCTATCAGAAAGAACGGAAAACAGCATGTTTGAGCTGACCGCTTATTGCTAAATTCATAAATGCTCCGCCAGACTCCCCTTTGTGCTTTTGAATTTCTGTAATAACCGGTTTACTAACTGCCTCAAATAATTTACAATGAACTATGGCTCAGGCAGTAAAGACAGAAGAATATATTCTCGAAGAAGAACCATATTACCTTCCTACAGGGAAGGAAATAGATATTTTCGAGTCAGCCTACCATAATCAGATACCTGTTCTCCTGAAGGGACCGACCGGCTGCGGCAAGACCCGGTTCATGCAATACATGGCATGGAAGCTCGGACGGCCTCTCATTACGATATCCTGCCATGATGACCTGACCGCTTCCGATCTTGTCGGCAGGTATCTTGTACGCGGAGGTGAGACGGTCTGGATCGACGGGCCTCTCACGCGGGCGGTCAAGGCAGGAGGTTTCTGCTATCTCGACGAGATCGTAGAAGCGAGAAAAGACACCACGGTCGTGATCCACCCCCTCGCTGATGACAGGAGGATACTCCCCATTGAAAAGCTGGGAGAGATACTCAAGGCTCCGCCTGAATTTCTAATGAGCATCTCCTATAACCCGGGTTATCAGAGCGTACTCAAAGATCTCAAACAATCCACACGCCAGAGGTTCCTTGCAATTGATTTTACCTATCCGGACAAGAAGCTCGAAAAAGAGGTCATCATGCACGAGACCGGAATCCAGGATGTGATCGCCGAGAAGCTCGTGAACTATGCCGAGAAGACCCGCAATCTCAAGGATAGGGGGCTTATTGAAGGCGCCAGTACCCGGCTCCTGATACATGCAGCAAAGCTCATTTCTTCCGGTATAGAGCCACGAAAAGCGTGTGAGGTCGCCATAACAGAACCTTTGACCGACGACCACGAGATGCTGACAGCGCTTTCCGAACTGGTCAGCTCCATATTCTGATGCATGGAACAGACGAAGACCACATCCCGCATCTCAAAGAAGACCTGATCAAAAACCTCCGTCTCGATTTTTTTGATGATGATGAGATAGAGGCGGTTCTCAGAGACCTGGAATATCTTGACAAAAGGATCAGGCAAAAGACGTTGGCGCTCTGCCAGACCCTTTCCCATGCCAGTTCCTCTCTCGTACCAAAGACCCTGAAGCGTATAAAGAACGCCTCACGGTTTCTCACCCTGAGAGAGATGGACCGGTGGATAACGCAGGCCTTTGATACCCTGGACCACCAGGGAGTTGACCACTTTCTGGGATTTATTTCACGCATGGATGAAGAGTCCCTGTGGGAATTTTTAATGCCAAAAGGGCTTACTCTTCAGGAAGTGGCTCCTGTACTTGAAACCTATGTGAGAGGTATTTCAGGGCTTGCATTGAAGCTTGAACCCCGCGCAGAATCCTACACCGATACGGCAACAATATACCTTCCGCATTTCCTGAACAGGTATGATGAACGCGACAGAAATTTTCTCCTCTATAAGTTCATAGTCGTTCATAAATGTGCCCAGATTTCCCAGGGCACGCTTGCCCCTGGTCCTGAATTATTGAACACGTTCATTGGAGACAACTGGCAGCCTTATCCTGACATAGAAACATTCTTCCGGCTCTTTCAGGAAAAAGACCTCGCCATAGACATTTACAATATCCTTGAAGCTGTCAGGCTTGAGCCGTTCCTGGAAAAAGAGCTCCCCGGCCTCATGAAGGAGGTGCCAGGGTTGAAGAAAGACTTCCTCAAGGACCGCGCCCCTCTTTCCAGCCTCAACGGGAAATCCGCATTTGTAGAATCACTTTATCAGTTTTATTTAAAGGGACATACAGATGAGCATGCTTCAGATACTGTAAGATCCGTGACAGAAAGGATGTCAGCGCTCGGAAAAGAACCCTCTCTTCATAAAAGCATGGAGGACCTGTTCAGTATTTACCAGACAGCAAGCAGCCTTGAGGGCAGTTACCATCCCCGGAGCCACCTCCTGCTTCTCGGTGTCATAAAGCCAGAAGAAGTTTCCCTGCACCTTAAAGAAGAGAGGCGCGCTCATCAGAAAAAACTGGAAGGGATGATAACTAAACTGATTAACATGCCTTCATTCGAACCGCAGAAGACTTCCTCACATAAGAACATTTTCACTGAAAATATGCCTGACCCTGCAAAAGAATATCTGCTCATAAAAGGAAGGGTCATTGAACTCGATCACGAAACAAAAAACATTATTGAAAAAAGGGGAGGCATACCTGGCGGCATCATAGTAAATGGATCTGATATCGGCGGAGCCGGATGCCCTTTGACCCTCAACCAGTTAGCCGAGGAAGAGCAGGTTTTTGAAGAGGTCGAAGGAGGCATACTGTATGATGAATGGGATTACAAGAGGGGGGGATACAAGAAAAGCTGGTGCACCCTCTTTGAACACACAATCCATCCAGTACATGAGCCATTTGTGGAACTCACCCTGAAACGCTACAGCGGCTATGTAAATATCCTGAGAAAAAAATTTGAGCTCCTGAAGAGGGAACCGAAGATAGTCAGGAGGCAGAAAGAAGGGGACGACATTGATATCGACGCCACTGTTGAGGCCTTTTCAGATATCCGCGCCGGGCTTTCTCCTAACGAGAATTTCTTTACAAAATACGACCGGCAGGAGAGGAACTTTGCCGTGCTCTTTCTCCTGGACATGAGCGGCTCTACCAAGGGGTGGGTCAATGAGGCTGAGAAGGCATCGCTCGTCCTAATGGCCGAGGCGCTGGAGGCGCTCGGAGACCGTTATGCAGTATACGGTTTTTCAGGGATGACGAGAAACAGGTGTGATTATTACTGCGTCAAAGGATTTGAGGACTCGTATTCGGATATCGTAAAAAAACGGATAAGCGGCATAACGCCAAAGGATTACACCCGTATGGGCCCTCCAATACGGCATTCCACCAGGATACTCAAATCCGTCGAGGCCAGGACCAAGCTTTTCATCACCCTGAGCGACGGCAAGCCTGAAGACTATGACACATACAAAGGGAACTACGGCATTGAGGATACGAGGAAAGCGCTCATGGAAGCAAAGCAGCAGGGCATTCATTCCTTCTGCATAACTATCGACAAAGAAGCAAGCTCATACCTGCGTTACATGTACGGGGAAGTAAACTATATCGTCATCGATGATGTCAAACAACTCCCGAACCGGATCACGGAGATATACCGAAGGCTCACAACGTAACTTGTAATGTATAAGTGCATTACAAGTCTCGCCTGAGTTAATTTCTCAACATCGCCCTGTAAAATAAAACTGAAAAATAACCTCACTTTGCTATAATAATGTGTCTTAAAATAATGGGGGCAATAATTGACAGAAAATAGCAAACAAAAAGGCGCCGACCTCTTCATAGTCGATAATAGCGATAAAGCCTGGAAAGTCAAAAATTACCTTCACGACTGGACTGAGATAGCACATCAATTTGATATTGCCACCGGTTTTTTTGAAATAGGTTCTCTCTTAGCCCTTGATGGCCAATGGCAGAAGCTCAACAAGATACGCATCCTCATGGGCGATGAAGTATCAAAAAGAACAAAGAAAGCCCTTTTGGCCGGGATTGAAGTCGCCAAGAATATTCTCGACAAGAGCATTGAAAGAGAAAAGGAGAGTAACGATTTCCTGACCGGCGTCCCTGCAATTGTTGAAGCTATTAAAAAGGGACAGATCGAGT
>QZKC01000080.1 GCA_003599425.1 Nitrospiraceae bacterium | reverse complement strand
GGAAGACCTCGCCTTTATTTATCGCATCGATGGCAACTGAGAGCTCAGCGTGTCCGGTCATCAGTATTTTTACGGTGTCAGGGGAGATATCTCTTACTCTGGCAAGAAGTTCTGTTCCCTTCATGCCGGGCATATGATTATCTGTGACAATAACTGCTATTGATTCTGTTTCAAAATGAGTTAAGGCTGAGGCTGCGTTATCTGCCTTAAGGATCTTCATAGAGTGATCGGAAAAAAGTCTGCCGATGGAATTAAGTATTGAATTCTCGTCGTCTACGAACAATACTGTTCCTGTCATCTCGATGCTGTTATTGTCCATGATACAGTATGTTATCGGATGAACCGGTCATATTCTGAACTGGGACTGCCATCTTTTCATGATTCCAAGACAGAAGGACGCAATGGAATAAGCCAGGGCGCTTATCCAGAGGACTGTACTGAAACCAGCCGAAAGGGCGATCATAAGAGCCAAAATCGGGGCGAGGACAGACATACACGCATTAACGGCCCATGCCCATGGGATCAGGATTTGGCACTTTTCACCAAGCAGTTTCATTCCAGCCGGGAAAGGCATGCCCATGAGGAATCCTGGAGGAAGCAGAATTATGAATACTATGGTAGTCCTGAGCATGGGGTGAAAAGGATACAGCAGAGGCGGCAGCATCGGGTAAATGAAAATGTAGGTTATGATGATGAACGATAGGACAAGCAGCAAAAAAGGAGGGGTGCTCCGGGGAAATCTGGAGCTTGTGATGCTGCCTAATCCGGAACCTGTAAGGATCGCGGTAATGACCACGACAAATGAATATGCCGGATTTTCGAGCAGAAGAATAGTCTTCTGTATAAATGTAATTTCAGCGAACATGAATCCAAGGCCTAACATTGAAAAAAAAACTATAACAGGGACAAGGAGAGATGGCCCGGACTGCGCTGTTACGATATGTCTCAAGGCGGCCTTAAAAGACTTCCCGAATATAAACGGGATCGATATAATAACTGCAGCCGACAATATGATTATGAGAAATATTACTGGGAGCAGATATCCCCCTTCCATAAAATACAGCCAGTTTCGTCCCATTGTCTCATATATTGCTTTAATGTTGTTCAGTTTGAAATAATCATGAAAGAAAGGATTTTCATCATAAACCGGGCGGATATCAAAGGGATACTCATCGATAAATACTTGACGTGTTGCTGGATCGAGGATTTTCTGAAAACCACTGAAATAATCATCTGAAGCTGTCTTAATAAACTCAGAGGATTCTCCTTTTTTTATCCCAGGGTAATAGAGGAGATCGAAGCGCTTTGAGTATGAGAATTCTTTTAATTGTTCTGTCTCCTGTAAGGTGAAAGGGGTATTCTTTGCCAGGATGGTCATGCTGTCCCAGCTTCTGAGCGCAACAAACCGTGAGATAATATCTCCAGTACCTGTCTGCTCAACTGCGGCGGCCAGAGTTGATAAGATCCTGAATTCTGTCCGTGGTGGTGGAGTTAGATAAAGGCTTATACTTATCATTCCATTTTTTTTGAGGGCCTTCATATATTGCAGGAATGCCTCTACTGTAAAACGGTAATCTTCTGAAATCCCTAATGTACTGCTTACTGATACCCCGGTTATTGACAGATCGATCAGATCAAAAGATGCGCCATCCCGTGACTGAAGGAAGGAACGCCCATGCCCGGCAGATGTATTTTTTTCAAAAACATTACCTGAGAACGTGTGATAGTCGTCCCGTACAGCCTCTACCACTAAAGGGTTACTTTCAACATTGTAAATATTTTCAGAACCGTAATATGCGGCAGCAAGCGCAGCGAGCCCTCCACCTGGGTCAAGGATGAGAACATCATTTTTTTTCTGTCCCATTTCATATCCTGCTGAGGAAGGAAGGAATTCAAGGAACAGTAAACCGTCTTTGTTACGTCCGTCAGTTATGACATCTATCCGGTCGCCATCACGTGAAAGGCCGATCTGATCAGGAAGCGGTTCAGAGTATAGGAGGCTTAATCCAGGAGCAAATCTTACAGCAGGGCTTTTAAAGGCATCTATCTGTGAATATGGGCTATAGAACGTTTTTAAATGTTCTGCTCCCGGAAATTTCAGATACACGGAAAGTGGTTTAAAAGGGGACATTTTCATTCTGATAAGGTCAGGATAAAAGGAAAGGATCATGAGAATGATCATTGCAAAAAAAAGAGCCGTGATTTTTACAGGTTTTCCCCCTGAAAGGAATGCGCCGGCTGCACAGAGCAGCGATGCAGTAATGGCAGAGTATTCGGGAGGGCCTGACTTGAGAAGCACGAGAACAAGAACAGAGCCAGTCCCTGCACCCAGGAGGTCTGATCCATAAATAAGGCCGGATCTTCCGCTGTAGAGGGAAAATGCAGTGGCTATCAGCAGTCCTGAAAAGAAAAAAGGCAGGCTTAACGAGAGACAGTAAAGAGCAAGATAGAAGATTTGTGCACGGTCCCATAAAAACTGTGCAGGGTCAAAAGGGATCAGGCTGGAGATGACGAGTGAAGAATATATTGAAAAGCCTGCAAGGAGAGGATATACGCTGACAAGAGTCTCTCTCCGAAATAACCACGAGATGATGTTCGACTTTAATGGGTTTTCTCGCTCGCTGGGGACGTAACTTGCATACCCTTTTGTGAACACTGAGAGCACGGTGCCTGCAGATCCTATCCCAAGCATTGCAATGCTTATTACCATAAAGGTGAAGTGGTACCATAGAGTTACAGAAAATAGCCTTGTTAAGGCGATCTCGAACATAAGCACAGAGCATGAGACCAGGAAAACAGTAATATATATTCCTGCGGAAAAACTCTTATTTCCTATCTCATATCTCATGTTCTAATAAAGTGAAGCTGTCAGTTGCGTCTGATCCAGGTCTTGTTGATGATTATATCATCTGGTATTCGCGCAAGAAATGATCAAGGTGTGCGCTATAGGTGCAATAGTTAGAAGAGGGTTTTAGCTATCAGAAAAAAAGATTGATTTTCCATGAATATTATATATAATGTTTACTTTCACAGTTGAACAACTCAGGGCTTTAACGTTATGAGAACATTAAACTTGACTGCTCAGCGGCTTTGACGGCCTGCTGACTACTTCCAATATAGGAGAGGTTATATGAAGAGGTTATGGGCACCGTGGAGAATAGAATACATTCTTGATAAAAACAAGAGCAAAAGTTGCCTGTTTTGTGACATATCTTCAGGGAAGATCAATAAAACAAAAGACAAAATAAATTTAATACTTTTCAGAGGGGAATATTCATTCGTTTTGATGAATAAATATCCATATAACAGTGGACATCTGATGGTTGTGCCATATTTCCATACTCCTACATTTAATGGTTTGACAGATGATGCACTTTTTGAGTTCATCAAAATTGTCAAACTTTCGGTGGATATTTTAAAGAAGGCGTTAAATCCTGACGGTTTCAATCTTGGACTCAATTTTGGCAAGGTTGCCGGCGCCGGTATGGAATCACATATGCATTTACACATTGTCCCGCGCTGGGCAGGTGATACTGATAGCATGCCGATAATTGCTGAAACCCGGGTAATGCCTGAACATTTGAATGCTACGTTCAAAAAACTCACTAGAATTTTCAAATCTGCTGAAAAGTTGAGTAATAATCGTACAAATTGAATATGCGGGGAAACTGCATGATAGAACGCGTTTTAATAAATGGTGAAGACACTGTGAAATGAGCTAAAAAAATGGGATAATAAATAGAAATATCGAGAAGTTATGGGTAATAAATGATTCTAAATTAATAGAGCTGTATATCTTGTATGTAAAATAACAGTTTTTTATGCTATACTTCTAAGTTGATTGCTCAAAAGGAGATTCTATGAAGGAAAAAGACATTTTTGATGAGATAATCGAAGTAGGTAAGCGGAGAGGTGTTCTTACCTATGATGAGATAAACGAAGCACTACCTTCAGAATTTTTTACGCCTGATGAAATCGAAGACCTCATGGACCTTCTCAGTGATATGGGTGTTCGTATAGTCGATGAAGAGCAGGCATTGCCTTTAGAAGAAGCAGAAGCCCAGGAATATGAGAAGACTGAGGACCTTGTTCAAGCATATTTCCATTCCATGGGAGATATATCCATCCTTACTAAGGATGAGGAAGTTGAACTTGCCAAAAAGCTTGAAGAAGGGAAAGGGATAATAGCAGACATCATTCAACCCCTTCCTATCACCAAAAAGATCGAAGAAAATTTTGTAACCAGTGAAGAAGAGGTGCTCGAAGAAGACGAACGCATATCTCAGATAATGGATTTTACTTTGATCAGGCTTGAGACGTTGGTAAAAAAAGCAAAAATATTTACTGATGAATTAGAGCCTTATGGCGGCACCCTTAAGTCTCTTAAAAATCACATAAAGAATGAAAAAAGCAAAAAAATAATAAGAAGCGCAAAATTAAATATAATGGAAGATCTTTTCAACCGTATTCAAATCGTCTTTAAAAAGATCGAAGGAGAGGTTGGAATAAGAATAGAAGAGCTTTTAGCCAAATGGGAAAGGATCAGCAAGGCCCAGGCCTATGTCCTTGAAGCAAAAAATGAACTTATTACAAGAAACCTTAGGCTTGTTGTCAATATCGCTAAGAATTATGTAGGAAGAGGGCTTCCTCTGCTTGATCTGATCCAGGAGGGTAACATAGGCCTTATGAAGGCCGTTGATAAATTCAAGTATGAGAAGGGATTTAAATTCAGTACATATGCAACATGGTGGATCAGGCAGGCCATAACAAGAGCGCTTATTGACCAGACAAAAACAATTAGAGTGCCTGTTCATATGATGGAATTTTATAACAGGGTTACAAAGGCTTCACGGGAACTCACTCAGGAACTTGGCAGAGAGCCTACCGACGAAGAGATAGCAAAGAGGCTTTCTGTTCCGACTAAAAAAGTTGAGGAAGTATTCAGGGCCATTCAGGATCCAATAGCCTTGCAAACACCGGTTGGGGATGAGGATACCGAGTTAGAGGACTTTATTGGTGACAAGAACAGTCCTTCTCCTTATACAGATGCTGAAAGCAAGGAAATATCCGGTTATATTAAAAAAGTTCTTGGCACACTTACTCCAAAAGAAGAAAAGGTTATCAGAATGCGGTTCGGCATCGGGGTTGACAGAGATCATACTCTGGAAGAAGTCGGCAGGCACCTCACTATAACAAGAGAGAGGGTAAGGCAGATTGAGGCAAAGGCCTTGAGAAAATTGAAACATCCCAGCAGATTAAAGGCGCTTAAAGCACTTGTCAGTTCATAAACAAGATTTTATATTTTGAAAGTAATAAGACTCCCTGTGTTCTACTTGACACAGGGAGTCTTTTTTAGAGAAAGTTATTAATTATTCCTTCTGGCCCAGCTTCAATCCGGATATTATTTCTCCATCACTTTTAATAATAAGAGCAGCGGATGTAGTGGGCTGTAACGATACGATCTGTACATTTCCAATAACTTTTTCTACCGGGGAACCTGAAAAAACTGACAAAACATCGCCAGCCTGAAGTCCGTCATTCTGTCCCTTGTCAATAAAGACAATATCTCCTTCTGCGGAAAGTTCTTTTGTAAAAAGTGACTCGATAATATGACCTTGTATCTTTGGAGTTCTGGCAGATTCCGGAGCGACAGGGGGATCGGTCTCTTTATATGGAATAAGCCCATCACCAACCTGGATGTCTTCAAAGGAGCGAAGTATCCTGGCCTTGGAAGTTCCACTGTCAGTACCGATAATTTCTAAAACCCCGGCCACCCGTATCAAATGACCCACTTTATAACCTGATACAGGATGTTTAACTGTTTTAATGTCACGTATTATCAAATAATGGCTTTTTGAGCTTTCATCACGGGCAATAATTAAAGATGGCTGGCCAGTGCCTGAAAGAATCTTTGCTGGTGAAACTTCGACATATACAATGTCATCTTTCCCTGTGATCTCGCGTCCGGAAGGCGTTGAGACTATTTTACCTATGCCGGGAAATTTATCAGATATCCACCCAAGAGATAAATAGAGGTTTTTATCAATCAAATATTTTTTATGCTTTTCTGCGGGAAGTTTTTCCGTTTTTCCCACGGTCGTCGAAACACTTTCTGTTGTTGGGAGCATTTCTTTTCTCAGAGGAAGTTTAATTTTTTCGGTGGCAACTGTGGGAGGGGTAATCTGTTGCATCAACTCTTCTCTTGAGGGGATAATGATCTTGACGCCTGGATATATCAGATCGGGATTATTAATATGAGGATTGACATTCCAGAGTTTGGGCCATAGGAATGGATCCTGGAATTTTGAATCGGAGATATCCCAAAGCGTATCTTTCTCCTGAATTATATATTCTTCTGATAGGGTTTTCTGGGCATAACCAGGGACTATGCAAGCTAACATTGCAACTGACAAAATAAGATATATTTTCTTCATATCAAATCTCCTAAAATTATAAAATATAACTTACAATATATAAGTGCGTGGCTTGTGTCAAGTAACGGAATCACATTATTGCAATTTACCGTCAAGTCGTATAATGTGCATTTATCTGAACATATTTTTCCGTCATATCACAAGTAAGAGCTTTTGCGCTTTTTCTCCCTAACCCCAGATCGATCAATATAGAAATATTCTTACGTGCAAGTTGATGTGTGGCAATGGATTCCTTGCCTGTGCCTGTGCCCTTGTTGACGAGTTTGATCCTGTTGAGGTAGATATCGATTTTCTTTTCGATGACCTGAATGCCGGAATAACCTACGGCTGCTATAATCCGCCCCCAGTTTGGGTCTCTGCCGTATATAGCAGTTTTGACGAGCATGGAATTGGCGACTGACCTGGCAATGATCTCTGCATCTGTTTCCGTACGTGCTCCGGTAATCGTAATCTCAATAAATTTTGTGGCGCCTTCACCATCCGTAACGATCATTTTAGATAGCTTATGTGTCAGGTCACATAAACCATCTGTAAAAGCTTTAAAGAAAGGTGAGTTCTTTGAAAGGGGTTTATTTTTCAGTAATCCATTTGCCATGATCATCACAGTATCATTCGTGCTCATATCATTATCAATGGAGATCCTGTTAAATGACTCTTTCACGGCATCTCCGAGAGCTGAAGTGAGAGCGTGAGGAGTTATGGCTATATCTGTCATTATGAAACAGAGCATTGTTGCCATGTTCGGGCATATCATGCCGGCGCCTTTTGCTATGCCCGCCATGGTACCTGTGTTTGTCCCTATCCGTATTTTTTTCGAGTAAATTTTAGCAAATGTATCGGTTGTCATTATTGATGAAGCAACCTTGTCCAGATCGAAAGGAGATAACTTGCCTGTAAGATGCGGGATGGCTTTTCTGATCTTTTCTATTGGAAGCGGCCTGCCGATAACACCAGTTGATGAAACATATACGAGGCTGGAAGATATCCCGAGAGCTTTTGCAGTCATTCTCGCCATTCCCTGAGCGTTTTTATATCCTCCATTCCCAGTGCAGGCGTTTGCGTTGCCGCTATTTATAATAATTGCCTGGCCTTGATGTGCTGATATCTGTTTCATGGAGAGCTTCACTGGTGCAGCTTTTATTTTATTTGTAGTAAAAGATCCAGCAGTGGTTGCCGGTTTTTCAGAGAATATCAGGGCAAGATCAAGCGCTCCTGATTTCTTTATTCCTGCAGGGATGCCGGAAAAACTGAATCCAGGAACAATGACAGAATGCCTGGGCATCAGGGGAAATGCGGAGCGTTTAAAAGGCCGGCAGTTTCATCAAATCCATACATAATGTTCATGTTCTGCACCGCTGTACCGGACGCTCCCTTGAGGAGGTTATCTATTGCACTAACTATGATCAGTGTCTGCCCTTGAGAGGAACGTTTATTAAGAAATACCGAAATATCACAGAAGTTGCTTCCCTTTACGGCTTTTGTTGCGGGATAGATGCCATTTCCAAGAACCCTTACGAACGGTTTGTCCCGGTAAAAATCCTGATAGAGATTTTGTACCTTCTGAAGATCGATTTTTTTGCTGGTCCGAATATAAATGGTGCTGAGAATCCCCCTGTCCATTGGCATGAGATGGGGGGTAAAGACGATATTTACTTTTTTTCTGGATATGGAGCGGAGTTCCTGTTCAATTTCAGGTGTATGACGGTGGCTTGTAACGGCGTAAGCCTTTACCGATTCGTTCACTTCGCAAAACATGAATGGTTGAGAGGGACTTCTTCCAGCACCGGATGTGCCGGACTTTGAATCTATGATAATTGTATTGGGATCGACAAAGTTCTTTCTAATTATCGGAGCAAGTCCAAGGATAGCGCTCATCGGATAACAGCCGGGGTTTGCTATGATCGATGCCTTCCTGATCTGTTCCCGGTAAACTTCTGGAAGTCCGTATACAGCTTTCTTCAGGAGTGAATGAAATAAATGTGGCGTGTTATACCATTCCCGGTATACCTTAGGGTCTTTTATTCTGTAATCTGCTGAAAGGTCAATAATTTTTTTGCCTGCGTTAAAAAGAAAAGCAGCGGTTTCCTGTGACGTCTTATGAGGGAGACATAGGAAAAAAAGGTCTGCTTTCTTTGCTAAAGCCCTCAAGTCAAGAGGCTCGAATCTCAAATCAGTATTTCTGAGATGAAGAAATAAATCTGCAACAGGAGTGCCTGATGATCGTTCTGATGTAACGGCTGTTACTTTTACGTGGGGATGGGACAGAAGCAATCTGAGGAGTTCAGAACCGGTATATCCGCTTCCTCCCAATATGGCAACTTCAAGAAGTGGTTTAGCCATTGAATATGTTGGTGGTAAATATAAAAAAGCTCTGAAGGGTTTTATGTATTGGCTTCATGAAATCCTTCTTCACGAACTTTTTAATTATCTCTTTGAGAACTGGAAGCGTTTTCTTGCGCCCTTTTGCCCGTATTTCTTTCTCTCAACAACCCTTGGATCTCTCGTCAGGAAACCTTCTTTTTTTAGTTTCCCTCTGAAATCCGAGTTGACCAATATGAGTACGCGTGAAATGCCATGTCTTATGGCAGACGCCTGGCCTGTTACCCCGCCTCCATTAACTCTTATAGTAAGGTCATATTTCCCGTTGACCCCGACAACGTTCAGGGGTTGCTGGATGATCATTTTCATGGTTTCATAGGGAAAATATTCATTGAGGGGCTTTTTGTTAACAGTAATGTTGCCAGTGCCGGGTTTTATGAATACCTGGGCAATTGAGGTTTTCCTTCTGCCAGTTGCGTTATATTGAATTTCTGCCATATAGTTGAAGCTCCTTGTACTAATTCAAAGTTAACATTTCAGGGTTCTGTGCTTTATGCGGATGTTCAGGCCCGCTGTAGACTTTCAGTTTTTTTAACTGCTGCCTGCCCAGTCTGTTTTTGGGAAGCATTCCTCTGACCGCCAGCATTATTATATCTTCAGGAGAATCTTTCATAACATTCCTTGCAGTTTTTTCTTTCAATCCCCCGGGATACCCTGAATGGTGATAGTATATTTTATTGTCGAGTTTGTTTCCTGTAAAACGCACTTTGGCAGCGTTGACAACGATCACAAAGTCTCCAGTATCTGCATGGGGAGTAAATATTGGTTTGTTTTTCCCCCGCAGTATGGTTGCCACTTTTGATGCGAGCCGTCCTACAACCATTCCATCGGCATCAACTATATGCCATTTTTTTACAACGTCTTTACTCTTTGCGGATAAAGTCTTCATGTTTCCTCTTTCAGAAAAAAGATTATTACGCAGAAACATTACATGATACTGAAAAATACTTTTAATTGTCAATAGACTAAAGGAAATTATTTTACAAATGTGAGACAGGAAGATCAAAGCATGGAAATGATCATAGACATATTTCTATAACCTGTCGCAAGAACGATTCGATAATTTCTCCCAGGTGTTTGCATCTAATTCATCGATATATTCATCCAGTGAGAAAATCCGGCTGCACTCCATGCAGACCAACTGGACTGACCTTCAGCCGATTCTGATATCAAGCTTCCCGTTACATTTCTTGCATTTCATATCAATTTCTCCTCGCAGATGTATTAGTAATTAATATTAATACATTTATATAAAAAAAGAATAGAAGTTTCTATATTAACAAATAAAGGTAAAGAAATTGATTTATTGGCATGATATCCTTGATTTTTAGTTCTCTAATTTGTTAAAAATTAAAACACTGTAAGATAGCTTAATATTAATTACTTTAAAAGTTGTAAAATAAGCTTTATAATATTTGGACTTCTAATGAGACTATAAATTAATCGTTGCATCTTGGAAAACAAAATGAGGAAATCTCATTAATGACATACATTATAGATTTAATTGATTCCCTGATATTAAATAAGCAAATCAAAACTGTAGTGAAATTTTCCACTGATTTTTTTTCTGCACTAAGTATTGACGGCACGCTATTGATCCTATCTGTCTATCCGCGCCAGCCAGATTCTTTTAATGATTGTTGCGGGACAAAAACGTATTAATTATGAAAATTGATTATGAAAAAACGTAGGGTCGTTATAACAGGATTGGGTGTTGTGGCGCCGAACGGCATCGGCAAGGATGAATTCTGGAATGCCTTGATAAATGGCAAATCCGGTGTTGATTTGATAATGAGCTTTGATACATCTGAATTAAGTTCTAAGATTGCTGCTCAATCTATTGATTTTGATCCGTTGAATTACATGGATAAGAAATTAGCAAGGAAAGTTGACAGATTTGTACATTTGGGTTTGGCTGCGTCAAGAATGGCTCTGGATGATTCCTCCCTGAATCTTGAAAAAGAAAACAGAGATAGAATCGGTATTATTGTTGGGTCAGTATTTGGAGGAGTATTATTTCATGAGTCTCAAATAATTGCCAGATGTCAAGGAAAATTAAACAGAGTAGATCCTTTAACAGTTCCAAAAGTTACATCAAATTCTGTAACAAGCCATATTGCAATGACGTATGGCATTACAGGATTGAATCTGGTTGTTTCTAACGCATGCGCATCAGGAGCGAACGCGATTGGTCAGGCATTCAGTTTTATTCAAAATAATGAAGCAGATATTATTTTTGCCGGAGGGGTAGAAGCACCGATCAGTCCGATAACATTCGCCTCTTTTTGTAACTTGCAGTTGTTATCAAGGGGAAACAGTTCCCCTCAAACAGCATGCAGGCCGTATGATAAAGAAAGGGACGGGTTTGTACTTGGTGAGGGAGGATCTGTGCTTATAGTTGAAGAACTGACACATGCAATAAAAAGAAATGCTTATGTTTATGCCGAAATCGCTGGTTACGCCACAAACTGCGGTTCATACCACATGATACTTCCTGAACCTGGCGGTATAGAGAATGGAAAAGTAATGAAGGCAGCAATTGATGATGCAGAAATGCAACCGCAGGACATAGATTACATAAGCGCATATGGCAATGCCACACAACTTTATGACAAGGCTGAGACTCAAAGTATAAAAAGAGTATTCAATGAAGCCGCATATAATATTCCTGTTAGTTCTATTAAATCGATGATAGGACACGCAGTTGGGGCTTCAGGAGCTCTCGAAGCGGTTTCCTGTATTCTTGCTTTGGAGAATAACGTTATTCCGCCTACAATAAATTACAGTAGTCCTGATCCTGATTGCGATTTAGACTATGTGCCAAATAAAGCAAGGAAGGCGAGACTGAACAGCGTTTTGTTGAATTCATGTGGAGTCGGCAACAATAATGCGAGCCTTATCTTTAGCAGATTTATTGACAAGAGAAGTGCAAATTGATCATGAAGAAAAATGAAACTGTAATTATTATTGAAAATAAGATAAGACAGATTATAACGGACAAATTGGGCTATGAAGAAGATGAAATAAACAAGACTTCTTTGCTGAAGGATGATTTGGGAATTGATTCTTTTGATTCTTTAAGAATTATATTTGCAGTCGAAGATGAATTTGATATACAAGTACCGCCATCAGAAGTTGCATGGATAAAGACAGTGAATGATATGGTCGAATACATATTGAATAGGTTATATCAACAAAGAACAGCATGAAAACTGTTTTTCTAACAGGGGTTACTGGTTTTGTTGGTTCTAATTTAGCACATGAATTGTTGAAAAGCGGCTACAAGCTTAAATTGCTTATAAGAGATAAACAAGATACTGCCGAAGAACGGTTGAAAAAATGTTTAGCATATCTGATTAACAGCCAGGATGAGTACGAAAGGTTAAGTAAGAATGTTGAAGTGGTCCATGGGGATATAATATTTGAATCTCTGGGGATAGAGCCAATAATCCTTTCACGACTCAGATCAGAAGTCGATGTTGTTATCCATAGCGCAGCTCTTACTAATTTTTCTGAATCATACAGGAATCAATTATATCAATATAATGTTGAGGGGACAAAAAATGTATTGGACTTTGCTTTAGGTCTCAAGCATCCGGATTTTCACCATATCAGTACAGCGTATATTTGTGGGCAAGGCAACCCCATTTTTTCCGAGAATGATCTGGATGTTGGGCAGAGCTTCAATAATCCTTACGAGGAATCAAAGTTCCATACTGAAAAATTAGTAGACCAGTATGGTAAAAAAAGCTCTCTAAACATTTCTGTTTATCGTCCTTCCATTATCGTCGGCAACTCCGTGACAGGAAAGACAGCGAATTTCCTTGGTGTTTACAGCATCATTAAGGCTATATTTTTTTTAGCTGAATTATTTAATAGTGATTTAGCTAAGGCTGGCAAACGGGCGTTGACAGCTGGTGTCTCGCGCATAGATGATAAATTGCATATTCCTTTAAGAATACCGGGTGACAAGGACAAGACTTTGAATATCATTCCTATCGATTATGCAGTGAACGTTATTTTGTGTAGTTTGCAAAAGGATTCATCCGGAAAGACATATCACATTGTAAATCCGGCTCCTCCTTCTTTAGGTGAATTAATGAGGTCGCTTATTTCTGTTTTTAATATTACGGGCATAAAGATTGTTCATCCTGATGAAATAGAGTCTCAGCCTTTGACAGAATGGGAAAAATTTTATTTAGATAGCATTCAGGATGTTGTGCCATATTTAAATAGAAAAGAACCCGTATTTAAAGATGAAAATACTAAATCAATATTGGAAGGAACTAATTATATATGTCCTGTGATTACAGAAGAACTTATGAACAAACTTGTTTCTTATTATAGGAACACCAGAGAATTGAAACAATGGTAAGTATATATTCTCTTCCACCTTTAATAGGAGCTATCTTCTCTATTGTTTTAGGTGGATTTGTTTTTCTGAAGGATAGAAAATCGGATATTCATATCAGTTTCTCTTTATTTTGCCTTTCTCTTTTTGTCTGGCTTTTTGGTTATACAGTTACCTATACGATAAATGATGAACAGATTGCCGTATTTTTTGCACGAATATCCTGTACAGGTGCTATGTTTGCTGCACCTTCGTGTTACCACTTTTCGGTAAGTTATTTAAATAAAAAAAGAGAAAGAGTCATTGTATGGGCGTCTTATTTCATATTTCTTTTAATTGCACCGTTCTCAATGACATCTGACTATTTTCTGTCTGGTGTATATAAATATCATTGGGGATATTACTCCAGAGCCGGGGCGCTGCATCCTCTATACTTGATAATTTTTTTTGCTGTTTTCATAAGAAGCTTCTGGCTGTTGTATTGCGGATATAGAGAAAGAATATCATTGTCTCCCCTAAAAACCAATCAGATAAGATACATTTTTTACGGTTATATTACGGCGCTTATGGGTGCCATAGATTATGTCCCCAAATATGGCGTTGAGTTTTATCCTTTTGGTTTTTTATTCGAAATTGTTTTTGTCTCAGTGATTGCATATTCAATTATGAGATACAGAGTAATGGACATCAATATTGTCTTCAAAAGAACCGCTGCCTATTCCCTTGCTGCCGGGCTCCTCACAGGCCTTTTTGTTGTAATTGTCATGACTATTACTAATTTCCTTTCATCGTATGCATATGTCAGTTCCTTTAAAGTCAGCATTTTTGCCGCAGTTGTGATTGCGCTTTTATTTAATCCGCTGAGAAACAGGATTCAAAATATTATTGATAAGATATTCTATAAACAATCATATGATTACTACTCAACGGTCAGGAAAGTAAGCCATGAACTCGTCTCTCTTTTTGATTGCAGGAAAATTTATGACTTTGTCGGCAACATTATTTTCACAACATTGGGACTTAAAAAAATACATCTTCTGGCAGCGGTGCAAGCAGGCAGTTTTGAGGAAGTCTATGCCGCAAACAAGAAAGGTAAACATAACAGGCTTGATGTGAAACAGGAAGGCAGCGATACAAAGTTAAAAATCAACAACCGCTCAGGATTGGTCAAATATTACAAAAAACATAATGACATCATCATTAAAGATGAATTGCTTTTAAACGAGACAATATCCGGAAACGAAACCATTGCAGATGTAAAATATGAGTTTGAAGCTTTACAGGGTGAAGTATCAGTTCCGGTTTTTATTGATCAAAAACTGGGTCTCCTGATCATTCTCGGAGAGAAGATGTCGGGGGACATGTTCTCCAATGAGGACCTGGACCTGTTGAGAACGATCTCTCATCAGACAGCAATAGCTCTGAAAAACGCGCGGCTTTATCAGGAGAAGATCAATTCCGAAAGGCTTGCATCTGTTGGGATGATGTCAGCGACTTTTGCCCATGAGATAAGAAATCCGCTCACATCTCTAAAGACCTTTGCCCAGTTGATGCCGGAAAAATACAATGATACTGAATTCAGGGAGATGTTCTCAAAGATCGTGGTCGGAGAGATTGAGAAAATAAACGGACTCATTACCGACCTCCTCGATTTTTCAGCCAGCAAGAAATCAACCCGAATGAACAACTTTAATCTGACCGAGCTTATCGATAAAATTGTGGATGACGTACAGGGTAAACTCTCATTTGAAAAAGCAAACATCACAGTTCAAAAAAAATATAATGGAGACGTAATAAACATGTTGGGGGATTCAGGAAAATTACAGCAGGCATTCGGGAATATAATATTGAACGGATGCCAGGCCATGCATGGCGAAGGCGTCCTGCGCGTAGATATCAGGCCGAACGGGAAACAGGTTGATGTCGCAATAGAGGATACAGGCGAAGGGATAGCTGCAGAAGACCTGCAGAAAATATTCGATCCATTCGTCACAACAAAAGAAATGGGGGTCGGCCTTGGTCTTGCGATCAGCAGACGGGTTATTGAAGACCATAATGGGAAGATAAATGTAAGGAGCAAGCCGTCACGAGGGACTACGTTTACGGTAACATTGCCTATACAGAACGAATGAATATGTTTATAATAGTACAACCGAAAAAATACTGAGTGCTTTATCCCTGCAAAGGGATTGGTAAGACTCGATTTCAGCGGGATAAAACCAATACCGGTTCCAAACAGAAAAAGATTTTCAGCAATCTCGAGTTGTCATGGGGGAGAGTTACAGATGGAACTTCTGGCATTACTGAGCAGCAGGGACGATGTAGTCGTACCGAATGTAAAAGGGGCGCTGAAGCAGTATACTGTATATCCGCTGAAAACGGTCGAAGAACTTGAGGATCTGTACAGTAATATCCCCCTGAACCTCCTTCTTATTGACACGTCATCACACCGGCTTTCTTCTGTGGAGAATTTCCTGAACCGGCTCGATCAGGACAGGGTGGTGCTCATCACCCCTGAGAAACTCGACAGATATACCAAAGATAATCTTCCCAAAAGCGTATTTGATTCCATAAATGCTGAGGCGATAAGAACTGAACTTCCCCTTATTGTCGAACGTGCTCTTGAGAGGCACAGATTCAAGAACGAGCTGCGTTTGTTAAAGCAGTCGCGGGATGTGATGCCCCCCATGCAAATGAATGTAATTAACAGGCCTGAGGTGGAAGTGTTTACTAACCGTTATGACTCGGTCCCGAGCGGAAGGTACATTCATGAAAAAGTCATTGTCAATTTTGCCAAGATGCTTACGGCAAGTTTTGATATGAAAAAACTCTTTAACCATTTCATAGATTCCGTCATGGAGATAGCGCGGGTAAGCAGGATGTCCATCATGCTCAGAGAAAGAGAGATATTCAGGATCAAAGCCCAATATGGGCTTGATCCTTATCTCGCGGAAAATATCCATCTTACAAAAGACAGTTCGCTGGCGGTATGGCTTGCAAAGACAGGGCGTATTATGAACAGACCGGTTAATTTTTTTGATTCAGAATCGGTCAATGTCAAAAACGAGATGGAAATTCTGCAATGCGTCGTTTCTTTTCCCATGATACACAAAGGAAAACTCATAGGGATATTCAATATAGACAGCAAGGTAACGGAGGAATCATTTTACAGGGAAGAGCTGGAGATCATATTCGTGCTTTGCAATTATCTCGCGGCAGCGGTGAAGGATATAGACCTTTACAACCATATGTGGTACCAGAAGGAATTCACCAACAATATTATTTCGAGTATGAGCAGCGGCCTGATCGCTATAGACAGGAATGAGAAGATCACAGTTTTTAATCAGCAGGCATCTGAGATCCTTGATCTTAGATCTTCAGACGTGATAGGGAGTGACCTGAGGGCTTTGCCGTCTCCGCTGGGGGATATTCTGTATGAAACCATGGAAACAGGCAATTCCTACAGGAGGCATGAGGTTGTGATCCATCCTAATAAGCTGCCTCTTGGGATAAACAGTTACCGGCTTCTTGATGAAGAGCAGAAACCGGCGGGGGCCGGGATCATATTTACAGACCTTTCTGACTCCAAAAAACTGGAAGATCAGAACAGGACGGCGGAGAAACTCAAAGCGGTCAATGACCTCATGTCAAAGATAGCTCATGAAATAAGGAATCCATTGACATCTATCCAGACATATATACAATTGCTTAATGAGAAGAGGACAGATGATGACCTGCAGAATTTCTATACAGCTACCGTCAGCCACTCGATCAGCAGGCTGGATAACCTGATCGATAAGCTGATAACCTTCTCCAGCACCCAGAACTATAATTTCAGCAAAGAAAATATCAGCGACATCATCATTGAAGCAGTGGCCTACATTTCGAGGAACCTGCCAGCTACGCATAAGATATCTCAGACCCCGATAGATAAACTTTTTTTTGTAAATGCCGATAAAAAACAGATAGTGAAGGCTATGTATTATGTTATTCAGAATATTGTTGACCGTACATCAGACGGAGCGCTGATCACCGTTGGCGCCAAAGCGTTCATCAGGGATATATTTGCAGTAGAGATCTCGATATCATATGAAGGAGAGAAGTCAGGCCCTCAGGAAATTGCAAAGCCATTGCTTGATATAGACAATCTTGGGACCGAGCTGAACATACCGATAAGCCAGAAAATAATAGAAGGGCATAACGGAACGCTCACTATAACGAGTGATAATGGCGTTCAGAGTTTCATGATCAAATTACCTGTTCTCGACAGAAGAGGAAGTACGATATCATACCAGGGAGGGCATTTTGCTGAACCATAAAGAAAAAATCCTCGTCATAGATGATGAAATGGCTCCAAGAGAATCGATACGGATGGTTTTAAAGGACAAATATGCTGTTTCCACTGCAGCAGGAGCGCTGGAAGGCCTTAACTTACTGACCCAAAATCCGGTTGATCTGGTAGTGATGGACATCAAGATGCCGAAAATGGACGGGATAACAGCATTGCAGGAAATAAAGAAAGTGCATCCTGACACGGAAGTGATCCTCCTGACAGCTTACGCAAGTCTTGAGACTGCCAGGGATGCAATACGCTTCGGCGCTTTTGATTATCTGCTGAAACCTTTTGACAAAGATGACATCCTCATGGTTGTGGAGAAGGGGCTTGCAAAAAAACGTTCAAGCGCTGACCTCAAGATGGAAAGGGACACCCTGCTGGACAGGGCCTCGTATCTTGAAAACCAGATACAGGAAGCGAGCTCCAACATCCTGAGATGCTATGAAGGGACTGTGAACGCCCTGATCCAGACCATTGACGCCAAAGACCATTACACATACAACCATTCAAACCGTGTGGCAAAGCTGTCTTCTTCGATAGCAACAGTATTAGGCGTCCCGAAAAGGATGGTCCAGGAAGTGGAAAATGCCGCTTCAATACACGACATAGGAAAGATCGGTATCGAGGAGAATATTCTCAGGAAAAAAGGGCACCTCACAACTGAAGAATACACAGAAATGAAAAGGCATCCTGCTATCGGTGCACGGATCGTGCAGTCAGTGCCGTTTCTTGAGGATGCGGTCCCGGTCATCCTGCATCATCATGAACGCTATGACGGCAAAGGATATCCTGAAGGGGTCTCCGGCGAGAAAATTCCCCTGTCCGCGCGGATAGTCATAGTTGCTGATGCGGTTGATGCAATGATGTCCGAAAGACCTTACAGAAACGCCCTCACGATGGCAAGGGTTCTGAGCGAATTAAAAGACAACTCAGGTACACAGTTTGATCCTGAGATCGTTTCGATGATACTGAACGGCAAGGTATCACTGTATTAATCAGCCTGCTGCAAAAACCCCGTTTCTGCCATTTCGTCTGCATTAAGAAGCCTATCTATTTGCGCATAGGTGCAAATAACGATCTTTTGATTTTTTTTCTGTACAAATGAATTCAGGAAGTTTATAATTTTTTATTAGCGATGGGTTCTTAATTAATAATTCCACTGCGTAGAATAAATATGGTTCCGCTTAAACATTTCATTTAATCCAATTTATGCGACATATCAAAATGATACTTTCATTACGCAGGGCACCATAAATTATGATTATACGGCGTCCCCGGTAGTGGCAACTATAAATTTACTTTTACGATGCAGTTGTTCTGCTGAGCCATCTCAATATGAGAATTTCACCATTACTTTAATGGAAGGGGCAAACTATATAGATTTTGAAATGAACGGAAAATATTATGAACCTGCTTATGGATATGTAGAGCTTTCCACGAAGAGGCCATTCCGTATATATGATAATGAAAAATGGCCTTTGAGGGGTGAATTTATCTTCACTGGCAATTCGAGGACCTCTGCCAGATTCGTAATTCTTTCCAATACCGAATATGCGGTTGAGGTTGATACTGATGGTGACGGATTTTATGACTGGTCTAAAATAGTAAATTGGGATGAAGACCCTGGCAGCGGACATCCCGATCAATCACCTCCCACTGCTCCGGGCGGGGTTACCGTTTTTGTAGTATCAGACAGTGAGATAAGCCTTTCATGGAAGGCTCCTTCGGACAACATTGGAGTGAGAAACTATAAGATTTACAGGGACGGAACATACGTGAAGACAGTAACAGAAACTTCTGTTTCTGATACAGGGCTTAATTATTATACTCAGTATTGTTATTCCGTTAGCGCAGTTGATGTCGCGGGGAATGAATCACCGCAAAGCAGCCAATCTTGCGGGACTACAATGAAGGTCTGGTTCTCTTCATATCCACTCCCCCCTACAGGCTTAACAGTCGCAGCAACTTCCCATCATCAGATCCGGGTATCATGGAATGCACCATCCGGTATTATGGGATTTACGGGATATAAAATCTTCCGTAACGGAGTATTTTATAGAACCATGAGTTATGAAAGTGCAACAACCTATCTATTTGAATCCGAACTATACTCTGATACACAGTACTGTTATTCAGTAACCGCATACTATGGAAATATTGAGTCTGCATGGACTGATCAGGCTTGCGCAACAACGGACCGAACAATCAATGTCAGCAGTCTGTTTGTCAGCAGAATTCAGAGTTCAGGGATGTCAGGCGATATAGCTCTCGGAGATCTGGATGGCGACGGTGATCTTGATATCTTTACTACCGGCGGTACTGCCGTATGGATTAACAACGGTCAAGGCATATTCACAGGGAATGGACAAATTCCGGAAGCTGCTGGTCAGAGTGTAGCCCTTGGAGATATTGATGGCGACGGGGACTTCGACGCCTTTGTTGCCAAAGACGGCCTGAAAGATGTACTGCAGGAAAATGAGCCACAGGTAGAGGGCAGTCAGGCCAATATGGTATTCATAAATGACGGCAAAGGCAATTTCTCAGACAGCGGACAGAGATTGGGAAGCGAAGCCAGCCGGGATGTAGCGCTCGCAGATCTGGATGGTGATGGGGATATTGATGCATTTGTAGCAAATAAGGGTACTTACTTTCGAATTGTTTATCCGAATTTTGTTCATGAAGGCAAGGGTCAGCCAAATAGTGTATGGATGAATGATGGCAATGGTAATTTTACGGATAGCGGGCAAAGATTGGGGAGCAGCCCCAGTATTTCAGTAGACTTTGGAGATATGGATAAAGATGGAGACGTTGACGTTATCGTTGCCAATGCCGGCGCGCCAACCGAGATATGGACCAATGATGGACAGGGCTATTTTTCATATAACGAAAATATTGGGAATGCGTCTAATGTGGATTTGGCAGTGGGAGACCTCGACGGTGACACAGACAATGACGTTTTTTTAATTGAATCATATAAACCCAGCACTGTATGGCTGAACAATGGTAACAGCATTTTTACAGACAGCAATCAGTCTCTGGGAGACATGCATATCAGCGAGGATGTAGTAATGGGAGACCTTGACGGCGATGGAGACATTGATGCTTTTGTTGTTAATTATAACAGCAATTGTTTAGTCTGGATAAATAATGGCCACGGTCTATTTACTTACAGCGGTCAGGGCTGGTCAGTTGAACCGAGTACCAGGGCAGCATTAGGCGATATTGACAATGATGGAGACATGGATATTATTGTGAATGGCGCAAGTCATTACGATTCAGTATGGATCAATACAAGCAGAAAACAATAAATTTTGATTATTTCCCTTATGAATAGGAGATAAAGAGCATGAAAAATCGCAGAATTATTTTATCTTTGTCGTTCCCGCTTGTATTTGCATTGCTCGTCCTCGGCTGTGCTTCAACTGCTCCACTGCCTCCTACCCTTAACATAGTTCCACCTGGACCTGATGTCCCGCCGGAGATAGCGGCATTCACGGGGGTGTGGGTGGGAATGTGGAACAGTGCTTTGGATACTATTCTGGTAGTTGAGAAAATTAACGCAGAGCAAGCTGAAATCATTATCAGTTTTGGCACAGGACAAGGATTTGAGGCGAGGTTTTTTTATGCAACAGCCAAAGTTGTTCCCGGACCAGCAATCGAATGGACAGATAACGAAGGCAGTAAATTTACTTATACGATGGATAAGGCAACAGGGAAGATTAAGGGTTCTTTGGAAGAAAAGGGCACGGGGGCAAAACTGTGGGCATATATGACACAAAAAAAGTAAAAAATATTTTCAGGGAGGAAAAGAGTGAACATAGTAAATAAGAAGTTATCATTATTTTTAATCCTTGCATGTTTTGGATTGATTGGTTGCATGGCTGTTTCTTATCCTCCTCCGCTTCCGGAAAAAATCGAAATCGTTCCCCCTTCAGCAGATGTTTCACCTGAAATAGCTGCGTTCTCCGGAATGTGGGAAGGGACGTGGGGAGGGATGTCGGATGAAACGACAATTATAGTTATAGAAAAAATAGATAACCAGAAAGCGGATATACTTTTTAGCTGCGGGGGCAAGACGCCCGGGCAATTTTACGCTACAGGCATGGTGCTTACCGGGCCTGTTATTGAGTGGAAAATGGATAAATTACCGCAGATAGGCGATGACAAAATAGAATGTCCTTGCACAATTACATTAAAAATGAGCAAAGATTCAAACTCTATTACAGCATTCTGGGACTTTCACGTTTACAATTTCAAAGTCAGGGCGGATTTGAACCGGCGTAAATAGGAGCCCTGTTGCAGCAACTGATAACCGATAGCTGTCAGCTTACAGCTACTTCAGCCCCAACACATCCTGCATGTCGTAAAGCCCCGGGGTCTGTTTGTAAACCCAGAGCGCGGCCTTTAATGCTCCCCTGGCGAACGTATCTCTGCTTGAGGCCTTGTGAGTGATCTCGATCCTTTCGCCCTGGGTTCCGAAGATAACGGTGTGTTCTCCAACGATGTCTCCTGCGCGTATGGTCTGAATGCCAATTTCCTTCTGGGTCCTTTCCCCTATCAGGCCATGGCGGGCATATACAGCAGTATCCTCAAGCTTTCTGTTTAGAGCAGAGGCTACAACCTGAGCCATTTTTATGGCAGTGCCGGAAGGAGCGTCTTTTTTCATGCGGTGATGCGCTTCAATTATTTCGACGTCATAGTCATCTCCAGTCACCTTTGCTATGTTTGCTAATACCTTCAGAAGGAGGTTTACGCCTACACTCATGTTCGGTGCAAGAACGCAGGGCGCCTTCTGTGCATAAAGGCTGATGTGGCCGATCTCATCCTTGCTGAAGCCTGTGGTGCCGATGACCACGGACATTGGCCTGTCAGCGAGATTTTTCAGGCATTCTATTGTTGCTGATGTTGATGAAAAGTCTATAAGAACATCCGCTTTCTCTGTTACATTTCTGACGTTGTCAGTAAGCTTTATCCCTGTCGTTCCGATACCTGTTACCTCTCCGATATCTCTGCCGAGGGCAGGGTGATTCTTATGTTCCACCGCTCCGCTGAGATGAATGTCTTTGATATCCCTTGATAAGGCAATGATGCGGCTGCCCATCCTTCCTGCTGCGCCTGAAACGATTATTTTAATCATGGTGGTCCTCTCTTTCCGAAGGAGTGCTTTCTCCTTCATCCGTCAACTTGCTTTCAATCCTGTATTTTTCCGATGCCCACGCACCAAGGTCAATGAGCTTGCATCTTTCCGAACAGAAAGGCCTGAAATGGTTATCCTGCCATTCGGTCCATTGTCTGCACGTCGGACATTTGACTTTCATATAGAAATTAAAAATTGAAGCAAGTATGGCGAATAAACATATTGTGCGATACCTCTGCGATGACAGTTAGATTTACTCAACAAGATAGTGGTCTTTATGAACGATTCCCAAATTGTATCGTGTACAAGATGTTTATGAGCCATGGCTTGCTTCATAAAAATTTTCAGAGCAATTATTATATCTCTACCTCTCCTTCAAAAACCTTCACTGCGTCGCCTGTCATGTAAACGTGGTTATCTTTTGCTGCCCAGTTGATGATCAGTTTACCTCCGGGCAAATGTACTGTTATTTTCCTGCCTGTAAGGCCGTGCAGGATAGATGCAACCGCTGAAGCAGAAGCTCCTGTGCCGCACGCAAGTGTCTCTCCGGCGCCCCTCTCCCAGACCCTCATCTTAATGTTGCTCTTGTTGAGCACCTGAATGAATTCGACATTTATTCTTCTGGGAAAAATCCTGTGATGTTCGATCAGAGGGCCATACTTTTGCAAAGCTACTGCCTGAACATCTTTAACAAATATCACTGCGTGAGGATTTCCCATGGACACACAGGTTATTTTAAGGGTTTTGTCTTTTACTTTAAGGGGATAGTTAATTATGATATCTCCTGACTTTGAACTCACCTTTAACGGAATTTGTGCTGGATCGAATATCGGCTCGCCCATGTCAACCTCAACAAGCTCCCCGATTTTTCTCAGATGCTTGATGCCTCCAAGAGTCTCAATTGATAATTTTTTATTAGTATCATTTATTGTTCTGCTGATTGCTGACTGCTGATTGCTGACTGCTGACTCCCATATGAATTTACCAAAACATCTGATCCCGTTGCCGCACATCTCAACTTCTGAACCATCTGCGTTCATTATACGCATTTTATAGTCCGCCACAGAAGAAGAGCAAAGCAGCAGCATCTGGTCTGCTCCGACTCCGAACCGTCTGTTGCAAAGATATCGCGCAAGCTTTGGAAGGTTTCTTAGCTTTGCGGGCCTGTTGTCAATGACTATAAAATCATTGCCGAGGGAATGCATTTTAGTGAATTGAAGTTTCATTTTAAGAATGCAGGGATTTTAATGCCGCTCAGGAGGTCTTTATAATTCTCCCTTTCCCGAATTACAAAAAACTCCCTGCCCTTGACCAGAACTTCTGCGGCCCGCGTCCTGCCGTTATAATTAGAGCTCATTGAGAATCCGTAGGCCCCGGCGCTCATGACGGCAAGAAGGTCTTCGTGCTGAGGGTGATTTATGGTCCTTCCCCGCGCGAGGAAATCCCCTGATTCGCAGATGGGGCCGACAATGTCAACAGGAGTCAGGCGGCGGTTGTTCTTCTTCACATGCTGTATGTGGTGGTATGCATCGTACAGGCTTGGCCTGATGAGATCGTTCATTCCCGCGTCAACTATCACGAACTCTTTTTTTGAGTTCTTTTTCAGATAGAGAACTTTTGTGACAAGTATCCCCGCGTTTCCGACTATGGCACGCCCGGGTTCCATGATCAGCGTAAAATCATATTTCTTTATGAGCGGGAATATTGCTTTCGCGAGGTCACGGGGATGCGGCGGTATTTCTTCGTCAGTATACGAGATGCCGAGCCCGCCGCCGATATCGAGATATTTGATCTCGATGCCCTGTGATTTCAGGTCATCTGCAAGCGCAAGCACTTTTTTCAGTGCGTCAACGAAAGGGGTGACCTTTGTTATCTGCGAACCAATGTGTTTGTGAATGCCGACAACCCTTACATTGCGCAGTTTATTCGCCAGATTATAATATTCGAGTGCGTCCTGGATAGGGATGCCGAATTTGTGTTTTTTCAGTCCTGTCGAAATATACGGATGAGTGGAGGCGCTTATGTCGGGATTGACCCTGAGCGCTATCGGCGCTTTGACTTTCAGTTTGCCGGCGATCCTGTCAATAGTTGCAAGTTCATCGGAAGACTCTACGTTGAACATGAGGATGCGCGATCTCAGCGCATATTCGATTTCAGCCTCTGTTTTTCCCACCCCTGCATATACAATCTTCTCCGGCGGTATTCCGGATTCCTGAGCAAAGAAAAACTCACCGCCAGATACGACGTCAGCGCCGCAGCCTTCTTTGGCAAGGACCTTTAACAGAGCGGTATTTGAATTTGCCTTGAGGGCGAAACATATGATGTGCGGATACCCGTCGAACGCTTCCCTGAACGCATGGTAATGCCGCAACAGGGTCTCGTGACTGTAAATATACACCGGCGTCCCGGCTTTTTCCACTATCTTTCTGACGGGAACATGCTCAGCGTACAATTCCGAATTCCTGTATGTAAAATCATTCATGGCTGCAAATTAAAGATTAACCACAGAGATGGAACTATAAAATTATTCCGCAGATGACGCAAATTTACGCAAATAATTTGAAAATTTATTTAGAAGGCCCTTTTTCTGTTCTCTGTGTGCTCTGTGGTTTACTCATTTTTTAGGTTATAATTAATCTTCTTATGGAACTGCTGAAAAAGATTAAAGATACAATCAGCGCATACTCAATGCTTTCAGAAGGTGACCGTGTCCTCATCGGGCTGTCTGGAGGCCCTGACTCAGTTTGCCTTGCAGTTATTTTAGACAAACTCAGGACGGATTTCAATCTGTCCCTCTCTGCTGTCTATATTGATCACGGTTTGAGGCCTGAAGAGACAGTGGGAGAGAGGGAATTCTGCAGAGTTTTCTGTGACAAGCGGGGGATACAGTTTTTCAGTGAAACAATCGATGTGAAAGCACATGCCCGGGACAAAGGATTGAGTATACAAGAAGCAGCACGGGAATTGAGATACGGGATTTTTGAAAAGATTGCATGGGACATGCATGCAGTGAGAATAGCCCTTGGGCATAATGCTGACGACCGGACAGAGACTTTCCTTATAAACCTTTTCAGAGGGAGCGGCAGAAGAGGATTGTCCGGAATACCTCCTGTAAGGGGAAAGATAATCAGGCCGCTCATTGAGGTTGAACGCCGCGAGATCGAGGAGTTCCTCCTGCAAAAAAAGGGCGATTTGCAAATCGCCCCTACAGGTTTGCCACAGCCTTATATTGTTGATTCGTCCAATCTCAAAAAAAACTATTTCAGGAACTGGATACGGCTTGAGCTCCTTGCAGAAATGAGATCAAAGAATCCCTCGGTTGTGCAGAACATATGCAGGACTATGGACATCCTTCAGGAAGAAGATGAGTATCTTGAGATCACGGTTACGAAGACACTAATACGGCTAATCAGCCGAAAGAGCAATGATACGGTTGAGCTTTTCCTCTCTCCCCTCGGAACTATAAACAGGCCGATACTGAGGCGCGTCCTCAGGAGGGTACTTGATGAGACCGAGGGACTCAGGGGCATGGATTTCATTCATATAGAGGACATGATCGATCTTATCAGAAAAGGCAGTTCTGGAGACAGGATCTTTCTGCCCAAAGGCATCAGGGTGATAAAGGACTATTCGACACTTGTTATAACATCCCGAACACACCAAAAGCTTAATCAGGCCATCCTTAATGTGCCGGGGGAGGTTGTTTTGAAAGAGGGCAGGGCAGTGATAAAGGCATTTATGACTGATGATAAGACAGAAGAGCGCGGAGATGTCAGGACCGTGGCAGAGTTTGATGCTGATAAAACCGGCGCTACTCTTACTGTACGGTCACGGGAGAAAGGGGACTTTTTTTATCCGGAAGGATTCGGCAGGAGAAAGAAGCTGCAGGACTTCTTTGTTGATAATAAGATACCGAGGGACGAGAGGGATACCGTGCCCATTGTATTGTCTGGAGATAAAATTGTCTGGGTCGCAGGATTGAGAGGCGATGAAAGGTTCAGGGTGAGACCGGAGACAGAAAAGATTTTAAGGCTTATAATAGCAAGGACGAGTTAAGCCATTATGCTATCAATAAGCAAAGTTCTTGAGAAATGTTCAGGATGTTTTAATTCCACAAAGGTAAGCCTGTCTCAGGATTTCTATAATCGACAGAATTGTTTTTATTTCATCTTTTCATTTTACAGATGTAGTTTTTCGATAAGATTCGAAGTCTCTTCTTTAAAGGTGTCGTATAGAAATCTTCGCCAGCCTTACCTTTGTGCCTTTATGTGAAATATAGTTCGCAATGAATAATCGCCAGAATTTATATGAAACCACTTCAAGGAGGAATATGTGACAGTACAGGTTAGAGTTAGATTTGCGCCGAGCCCGACAGGGCATCTCCATATCGGAGGCGCGAGGACAGCATTGTTCAACTGGCTTTATACACGCAACAGGAATGGCGTGTTCATTTTACGCATAGAAGATACGGACCGGACGCGTTCCACTGATGAATATATTGAGGCGATCATTAACGGCATGAAATGGATGGGGCTTGACTGGGATGAGGGCCCTTACAGGCAGACTGACAGGTTTGATGTTTACAGGCAATACGTGGAACGGCTTGTAACAGAAGGCAAGGCGTATCATTGCTACTGTTCAGCCGAAGAACTTGAGGAACGGCGGAAGCTGGCTCTTGCTATGGGAAAACCACCGAAGTATGACAACAGGTGCAGGAACCTGAAAGAACCTGTTCCCGGGGTTGTTCCAGCAGTGAGATTCAGGATGCCGCAGGAAGGGCAGACCATTGTGGATGATATGATACGCGGGACCGTGATGTTTGAAAACAGCCAGCTTGATGATCTCATAATATTAAGGTCTGACGGAACGCCTACATACAATCTTACGGTCGTGGTTGACGATGTTGACATGAAGATCACTCATGTTATCAGGGGAGATGACCATTTGAACAATACGCCGAAGCAGATACATATCTATAAAGCTCTTGGATATGAAACCCCGTTATTTGCGCATCTGCCGATGATACTTGGTTCTGACAAGACGCGCCTTTCCAAAAGGCACGGGGCCACATCGGTCATGGCATATCATGAAATGGGATATTTGCCTGATGCCCTTGTGAATTACCTGGTGCGGCTCGGCTGGTCATACGGGGACCAGGAGATTTTCTCAAGGGATGAACTCATAAAGCATTTTTCATTTAAACATGTGGGAAAAGCAGCGGCTGTGTTCAACCCTGAAAAACTTCTCTGGCTGAACGGACAGTATATCATCAATACACCTTCAGAAAGGCTTGCGGCGATGGTAACACCTTTTCTTGTAAGGGAAAAGATTTTGATCGAGGGGCAGGAGATAGATAACGAATGGCTGGCAAAAGCAATTGATACTTTAAAAGAAAGGGCCAAGACACTTGCAGAGCTTGCATGTTCGCTCCGTTATTATATTGCTGATTCTGTTGAATATCAGGAAAAGGCCAGGGAAAAATTTTTGAATGATAAGAGCCGTGACCTGCTGGTCGGGTTAAAGAACAGCCTTGAAGCGGCCCCCGGTTTTACACATCAGGATATTGAAAAGATTTTTAAGGACATTGTTGAAAAACACGGGGCTAAGCTGAAAGACCTCGCGCAGCCTGTCAGGGTGGCGCTCACAGGAGGCACGGAAAGTCCCGGCATATTTGAAGTGCTTGAAATTGTTGGAAGAGAAAAGACCTTGAAGCGTCTTGAAAAAGCGATACAGACGATTGAAAATTATAGTAAATGACGTGAGCAGGTTGTCATTATTATGGGCGTAGCGACGAAGTCATCCCCCTGCATTGCTTGAAGTTTTGTGTCATTGCCAGATTTGCCCGCCTGCCGGTAGGCAGGATCGGGTAATCCATGGTTCGACAGTCTCACCATGACAGTTGTAACAATGACTTCCTCTGATTGGTGTTATCCTGAGCTTGCCGAAGGGTGAGTTGTTTGACATGGTTTGACAGATTTTGCTAATGATTTTTATAATTAAATTAAAGATATTGATGTATAAAGACGAGTATAGGGCATGACAATATACCTGCAGTCAAGCTTTAACACAGAGGGTCCCCAGAAGAGATTTAACCTGCGAAAATATTTCTCTCACTTCAGTATCGGGATCATTATTGTGTTGACTGTCATTCTAAGCGCTCTTGTTTACTGGAACCAGAGAGAGACCCTGATCGAGTATTCAATATCTTCTGCAAAAGATTTTGCCAGGCAGTTGAATAACCGGATACATGATGATTTTATCGAAGCCAATCTTCAAAGATACAGTTATTTAAGGATTGATCCAAGTTCAGAGCAATATCTGCAACTGGACAAGATCGCCGAGACCTTTCTGCATGATTACAGCGACATAAAAAAAGTTAAAATTTTCAACCTGCAGGGGGAAGTTATTTACTCAACCGATCCCAAAGATATTGGGTTGACAAGTGAAGCCGAAGCCCTGAAAAGGTCCTTGACAGGGCTGGTATTTTCTGAGCTTACGAGAAAAGGTTCGCAGTTTTCCGGTAAATCGGACAACAGGGGGATGCAGTCCACTTTCGATATTATTGAAGTCTACACTCCCATTTACAAGAATATAACCAATGCATCGCCTGATGAAGTCGTAGGAGCTTTTGAAATTTACAAGGATGTGAGCCCAATTTTCAATCTCATGAGGGCCGAGTTCTATAAGGTCCCTCTGCTGCTGATCCTTTCAATGGGGGTATTGTATCTGTTCCTGCAGATAATTATCAGGAATGCGAACTCCATCATAAACAGGCAGCATGATGAAATAGACATGCACAGAGCTGAACTTGAAGAGGCGCAGAAAAGAATAAAAAAGGCTATTGACCAGGTCATTGAGCATGAGAGCTTTCATGTAAGGCTGCAGTGCGACAACCTTCTGAAATGCTGGGAAGTAAAGAATTGTGATCAGCAGGGCTGCCCCAGTTATAAATCCGAAAATCTGAGATGCTGGCAGGTCTCAGGAACGTTCTGCGGAGGGAACGTGCAGGGATTTTTTGCCCAGAAATTCGGGGATTGCAGGAAATGCGAGATCTACCAGAATGCATTCAAGGACAGGATAAGCCTGATCGGGGAAAGTTTCAACAACATGATGGTGCTGCTGGAAACCAAGCACCAGCAATTGAAGAAACTGAATGAAAAACTCAATGTCCTCATCGACACAGACCCTCTTACAGAGGTCGGCAACAGGAGGAGTTTTCAAAAGAGAATGGATAGCGTTCATCTGCTGTCGCTCAGATATAATCATCCGTACAGCATTGTCATCTGTGATGTGGACATGTTCAAGTCATACAACGATACATATGGACACCAGAAAGGCGACTATGCCCTTGTCTCGATTGCGAATGCCATGAAGGCGTCCATAAGAAGGACCGATGAAATATTCAGATGGGGAGGAGAAGAGTTCATTCTCATATTGCCCGAACAGAATCTGACAACGGCCCTGAAGGTTGCTGAAACTCTCAGGGGAACGGTTGAGTCCCTTGCTATCCCCCATGCCGGTTCCCCTTCAAAAATGTTAACACTCAGCCTCGGGGTTGCGTGCAATATTGCAGAGAATGTCAAATATATATCCTGGGAAAGCGTGATAAAGCAGGCTGATGATGAACTATACAGGGCCAAGGCTGCAGGGAAGAACTGCGTATACCCGGTTGCAGGCATACAGAATGCAGCCGACAACAAAAGATAGTGTTTATTGCCTGATCCGTGACAGCAACGCCTGACGCATGATATCAACCGGCGGTTTTTCCCCTGTCCAGAGCTCAAATGCAAGAACCCCCTGCCAGAGAAGCATGCCGGAACCGTCTATCGTTTTTGCCCCTTTTGATTCTGCCTCTTTCAGAAGTCTTGTCTTTTTGTACACGAGATCGCAGAGAACCATCCCGGATGAGATATGAGCCGGATCGAACGGTAAAGGGTCCTCAGGTTTCAGTCCGAGAGGTGTTGCATTAATGACAATATGCGGACTGCCGATGGCGTCGATCTTTTCAAGAAGGGTGACGTTGGTGCGGATATTCTGCAGGTCGGCTGTCAGCTTTTCTGCCTTGGGCCTGTCGATGTCATAGAGGAGAAGCCTGGATGCCTGTTCAGTCAGATAATAACTGATGGCCCGTGAGGCGCCTCCGGTGCCGATGACAAGGACGTCTTTACCTTCAACAGAAATACCCGCCTCTGAAAGAGAATTCATGAACCCTCGTCCGTCAGTATTATAGCCTTTCAGTTTCCTGTCTGAATTGACCACCGTATTTACGGCTCCGATGAAAGACGCTTCACTGTCAATTTCGTCAAGCAGGGGAATGACGTTTTCCTTGTGCGGGACGGTAACATTCACACCGGTTAGATTGAGGCCCCTGACAGCTTTTACAGCGTCCGGGAGATCTTCCGGATGCACCCTGAAAGGGATATAGCACATATCAAGTCCCATTGCCGCGAATGCTGAGTTGTGCATTGCCGGGGAGAGGGTATGCTCAATGGGGCTGCCGAAGATGCCGATGATCTTAGTTTTCCCACTTACATCCATTTGCTATTCCTTTCAAGAGGCCTTCCGGTGTCGGATCAATGGCCTTGACATTCATGCCAAGACACTCTTCGACATCTTGCAAAGTCACGTTATCAAGGAAGACATCCGAACCATACTTGAGAGTTACATTTGGGACGAGAAGGCAGTCGGCATCTGTCTTGCCTCCGATCGCCTTTATGACGTCTTTGCCTGTGAGCAGGCCGGTCACTGTTACGGTCTGTCCGAAGAATTTATTTTCGACCTTAAAGATATCCAGCCCGAGTCCTTCGATCATATTCATTTTTTTAGCGAACTCCTCGAGGTAGGGCATGAACGATGTACCTGTAAAGGTCGCAACTTTCCGGGGATCTATTTTCCTGGGGAGCTTTAGTTTTTTTGCGGCATGAAGAAACGATGAGACGAGCCCGACGCCGTTCTCGAGCTGGGGAAGGTCGCCGTATTCCTTGAGCGGGGGCAGCGGCAATTCTGCCTTTATATAGAATTCATCCGCAAGGTATACGACCGGGTCTCCGTGACGTTTTTTGAGCCTGGCCCGTTCCTGTTTTACGGCGTCAATGACTTTGAGCGCCCCGGACTTCTCATACGGCTGGATCTGGGATTTCCTGTATCTGGTCAGTCCGACAGGGACCACTGCAATGGATGCGACGTAGGGATAAAACTTCAGGAGATCCTTGAGTGTCCTGGAAAGGTCTTCAATGTCATTTACCCCAGGGGTCATGACTACTTGAGCATGTATCTTTATCTTATGTGCTGTAAGTTCATGCAGTTCTTTAAGTATATCCGGTGCCTTGGCATTGCCTATGATCTTTTTACGAAGGTCGTTATTCGTCGTATGCACTGATATATACAAGGGGCTCAGTTTCTGTTCTATGATACGTTTTTTATCTGCACTGGTAAGGTTCGTAAGGGTAATGTAGTTGCCATATAGAAAAGACATGCGGTAATCATCATCTTTTACATAGAGAGAGGTTCTCATGCCCTTGGGCATCTGATCGACAAAGCAGAATATGCATTTGTTCCGGCAGGGTTTGATCCTGAAAGATTTCAGCTCAACTCCGAGATAATCATTGTCAGTTTTCTTTATCCTGAACTGATGCGTTTTGTTTCCCCGCTGGACTTTAAGGGCGAGGGTATTATCTTTTGAATAGAACATGTAATCTATGACGTCCCTCACAGGGTTGCCGTTGATGCTGAGAATGATATCGCCTTTTTCAAGCCCGGAGTCCTGGGCGATACTGCTTTCAAGGATGTTGTTGATAACTGCCTGCATAAAATACCTGGCTGAATTAAGTGTTTTCTGATTGAACCAGCTTTAATCCTTTATAACTGTAATGAAGCCCGGAGATGCCTGTTATAAGGGCCACAGCAATATATATCGGGACCGGGATCTGCATCTCCCCCCTGATGTTCAGGAACAAAAGAACAGCTCCGATGAGGACGAACTGGCATGCGCTTGCAAGTTTTCCCAACAACGTCGGTTCGATCTTTAAACTGTTGGTAACGAAATAAAGTATTACGCATCCTGTCAGAACGATCACGTCCTTGCTGATAACAACTATCGTCAGCCATTTGGGGATCACGCCTGAGGCGCTCATAAGTACGAATGAAGTTATCAGAAAGAATTTATCGGCAACAGGATCAAGGATTGAGCCGAAATATGTTATCTGGTTTCTTAGACGTGCGATAAGCCCGTCGAAGAGATCTGTTACCGCAGCAATTATAAATATGATTAACGCTAAATTATATTCTTTGTATATTATCGTAGCAGCAAAAAAAGGCAAAAGCAATATCCTTGAAAGAGTCAGAATGTTGGGAAGGTTACCGATCATATTTAAATTTAAAATTATAAATTTTCAATTTCAAATTTTAAATTTGAGGAGTCAATAATTATTATTAAACCTGAAATGAAAAGCCCCTATCCACTACTGAACAGGGGCTTTTTGCTCTCTCTTAGAATAAACCTTTTACCTTGCCTGTTTCGACATCAACGTCAACGCGTCTGTAAGCGGGATCTGACGCAGTTCCCGGCATCAGCTTGATCGCTCCTGCAACAGGGACTACAAAACCTGCTCCCTTGAATGAGAGAATGTCGCGCACGAGAAGCTTCCAGCCTTTCGGGACTCCTTTCAGGTTGGGGTTATCCGTAAGGCTCAGGTGTGTTTTGACCATGCAGGTCCCGAGCTTTGAGGTCTCAGGGTCGTCTTCCATCCTCTTTGCTTTTGCAAGAGCATCTGGAGTATATTCGACCCCGTCAGCGCCGTAAACCTCTTTCGCTATCAGTTCAATGCGCTGACGCAACGGCGTAGAAAGTTCATAGAGGAACTTGAAATTATTTGGTTCATTGCAAGCGTCAACAACTGCATCAGCCAGTTCAAGAGCGCCTTCACCGCCAAACTGCCAGTGTTTTGAAAGCGCAACTCTCGCGCCTGCTTTTTCTGCGATCCTCCGGACTGCCTTGATCTCGTTATCGGTGTCAGTGTAGAAAGCATTAATGCAGACAACAGGATTGATGCCGGCCTTTTTTACTACATTTACAAGGTGTATGAGGTTATCACATCCTTTTTCGACCCAACCGACGTTTTCACCTTTGTATTCATCAGGGATCGGCCTTCCGGGAACCGGGATTGGCGCGCCTCCGTGGCATTTCAGGGCCCTGATAGTTGCGACGAGAACAGCAGCGTGAGGCTTTAGCCCGGAGAACCTGCACTTCAGGTTCCAGAACTTCTCAAATCCGATATCAGCGGCAAACCCTGATTCGGTTATGTTGTAATCAGCGAGTTTCAGTCCGACCCTGTCAGCTATGATCGAGGACTGGCCGATAGCAATGTTTGCAAAGGGTCCTGCATGCACAAGCACAGGCTGGCCTTCAATGGTTTGCATGAGATTTGGATTTAATGCCTCAACCATCCATGCGGTCATCGCGCCCGCAACGTTGAGGTCTTCAGTAGTGACAGGTTTGCCGCTCTTGTCGTAAGCAACAACGATCCTGCCCATCCTCTCTCTCATATCTTTCAGGTCTGTCGCAACAGCCAGGATGGCCATAACTTCAGATGAGACCGCTATTGCAAATCCGGAGTTCATCATGAAGCCATCGCTTTTGCCTCCAAGTCCTATGACGATATCCCTTAATGCCTGAGCACAGAAATCCATTATCCATTTCATCTCAACATTGCGCGGATCAATATTGAGTCTCTTCAATTTGCGTTTCGCAAGCTGTTCGTCCGTGTAGTTGAACTCGTGCTGTATGCGTGATGTAAGCGCCACCATTGCGAGGTTGTGCGCGTTCATTATCGCGTTGATATCTCCGGTGAGCCCCAGAGAAAATGGTGTCAAAGGAATGCATTGTGATAATCCGCCGCCTGCGGCAGAGCCTTTTATGTTCATTGTTGGGCCGCCGGAAGGCTGGCGTATGGCCGCGATCACATTCTTTTTGCGTTTTCCAAGGCCCTGGGTCAGGCCGATAGTTGTTGTGGATTTTCCTTCCCCAAGCGGGGTAGGGGTTATGGCAGTTACGTCAACGTACTTTCCGTCAGGTTTACTGGACAGACGTTTCAGTATTTTGTTGAAATCAAGCTTTGCTACATAATGACCGTGAGGAAGAAGTTCTTCCTTTTCGAGCCCCAGTTCTTCACCGAGCTGGTAGACTGTTTTCATATGGGCTTCAGCGGCCTCTGCTATTTCCCAGTCTGCATGTTTAGTTGGATCAAGCGGCATTGTTGAATCCCTCCTTTGCGTGTTGATTTGTTGCATAATTTCAGGATAGATCTCCCTGAATTATTTTGAAGCCGGATAATATGCATTACCTCTCCAAATGCCTTCTGAGGTTGTGAAACTGCATGTGGAATTTGAAGGTCTAAAAGCGTAGCATAGCGAATGAGGGACTGTCAAACAAAATCTTGTCATACAATATATTTATTTGAAAATGTAATACAAAAGTACAAAAGCACAGAAGGGCAAAAGTTTAAAAGAGCAAAAGTGCAAAGATGAATAAGCTGTATGAGGTCTTGACATATTTATATTAATACGATATCTTTTTACGAAATAAAGGGGAGTAGCCATGTCAGTGGTTATCGTCAGGACTTCCTGCCATAAAGTTTTGCGCAGGGCCGGTAACACTGGTTAGGTTAAACTAACAGGCGAGACCTTTACCATGGTTGCATGAGGGTGTATTCGTGGTAAAGGTTTTTTATTAATTTCAATACATGCCGGAAGGAGGAATGACTGTGAAACCAAGTGAACGGGAAGAAGAGTATGTTGCAAGGCTGGAGTACGAAAGAAAAAAGAAGCTGGAGGAAGAAAAGCACAGGAAACTCAGGGATGAGGAAAAGAAAAAAATCAGAGAGACTCATTATATGAGATGTCCCAAATGCGGAATGGAACTTATAGAGATAGATTATAAAAATATAAAGGTCGATAAGTGCTCCGAGTGCGAAGGCATATGGCTTGATGCCGGAGAACTTGAAGCCGTATCAAAGCTTGAAAAAGGCGGCCTTGATAAACTGTTTAACGTATTTAAGAAATAATAATAAAACAAGAGACCAGAAATAATAAATCAGGTGTCCTGTTATTCCTGTTTTTTGATTTCTGGTCTCTTGTTTTGGATATCAGGGAGATCATTATCTGTGCGCTGGCATCAAAAGGACATAACACAGGCAATTGCTGATCTGGCATCTTCACCTCAGGGACTTTCACAGGAAGAGGCAGCAGGGCGCCTCTCAGAATACGGGCCTAATGTTCTGAAGGAAACAAAGAAGAAAACCCCTCTCGTGATGTTCCTGGCCCAGTTCAGCGACTTTATGATTATAGTTCTGATCGCTGCTGCGGTGATATCCGGTTTTATCGGGGACCTTGTTGACACCATCGCAATCATTGTCATTGTGGCGCTGAATGCCCTTATCGGTTTTATACAGGAATACCGTGCTGAAAAGGCTATGGAAGCGCTCAAGAGGATGGCAGCGCCTTCAGCCACTGTCATAAGGAACGGACAGCATGAAATCATAGCGGCTTCGCAGCTTGTTCCCGGGGATGTTGTCATCCTTGAGGCAGGGAAAATCGTGGCTGCTGATATGAGGCTCATCGAGTCAGCCCAGTTGAAAATGGAGGAAGCTGCACTGACCGGAGAATCTGTTCCAGTTGAGAAACATACGTATCCTCTTCATGACGAACACTTGCCGATAGGCGACAGGAAGAATCTGGCATACAAAGGCACGTTCGTTGCCCATGGACGCGGGACCGGCTTAGTTATGGCGACTGGGATGGATACAGAGCTTGGCAGGATCGCTACTATGCTGCAGGAAGAGGAAGAGGTGAAGACACCGCTTCAGAAAAGACTTGCAAGCTTTGGCCGGAAGCTTGCCATTGCGGTCCTTGCCATCTGTGCATTAGTTTTTGGCATTGGCGTTTTAAGAGGGGAAGATCCCATGCTGATGCTCCTGACCGCCATCTCCCTTGCGGTTGCTGCAATTCCCGAAGCGCTTCCAGCGGTTATAACGATCTCTCTTGCCCTCGGGGCTAATAAGCTGGTAAAACAGAATGCACTCATAAGAAAACTTCCGGCGGTCGAAACTCTCGGCTCCGTCACCTATATCTGTTCTGACAAGACAGGCACCCTCACACTTAATAAAATGACGGTTGAGGAAATGTATGTGGACGGAAGGATTGTAAGTTCAGAAGAGCTGAAGAGCAACAGTGCAGAAGTAAAACCAACTGAACCTTTTGAACTTCTGCACTCACCGGCTTCTGCACTTTTTGTTGCTCTTGCCTTGAGCAATGATGCGCAGGTTGAGACTTCCGGCAGCACAGTCGGTGACCCTACAGAGATCGCCCTTTTTGAGATTGCCCGTAAAAGCGGATTTCACAAACAGGAACTCGAAAAGGGGTTTCCCCGTGTTGCTGAACTGCCCTTTGATTCGGACAGAAAATGCATGACGACGTTTCACAGGCAATCAGCGGTAAGCAGTCAGCGATCAGATGAAAATACGGCGTATATTTCCTTCACCAAGGGGGCAGTGGATGTCCTCATTGACAGATCATATAACATCCTGACCTCTGAGGGGTTGGAAGCGGTGGACAGAGCAGAAATTCTCAAGGTCAGCGATCGGATGGCTGCTGACGGATTACGGGTTCTTTGCATTGCGATAAGAACGTGGAACAGCATGCCTGAGGACATGTCCCCGGGCAGCGTGGAGACAGGACTTACTATAGTGGGGCTCACAGGCATGATGGACCCGCCGAGAGAAGAGGCGCGCGAAGCTGTGGCGCTGTGTAAAACAGCAGGGATCAGGCCTGTGATGATAACAGGGGACCATCCTATTACCGCGAGAGAGATCGCGAGGAGACTTGGCATTATCCAGGATGATTCGAGGGCCATAATCACAGGGAGAGAACTTGAGAAACTGACCCAGGAGGAATTCGAAGAGCATGTGGATCACATAAGGGTTTATGCGAGGGTGGCGCCTGAGCAGAAATTAAAGATAGTAAAGGCGCTTCAGGACAGAGGGCAGTTTGTTGCCATGACCGGTGACGGGGTGAATGACGCCCCTGCTTTAAAGAGGGCTGACATTGGTGTTGCAATGGGAATTACCGGAACGGATGTATCAAAAGAAGCTGCACATATGATACTTCTTGATGACAACTTTGCCACTATAGTGAAGGCTGTAAAGGAGGGCAGGCGCATTTTTGATAATATCCGGAAATTCATCAGATATACGATGACAAGTAATTCAGGAGAAATATGGACGATTTTTCTCGCGCCGCTTTTGGGCATGCCAATCCCTCTTTTGCCGGTACATATTCTTTGGATCAATCTTGTGACTGACGGGCTGCCTGGACTTGCCCTTGCAGCAGAGCCGGCTGAAAAAGGTGTTATGAACAGGCAGCCAAGGCATCCCCAGGAGAGTATTTTTGCATACGGCCTTGGTCCTCATATTATCTGGGTGGGACTGTTA
>QZKC01000091.1 GCA_003599425.1 Nitrospiraceae bacterium | reverse complement strand
CAGAAGAAATGCACTCTGTAATGAATGACGCTGTATATTATTTTTAAAATTTTATCGCTTTCAAGATGTTTTTGAGTCATGCCTGCTCCAAAGAAAAGTTTATGAATAATCTGGATTAAAACGGTTATTCGCTATTCATGAGCTTGTGCATGCCGCCCGTTTTGGTGTTTGATGAGCGCTATCATGAGGATAGAGATTGCAGCGGGGGTAACCCCGGGGATCCTGCTTGCCTGGCCGAGATTAAGCGGCTGTACCTCCTCAAACTTCTCGACGATCTCTTTTGAAAGGCCGTTGAGCTCCCTATAAACAAATCCCGGGGGAATGCGTTTTTCTTCCATCTTTATCAGTTTCTCTGCAATGTCTGCCTGGCGTCTGATATAGCCTTTGTATTTTGTCTGTATTTCTACCTGGGTTATCACATCGGGGGCCATGCTGTTTGGTGATGGAGAAACTTCTTCAATGTTCACATAGTTAACCTCAGGCCTTTTCAGCAACTGGTAGAGGCTCACGTCTTCTTTAACAGGCGTGCTGCCAAGCATTTCGAGCACGGGATTTATTACATGTGGCTTGACGCGCGTTGTCCTGATGCGTTTCAGTTCCTTCTCTATCAACTGTTTTTTCCTGACAAACCCGGCGTACTGTTCTTCATTTATCAGGCCGAGCGAATATCCTTTCTCCATCAGGCGGAGGTCCGCGTTGTCTTGTCTCAGGAGAAGTCTGTATTCCGCACGCGAGGTAAACATCCTGTATGGCTCCCGTGTCCCCTTTGTAACAAGGTCATCTATCAGCACACCAATATACGCCTCATGCCTGCCAGGGATGAACGGCTCTTTCTGCTTAAGCTTGAGCGCTGAGTTTATCCCTGCCATAAGCCCCTGAGCCGCAGCCTCTTCATACCCAGACGTACCATTGATCTGTCCGGCAAGGAAAAGCCCTTCGATGCGCTTTGTTTCCAATGTCGGTTTCAGTTGTGTTGGATAAACGAAATCATATTCGATCGCATAACCAAATTTGTTGATCTTCGCAGTCTCAAGTCCTTTTATGCTCTGCACCAATTTGCTCTGCACGTCACGCGGCAGGCTCGTGGAAATACCATTTGTATAATATTCAGCAGCTTCAATTCCTTCAGGTTCAAGGAATATCTGATGTCTTGTTTTATCCTTGAACCTGACCACTTTGTCCTCAATTGACGGACAGTAGCGCGGGCCAATGCCTTTGATCAGGCCACTGTAAAGAGGAGAATATTTCAAACCATCCTGTATAATTTCATGCGTGATGCTGTTCGTATATGTCATATAGCAGGGCAACTGCGGGTTAGAGATATCCAGCGTAAAGAGCGACATGGGAGGGGGAGGCATATCCCCTTCCTGTAGCTCCATAACAGAAAAATCAATCCCTTGTACATCAAGGCGGGGAGGCGTCCCGGTCTTCAGTCTGCCGATCTCAAATCCGGCTTCCCGGAGGCTTTTTGAAAGGTTGATCGAGGGCGGTTCGCCAACTCTGCCGGCAGGAAAATTTTCCAGTCCGATGTGGATTAGGCCATTTAAAAAAGTACCTGTTGCAATGACGACTGCCTTGGCGCTGTAAAAGCATGCAGGGGTTTTTATACCTGAAATTCTACCATCTTTAATTATCAGTTCCTCGACATGCTCCTCTTTAATGTCCAGTCCCATTTGAGCTTCAAGCGCTTCTCTCATGAATTTCCTGTAGAGCGCCCGGTCAGCCTGGACCCTCGTGGCCCAGACAGCGGGACCTTTGCTCCTGTTCAGTATCTTGAACTGTATGCCCGCTTTGTCTGTTATCCTTGCCATCTCTCCGCCAAGGGCGTCTATCTCCTTGACGAGATGGCTTTTCGCCAAACCTCCGATAGCGGGGTTGCAGGACATCTGTCCAATGGTATCGAGGCTCATGGTGAAAATTGCCGTACTGAATCCCATCCTCGCCGTAGCCAATGCAGCTTCACATCCGGCGTGACCCGCTCCGATGACGATAATGTTGTAGTCTCTGTTCAGTTTCATGGGAATTGATAATAAAACTTGCTTGTTAAGTCCTGCCTCAGGAAGAGGGTTGGAGTCAAATTATATAGATTATATCGCCAGCACCTCTTTGACTTTTCTTAAAAGCCCTGCTGGTGATATCGGTTTTGATACAAAATTCAATCCTTCGTCAATTATCTCCTGCCTGTGTACAAAATCAGCAGGGTATCCACTTGTAAAAAGCGCTTTTATATCAGGGTTCACTGCCTTGATCCTGTCATAGGCTATTTTGCCGTTCATCTTCGGCATGATTACGTCAAAAATAAGGAGATCTATTTTATCCTTATTCTCAAGGAATTTGGCCTCAGCATCCTCGCCGTCGACCGCTTCGATGACTTCATGCCCGAACTCTTTAAGGATTTGACTGGTTAATTTTCTGACCGCAGGCTCATCCTCTGCCAGAAGTATTGTTGCTGTCGTGTCTTTTAGGTCATGGGACTCTGCCGGGAGGGTCTCTTTAACTGTAGATTTAACGATCGGGAGATACATCTTAAATTTAGTACCCTTCCCTGGTTCACTATAACAATTTATATACCCGTTATGCTGTTTTATGATTCCATATACTATTGATAATCCAAGCCCGGTCCCCTTTCCAATATCTTTTGTTGTAAAGAACGGCTCAAATATTCTTTCCTGAATGCCTTTATCCATACCGGTACCAGAATCCGAAACAGAAATAACAGAATAGTTCCCGGGTTTGCCAATTCCGTGTGCTGCGGAAGATTCACTATCCAATTCTATTCGTCCCGTTTCAATAGTCAAAATCCCTCCGTGCGGCATGGCATCCCTTGCATTTGTACATAAGTTCATTAGTACCTGCTCCATCTGTACGCGATCCGCCATTACTGTTAAATCTTCATTGTATATTGTCTTGAGCTCTATATCTTCCCCAATTACCCTTAATAAGAGTGTTTCAATCTTTCTTATTATCTCATTGACAGTTACCAGGTCTGGATTGCTTATCTGTTGCCTGCTGAAAGCAAGAAGGCTTTGTGTCAGATAAGCGCCCCTTTCTGACGCGGCGAGTATCTGGTCAATATTGATCTTCAGAGGATTATCAGCCCCCATCTTTATTTTTAAAATATTTGCGTATCCTATTATAGCTGTGAGCATATTGTTGAAGTCATGAGCGATGCCTCCTGCAAGCTGCCCGATTGCTTCCATCTTTTGCGCCTGACGCAGTTGGTCTTCAAGTTTTTTACGTTCTGTTATATCTCGTGCGACATGGATCAACCCTATAAGGTTATGATTGCTGTCCAACCTCGGTATGGCCCTGATCTCAATGAACATTTTTAAGTGCGGTTCATATATTTCAGTTGTTGAAGACATTCCTGTCTTGAGGCAATCGCAGCTTGGACATACTGCAGGAGGACTACCAGTTCCGTGATAAAACTGGTAACACTTTGCCGGAGACACATTTAAAATAGGGAGGCCGAGTATCTTTTCTGCGGGTTTATTGGCGTGTATTATATTGAAATCCTTGTCATGGATTGTGATCATGTCCGTGATGGTATTAAAGGTGTCTTCCCAATCGTGGGTGATCTGAAAGATCTGCTCTTCCATCCTTTTACGTTCCGTTACATCGCGGAATATCCCGTTGCAGGCAACTGCTTTTCCGTCAACTAACTGCACATTTGCGTTCCCTTCCACATTCACCAGCCTGCCGTCTTTGGATATGAATACCGCTTCGATATTATCCTTTGTCCCACCTGACAGTACTTGCTGTAACGTATTCAGGCAACTGTCCCTGTAGTTCGGGTGCAGAATGTCGAATACCGTCATATTGCGCAACTCTTCGAGTGAATAACCCATGGTCCTTAACCATGCGGGGTTTACGTAGATAATTTTTCCGTCCGGGGCAATGCTTTGAATCAGATCATGGGCGTTATCAAATAAACTACGGTAGCGCTCCTCGCTGTCTTTAAGAGAAGAGGCTGTCCGCTTATAACCGCTAATCAGATATTGGGCAAGGACGCCAAAGAAGATAAGAACGCTGATAGTCATCAGACGCATCCAGATGTTGTGTGCAGCCGGAGAAAATATCTGGGTTTTCAGGGAAGGCTTGCCTAATATGAAGACTTCAATGAAAGAATCGGTTATCCAGTAAAGAACGCCCAGCGCGACGATCATTGTTATTATTTGCCACTTTCCTGCGAGGGAACGTTTAGACATCTGAACAACCTTTCAGCTTACATTGTATCAGTAATGAAAGCCTGTCAACAAGTGCAGGCCAACGTCACATATTCGAAGATCAGGATTCATGCTGCGAGGCGATGGAGGGCTTGACAAGCAAAGTAACATCTGTTACAGTGGTAACATGAGTTACAAGAATTTGAAAGGGTTCACATGGCTGCTGTTTTTTTACAGCGTTCCGTCAAAGCCTGTAAATGCGCGGATGAAGATCTGGAGGACCTTATCAAGGGCAGGAGCAGCGCAGTTGAGAGGCGCAGTGTACGTATTGCCCTACAATGAAGAAAACTATGAGCTCTGCCAGTGGCTTGTATCGGAAGTCGCTGCAGTAAAAGGGGAAGGTGCATTTGTCGCAGTTGACAAGATCGAGACCATGAAGAATGAAGAGATAATCGCCTTGTTTGATCTTTTAAGGGATAAGGATTACGGCGCAGTAGAAAGGAAGGTGGAAGACCTTGAGCGGAAGATAAACAGCATTAATAAAGGAACAGGCGCTCAGGACAATAAAAAAATGATGGATCAGTTTGCCCGGCTCCAGAAAGAATTCGATGATATAAGGAAGATTGATTTTTTCAGGTCGAAAAGAGGGGCGTCTTTAAAAAAGAAGATCGAAGCGCTTCAGAAAGATACGCTGGGGCTGTCCAAATCCATCAGAAGACCGCCCCTTGAAATGATTTCAAGAAATGCCGGGGACTATCAGGGCCGGACATGGGTAACGCGCAAAAGGCCTTTTGTTGACAGGATGGCATCTGCCTGGCTTATCCGGAAGTTTATAGATAATAAAGCAGAGTTTAAATTCATAGATGAAAAAGAGATGGAGCGTCCTGACAAAGATTCTGTTCCCTTTGATATTAGAGGGGGAGAATTCACGCATATAGGTAATATGTGCACTTTTGAGGTACTGATGAAGTCATTTGGGATGAAAGACAAAGCACTGAGAAAGATTGCTGAAACAGTCCACGAACTCGATATAAAAGATAAAAAATACAACTCCCCTGGAGCAACTGGATTAGAGGATATTTTAGCCGGTATCAGGAAAGCGGCAAAAAACGATCTGGAAATCCTTGAAAAGGGGATGGAGGTTTTCGAGATGCTGTATGTCTCGAAGACATAGGAAAGGAGGATTCAATGAGTAATTGTGCAACAACATGTCCATTATCAGGACTTCGTAAAATTCTTCTGGCAACTGACGGTTCACAATTTAGCGAAGGTGCCGAAAGAGAGGCGCTAAATTTTGCGAAAAATTGCTCGAGCAAGGTTTATGCAATGTCTGTCGCAGAGATATTAACCGATTATGAAGCCTTCTCGCCTCAGCGCATAGAGGAGATGCGGGATGCTGAGATTAAGAAACATCTTGAGTCTGTCAAAAGCCGTGCTTCAGAAGAGAAGACAGATTGCGAGGTCCTTATTGCTCACGGAGACCCGTACACCGAGATCGTTGAAGCAGCATCAGCAAATCGTGTTGATATGATAGTGATCGGCAGACGCGGCAAAACAGGGCTGAAAAAGCTTCTCATGGGTGAAGTGGCAGCAAAGGTCATCGGCCATGCCCCGAGCAGAGTTCTCGTAGTGCCAAAGGCGGCAAGAATTGAATTCAAAAAACTCCTTGTTGCCACAGATGGATCTCAGCACAGCGAGCAGGCTGTTGCCGAAGCAGTTGGGATCGCAAAGTGCTGTGGAAGCGAACTGCTTATCCTTTCTGCAATGAGGGATGAGAGCGAACAAGAGGAGGCACAGGCGCATGTAAACAGGGCAGCAGACATTGCACGAAACGAGGGCGTGAATGCTGAAACAATAACGCCGATTGGCAGGTCTTATGATGTTATTGTTGAGACGGCAGGAGGCAGAGGCGTTGATCTGATAGTTATGGGAACATATGGAAAGACAGGGATCAGGAAAGTATTAATGGGAAGTTCAACAGAAAAAGTCATTGGTTACGCAGGCTGTGCGGTTCTTGTTGTAAGAACGTAATAAAGAGGGAGGTGTGCTATGAAGGAAGTGGCAGTTATGACAGCAAACTTTATGGCGGCATCAGCGCGGACAGCGCCGAAGGCCGGGGGAAAGGACTTTCTTGAAATAGTGGTAATCACGAAAGATGAGGATCTGAAAAAGATCGCAGAGGCAATGAAAGAGTATGCGCCAAAAAGTACAAATGAAGCGTACTGGATGAGGGATGCATCAAATATTGAAAACTCACAGGCATTGCTTCTGATAGGATTAAGCAAACCGGTAACGGCAGGCTACGATTGCGGAGGTTGCGGTTACCAGACATGCGCCGAATTTGCAAAAAACAGACAGATGAAAGAAAAAGAGATGGGATATACAGGCCCTCACTGTGTGATGAGAATGATCGATATCGGAGTCGCCCTCTCTTCTGCTGCAAAGACAGCAAGTCTTTTAAATGTGGACAACAGAGTTCAGCAGAGAGTCGGGGCTGCTGCAAAGGCCCTAAGTTTTATAAAAGGCGAAGTAGTTATGGGAATTCCTGTGAGCATTACCGGAAAGAGTATCTATTATGACAGACAGACGCCAGTGAAACATTAAACAAGCTAAAGCTTAAGCAGGCAGGATATGGTATTTCAGCTCATTCTCGTCCCGATGAATCGGGACTCCGAGGCTTTTGCCTCTTGACTTATGAAATCTTTTTTATGGGCTATCGGCAAAAGAACCCGCTTTAATACCATATCCTGCCAGCATTCATAAACGAGGTTGTTTTTGATGAAAAACATTTTTTCACCATTCACAGCTCTCTGCACCGTGGGCTTCTTTGCGAGGCTTTCATATGCCCTTGCACGGAGCCCTGTGCTGCCCTTGTTTGCACTTTATCTTGGAGCAGGGCCTGAGGCAATAGGATTTGCTGTAGGCATTTCAACAGTAACGGGCATATTTTTTAAAATGCCTTCGGGAGCACTATCCGATGTGATAGGAAGAAAGAAAACAATGCTTATAGGACTGGGGGTTTTTGCTGTAATGCCTTTTACCTATCTCCTCGTCCATGATTACTATCTCCTTATAGTCATCCGGTTTATTCATGGGCTTGCTACTGCTGTCTATGGCCCTGTATCCATGGCGGTTGTGGCAGATGTAGCCGGGAAAAGTAAAGGGGAAATGCTCTCATGGTTTTCTTCAATAACTATCATCGGAAATCTGCTGGGCGCTCCGCTTGGGGGGTTCATACTTCATGGTTTGTCCAAAGGAGATCCGACGCTGAACGAATTTTACACTGCATATCTTGCAAGCGGGTTTGCCGGACTGATGTCACTCGTTCTCGGAATCAGTGTTTTGAGAGGACATGAAAAAGTTGAGAAAGCAAGAACTCTCAGTGAAATCTTCCAAAGGTTTGTTTCAGGAATAAAGGAAGTTGTCAGCGACAGCAGGGTTGTAATTACATCATCAATGGAAGGTCTCCAGAACATGACAGTGGGAGCTTTGGAGGCGTTCCTTCCTATCTATGCTGTGACGGTCGCCGGACTCAATGAGTTTCAGGCTGGACTTCTCTGGGGAGTGCAGGTGGTGATCACTATCCTGTCAAAGCCGGTTATGGGAAAGATATCCGACAGACACGGCAGAAAACCGCTCATATCAGTTGGCATGATATTATGCGCGGTATCCTTCGGATTAATTCCGCTGCTGAAGGACTTTTACCTTCTTATGATTGCCGCCGTATTCTTCGGGTTGGGAGAGTCTTTTGTAACATCATCGTCTGCTGCCTTTGTTGCTGATATATGCAAAGAAAAACATTTCGGAACAGCCATGGGCACGTTCGGAACGATCTTCGACATCGGACATGCATCTGGCCCGATACTCGCGGGCTTATTACTGGCGCATATGGATTACACATACTCATTCTGGATAATGTCCGCAATACTTTTATTGTCTGTGCCGGTCTTTACATTGAGCGTAACCGAGAAGACATGAAAAAAAGAGCAGTATAGCCCACATTATTCATATGCTTTTATTTGGAGCAAGCCATGGTTCAAAGACATTTTGGATGCGATAGAATTTTAAAGTAGACATTAAAATTCTCTTACAGAGTGTATTACTCAACTTATCGCTAAGGTATCGCGCAATATGTCTTCTCACCATACTTGCTCCAGTTTTATAAATAATGCGGGATAGAGTGAACAGACTATGGAACAGCCCGTATCATTCAAAGAGGCATTTCGCTACTGGCTGAAGCTCGGATTTATCAGTTTCGGCGGGCCAACCGGCCAAATAGCCATGATGCACAAGGAAGTGGTCGAAAACAAAAAGTGGCTTCCTGAAGACCAGTTTATGCACGCACTGAACTTTTGTATGCTCCTGCCGGGGCCTGAGGCTCAACAGCTTGCAACCTACATCGGCTGGAGGCTTAACCGCACTCGTGGAGGCATTGCAGCAGGCGTGCTGTTCGTTCTGCCATCGGTATTCATTCTTTGGGGACTGACTTGGGGCTATGTTGCCTTTGGAAGCATGCCGTCTGTTGCTGCGTTTTTGTACGGACTCAAACCGGCTGTGGTTGCTATAGTAGCAGAAGCAGTGTTGAGGATCGGGAAAAAGTCCCTGAAAACCGCGAGCCTCATTGTTCTCGCTGGTGCGTCGTTTACAGCTATTTATTTTCTGAATATCCCATTCCCGGTTATCGTCTTCAGCGCAGCCGCTATCGGTTATTTATTAAACCACCGGATGTCCGGTCAATCAGCCGCACATAGTACACCCATAATTAATGCAGAACCAAAATTGATATCCGGCGAATGGGGGCGTGCAATAAAAATTATGGTGTTCGGGATATTCCTGTGGTTTTCCCCGATCATTATTTTTGGATTATGGCAGGGATGGGATTCCGTGCTCGTCAACATTGGAATACTGTTTAGCAAGGCTGCTGTCGTAACCTTTGGTGGCGCATATGCTGTGCTCGGCTACATCAGCCAGCAGGCAGTGAATCACTTCGGATGGCTCACACCTGAACAGATGATGGACGGACTCGCTCTTGCAGAGACCACACCGGGACCTCTTATCATGGTGAACCAGTTTGTAGCTTACGTTGCAGCCTATCTCCATATGCCGGGACTGTCACCTTCTGTTGCAGGAGCGCTCGGCGGATTGCTTGCGACCTGGGTGACATTTGTCCCATCCATAATCTGGATATTCATTGGTGCGCCTTATATTGAATCTCTTCGCAGGAACTTGAAACTTGCTTCCGCCCTGACAGCCATCACTGCTGCGGTGGTAGGCGTGGTTCTCAGTCTTGCCGTGAATTTCACGCACCACACTCTTTTTCCTGAAACCGGCGGATTTGAGTGGTATGCCCTTGTGGCTTCAATAGTGACTTTCATTGGTATGACAAAGTTCAAATGGGGAATGATACCGGTGATCATCGGCTCTGCTGCAGCCGGGTATATTTGGAAAATAATGTAATAAGAATTTATCAAAACTATAAAAGTATGGGAGGCAACCATGAGGTATATCATTCAGGATTCTGACATCAATATCCTGCGTAATGCAGGGGTATCGGAAGAAGACATAAGCCATTGCGTTAAAGTAGCGGAGAAGGCCCTGGAGGTTGCACAGAGGACTAAAGATGCTGTGAACCTGGAGCTTGTCGGCAGAGGCGCTTTGTTTCATGACCTTGGCAAAGCGAAAACCCATGAGATGGAGCACGGAAAGATCGGCGCTGAAATGGGAAGACAATTAGGACTGCCGAAGGGGATCACGGATATCATGGAAAAGCACATCAGGGGAGGGTTGACAGGGGAGGAAGCTATTGAGCTTGGCTTGCCGGTAAAAAATTATACGTTGACCAGCCTTGAAGAAAAAATAGTTATATACGCTGACAGGCTTGTGGACATCATCACTGACGGGATTGTGACGATTACCAGTGAGGCAGAAGCTGAAACTCGGTTTGAGGAGATTCTCCGTGAGTTTCCGAAATACGGCAAGAATGAAATAACACTTCAGAGGTATTTGGGTTATCATAGGGAGATTCAGAATTTGATGAAGAAATGAAAATCAACCCTTTCAGACTGCTTTGCATCACTGGTCTTTTTGCGATCTTCAGTTCCACCATATCAAAAAGCCCTGTGCTTCCTTTTTTTGCCTCTCATCTCGGCGCTGCTCCGTCAGGGGTCGGGGTCATAGCAGCGGTATCTGCGCTTACAGGGATTATTGTCAGTATTCCGGCCGGGATGTTTTCAGACCGGTTTGGAAGAAAGAAGATGCTGATATTTGCAGCCATCATTTTTGCAACTGCGCCCTTTCTTTATCTCCTGGTAACTCAGCTTTGGCAGCTTGCTGTTATACGGTTTTATCACGGTTTTGCCACTGCTGTATTCATGCCGGTTGCAATGGCACTGGTATCAGATCTGTTCCACAAGGAGCGGGGCGAGAAACTCGGATGGTTCTCCACGTCTACTCTTGCCGGGAGGTTTTTAGCGCCTTTAGCCGGGGGAAGTATTATTGGTGCAATAGTTTTCAATCCGGGGCTAAGTTACAGGCTTGTCTATCTTGTATGCGGGGCTGCAGGATTAATTGTTTTGGTGCTCGCGTTCAGGATAAAAGAATCTTTTTCTCTTAGCGGGGAAAGGTCCGGTCCTTCATCGTCTCGCCCTCTCAAGGGGGGGGCAAAAAGAGGATGGAAGGAAACCCTTGACGGATTCAGGGACATACTTTCAAGCAGGAGGATTCTGATAACCAGCATTGTTGAGGCGGCGATACTCTTTGCGTACGGGACCTTTGAGACATTTCTTCCTCTTTATGCGCTTCAGTCGGGATTGAGCGCCTATAAGATCGGCATCTTTCTTTCAATTCAGGTGATCACGCTTGCTCTTACAAAACCCCTTATGGGCAGGTTCTCCGACAGGCATGGAAGAAAACCCCAGATATTGGCAGGCGCTTTGACAGGCGCATTTTGTATCGGGAGTTTTGGATTATTCAGATCATTTATTCCGCTGCTTGCTTTGAGCATCCTGTTTGGCCTTAGCCTCTCGGTTGTTACTGCTGCTACCTCAGCCTTCATCGCAGATCTGAGCCGCAAGGAAACGCACGGCTCAGCAATGGGCGTGCTCGGTTCAATAATGGACATCGGACATACAACAGGCCCGCTGGTATCAGGTATCATTGCGGGTTATTTTGGATTTGAAAAGGCATTTATTTTTTCATCTGCTCTGCTTGGAGCAATTGCAGTATTATTTTTTATCGGGGTTATGAGGGACAGACAGTCTTGAACGTTTTTTCATCCGTAGTATGAACGCGGCTCCTGTAGCCAGTGCCAGTATAAATGCAGACTCATAAGGGAATACAACTGCCATCACGACCGGAATCAGGGCGATTTTCGTCAGCAACCTTAATTTTTCATTGTCTCTTATCACATCCGCTACGGGCGGGGAGTACTTGTAATAGTATTGAACAAACCTCTTGCCGAAAGCATTGGTCAGTAAGTGCCGGTCCCTGAACTCCCGCAAGGCCTTCACATATGGGTGCATGATACTCCCGTATGCGGCTGTTGCAATAAAACATCCTCCTCCTCCGCCACCACCACCAGATGCAGTATGTACGGTTTCAGAAGTGTTGCCGGTATTTTCTTCGCTCTCACTGCCTTCTCCCCCGATTGTCAAATTCTCCTCAGTAAGAGCCTTGTAGGCGTTCAGTCGTCCGCCAGTTGATACCTTGCCGGCAAGGGAAGGCAGGGCAGCAACACTGTTTAATATAGCGGCTTTTATCTGAATGTTTGTCAATTCCGGTTTGAGAGCTTTTACCAAACCTGCAACTCCTGATACATAAGGCGCTGCCATGGAGGTTCCGCTGAAAGAAATATACTGGTAGCTGCTGACTGAAACAGGCGTCCGCGTCAACCGGATATCGTCAAGATACACGCCCTCTTTGTTTATCGTTGCATCGGCAGTCAGCCCGAATCCAAAATAGAACTGGTCATTCATTTCAGCAATGTCGGTTAAGTCCTGAGTGGAATCCGAAATAAAAACGCCATTCGTAGTCCCGGTCCTGTAGTCCATCCAGTCCCAATGAATTCCGTCAGCAGAGTAATTAATGTCGAGATAATCATATCCATCCTCAAGCGTTCCCTTCCACTTGAAAGTCAGCACATATATATTGTCCTTAACTGATGAGATCGGCGTCATATATCCCGCCCATGTCGAGGTGTTGTTTGCGTAGTTTACGCTGGGGCTGTCCTCAAGGCTGTTCGTTCCGTCGTAACCTGTTCCGCCTGTGTCAGCCCAGGTTGAATTAGCGCCCCCTTTAGACCATCCAAGAAGAGGAAGCGCTCCGGATGTTCCGTCAAAGTTTTCCTCTCCGTACAGGGTGACGGAGTCGCCATAGCTGATAACAGGGATAGTGCTGTAAATGCCTGATCCCGGCGCGGCCAGGTCTACTGATGACGCTCCGTAATTTGAATACAATGCGAGGGCGTCAAGGTGGTCAGTAGCTGCTACCGAAATAATGTTCGGGAGGTCGTAGCCTGCCGGGTAAAAAGGCGAGGAATCATTATTGCTGCCGCTGTTTCCTGCTGCACAGACTACAACTGCTCCTGAGGCGCTTAAGGCGTCCTTCAGTGACTGGCTGTACCCGCTTCCGCCCCAACTGGCATTGATGATGTGCGCGCTGTTTGCGTTTGCATACAGAATTGCTGATAAGGCATCAACAGTGGTCCCTGAACCATTTACTCCCATGAATCTGAGGGGCATTATCCTTGCGTTCCAGAGGACGCCTGTTACCCCGTCTGCGTTGTTTCCGGTTGCTGCTATAATCCCTGCCACGTGTGTGCCGTGGCCGTTATAATCCATAGTGGCATTGTCATTTCCAACAAAGTCCCATCCCCGGCAGTCATCAATATACCCGTTGCCGTCATTATCAATACCGTCCGAACAATCGGTCTCTCCAGCATTTGTCCAGATATTTCCGGCAAGGTCCGGATGGTCATATGCAACTCCTGTATCGATCACTGCTATGACAACATCGGGTGATCCGGTTGTGAGGTCCCATGCCTCAGGCGCGTCAATGTCAGCGTCAGGAGTTCCATCTATTGCATTTATGATCTGTCCTGTATTGTTGAGCCCCCAGAGATTGGAAAAGTATGTATCATCCGGAACAGTGCTGATACGAATAATGTAGTTAGGCTCAGCATATTCAACATCCGGATCGCTTTTATAAGCCTCTACTGCCTCCTGCACACTCAGGGTATCAGGAAGCTTTACCTGGTGCATCCGGATCCCACTGAAATCTTTTTTCCTGACTGAGCCTATGCCTTTATGCAGCCTGTTCATGATAACAGGGTCTGTCCCATGCCTGAATTTTACGAGAACCTCTCCGGGGACATATTCAGCGCTGCTTTCATTGCTTAGGACTGTCAGGCCAAGCGCAGGAACAAGTATCCCGGCGAAAAGGAGTATTAATGTTTTTTTCATGATCTGTCATGCTACTTTTCGGCAGAACTATGGGCTTGCTTGAATTGGTGTGATTGACCTAACAGCGGTAGTTTTCAAAAAGGTTTTGCTTCTTAAGCTGCGATATCTGCTTTAATCAGTGGACAAATACTTATTTTAGGATAATGTCATACCCGCGTATCCAGAAAGAACTGGATTCCCGATCAAGTCGGGAATGGCTTTCTGTTCTCGTGTCAATGACAATAATGCTTTAATGCAGGACGGCGCTCTTGCGCTTTCTTGTCAGATAACGTAATGAACTAAAGAGGAATATAGCAAGCAAGCCTGCTGTTGCGTAAGGATACACGATCGCCATAACCACTGGCGTCAGCGCGGCCCGCGCCGCAAGTTTCAGATACTCCCTGTCTCTTATAATATCTGCCACCGGGGGTGAGTATTCGTAATAAAGATCGACAAAGATACTGCCGATTGCATTGGTCAAAAGATGCCTGTCCCTGAATTCCTGCAAGGCGTTCACATAGGGGTGAAGGATGCTCCCGTATGCCGCAGTAGCGATGAAACAGCCTCCTCCTCCGCCGCCACCACCACCGCCGCCCCCACTGCCAGCACCAATATCGCCTCCGATGCTGCCATCACTGCCGTCTCCGCTGTCTGAAGTGCATAGGGCATCGCCGGGAGATGCCTGAAATGCTTTTTGGGCGTTCAATCTTCCGCCTGTCGCGACCTTGCCGGTAAGGGCTGGTACACTGTCAACAGAGCTTAATATCAAATTTCTTACCTGACAAAAGGTGAGAGTGGGGTCATCGGAGAGCATAAGTCCCGCGACTCCTGAGACATGCGGAGCTGCCATGGACGTGCCTGAAAAGGAGCTATAATCGCCGTTGTATGACAGCGCTGATGAAGAACACCTGATGCTGACATCGTCAATGAGTACCCCGTCTGCATTGAGAGAGGCGTTTGTTACCAGTCTGAACCTGATATACACTGTTGATTGGCCACTATAATTTGTCAGGTCTTCCATAACTTCTTCAAACCCGTCGGTATCTCCAGTAAAAGAATTTAAAGATGTCCAATTGGAAGCATCTGTAGATATTTCAACAAACAAGGTATCACCTGAAGCAAGATCAGTATTTATAAAATAATTCAAGGCGCATGCTGTTTTTGCTGAAAGATTAATTACCGGTGTTTGAGCCCAGTAATCCATATTATCAAAATAAAGTCCTCCTGGACTGTCCGACAGGCATTTATTATTACACCCCATACCCCATGTGTTTGATCCTCCTGTAGTCCAATCTGGATTTGTGAGATTACCATCATCGAAATCATCAGTAAAAAGTGTTTCACGGACTGTGCTGAGGATGTTTGTTCCCGGTGCGGCCAGATCAACTGAGGTGCCCCCAAAGTTGGAGAAAGAAGGAAGGCTATCATTATGATTTGAAGCTGCAACTGATATGACATTAGCGCTGGTGAAGCTTGCGGGATACACTGGCGAAGAATCATTGTTCGTTCCTTCGCTTCCGGCTGCGCAGACAACGACTCCGTTAAATGCTTCTATCGCGCTTTTAAGTGTCAGGCTCAGGTCCGGTCCGCCCCAACTGGCATTGATGATATCAGCTCCGTTTGCCTTTGCATATGCGATAGCTTCTGCTGCATCGGCAGTTGTACCTGTGCCGTCGATTGACAGGAATCTGAGCGGCATGATCCTGGCATTCCACATGACGCCGGCAATGCCTTCGGCATTATTTCCTGCTGCCGCGATGATGCCGGAAACATGTGTGCCGTGTTCAGACATATCCATTGGATCATTGTCATTATCGGCAAAATCCCATCCCCTGCAATCATCTATGTATCCGTTTCCATCATTGTCAATCCCATTGCTGCAATTTGTCTCTCCTGTGTTTGTCCATATATTGTTCTTCAAGTCAGGGTGGTTATAATCAGTTCCTGTATCGATAACAGCTATCACCACATTAGCTGAACCTGTCGTAGTATCCCACGCCTCAGTTGCGTCTATATCGGCATCGGTTGTACCGCCAGTTTGACCTAAATTATGCAATCCCCACTGGTGGATGCTAAACGATGGATCATTAGGAAAAACCGCTGCAGCTTTATGCACAATGTAATTTGGTTCGGCATACTCAACATCAGGATCGTTTCTGTAATATTCGATCGCTTTTTCAACGCGCATGCTTTTGGGGAGTTTGATGTGCTGGACTCTGATATCTTTAAATTCTCTCCTTATGGCGGAATTAATCCCGGAATGAAGGGCATGCATTGCGGACACGTTCGCGCGGTCTTTGAATTTTACAAGCAGCTCACCAGGGACGTAATCTGCGGCAAGGCTGGTATGAGCAACAAGAAGACAGAGAACGAAAACTGCAATAAATACTGTGGATATGAAGGAGATTTTATTCATTGTGACTTTCATTATAACCAAGAACTATATTTCTGTAAAATATGCCCTCTTTGCGATAGCATCCGTCAACTTCACATAGTCCTCTATACTCAGATTCTCCGGCCTGAGTTTCGGGTCTATGCCTGCGGCAAGGAGGGATTCTTTTATGCCATCAAATTTTTTCAGGCTGTTCATGATGGTTTTTCTTCTCTGGGAGAACGCGGTCTTCACGACCTCGATAAATAATTTTTCATCCTCAACCGGATAAATCGGCTTCCGGTGAACATCAAAATGAACGACTGCCGAGTCAATGTCAGGAGGAGGCAGGAAGGCCTTTCTCGATACTGTGAACTTCATGCCTGGCTTTGTATATAGCCGGGTGGTGATCGAAAGGACGCCATATTCTTTGTTTTCGTGAGTAGCCGTGATCCTTTTTGCCACTTCTTTCTGCATGAGGAGAGTCATGCTTGTTATCTTGTCTTTGAACTCAAGCAGCCTGAAAAGAAGAGGGGTTGTTATGTTGTAAGGGATATTCGCGACCACTTTAAAACTTCCGTTTATCTTGTCAAAAGGATATTTCATGGCATCGGCCTGTACGATCTCAACATTGCTGCTCTCTGAAAATATTTCTTCAAGCTTGCCGATGAGCCTCTTGTCGATCTCGATTGCGATAACCTTTTTTGCGTACAATGAGAGGAACTTTGTCAGTGTTCCAAGCCCGGGGCCGATCTCAACGACCGTGTCGTCCTTAGTAACACCGCTGCACGCGATGATCTTTTTCAGGATGTTGGGATCAAAAAGAAAGTGCTGTCCAAAGGGGCGCTTCATTTATGTCAGATCAGAAACCGATGAAATCGGCCCTTTAAAAGTTACATCATCGCCCCCTGATGCAGCCAATGAGAATTCAAAATCTCTGCTGCTCAACGGTTGTCCTTCAAATATATCGGTAACAGCCCTGATAGCCTCAATCTGGTATTCCTGGTTGCTGTCAAAATGAAGTTTCATTTAATCCTTTTGCATCTTTCTCTTCCAGTTCCAGTTTTGGAGGAATATTCTTAATACGTTTCTCCACCAACTTAATATGTTCGGCAGGCGGCAAGCGCTCGGGAAGTGTTCCCCCGATGCGTTTGATAGCATCTCTGACCTCTTTGCCGACGCCGGCAAAATGGTGTGAGGGCTCATTTCCTGATTGTTTGCACGATGTTATGGCCCTTTTGATCGCGTCTTTAAAACGTCTCCATTGGGAGTATCCCAAAAGAGATTGAATTTCTCTGGCGCTCCAATATTCCGCGCCGTGTTTATTTTCCTTCTTTAAATCCTCAAACGACTTACTGCCGATTGAAACTAAATCCTTTTTTGCCATGACCCCTCCATGTATTCTCTAAAAACCAAGGATGCTCCATTTTACCTGTAAGATAATAAGTTGAGCAAGGAGAATTAAAGGGGGCTTGTAACCCCTCAGTTATGTGGGGACTTATTGTCATTCCGGCTTGTCCGGAATCAAGCTTGTAAGGCTGATTCCCGACGCGCTTCGCTTGCGGGAATGACGTCTCAAACAGTTGTGCCCCATAACTGAGCGGTTACGGGGGCTTGGGCAACCACAGGGGATTGCCCCTACACCTCATGTATTTCCCCTGTATGGCTGAAAACAATGAACGACTTCACTTCCTTTGTATCAAATAGCTTCATGACCGCTCTTTTGTAAAGATGAAGCTGGAATGAATATTCCTTTAAAAGATACCCGATCTCTTTGTCTTTTACCGGAAAGGTCTTATAGTCGTAGACGTTATAGACACTGCCCTCTTTTATTATCCGGTCGATCCTTCCGGTATAGACAATATCTCCTTCTTCATATGTAAAGGGAAGCTCGGCGTATGAATTCTCCCTTGGCATGATGATATCATTCCAGACGCCTTTCTGCCTGAGCGTTATGATATCTTTTTCAATGAGCGCGATCTTTTCCTCTCTCAGGCTTTCCGGCACGTTTTTTTCGCGGAGCAGTATCTCTGCCTTCTGCCTTATATCCTGTTCTGCTAATGCGCCTGTTGATATCCATTCGAAGATCGTGTGCATGATATCACCCATCATCATCCGGTCCTCACCGTGTTGACTCCTGATCTCAACGCTTTCAGTGACAGACCTCCATTGCTTCTGCTTCTGTGCAGGCAATGGCAGGACTTGTATAGCTTGCCGTTCCTTTTTCAGCTCTTTGTGTTCAGGCGCGCGCTCATAGAGCTTGTGCACATCCCCTCCCGTCAAAACCGCAATGCCTAACAGGTCGGATTCCATAATAAAAGTCCCCTCTCTTTTCTCAAGGCCCAGCCCTTTTTTGAGAAAGCTCAGGAAGTTCCTTTCTTTGTCATTCCATGTGCCGACAAGGAAAAGACCTTCAGCAGCCCTTGTGACCGCAACATAGAAAAGTCTTTTCTGCTCCTCTTCTTCCTTTGCCTCCTGGATTAGGAAGTCATCATCATCCCTGCGTATGGAGGCCTCAGGGATAGACTTATAGAAAAATCTGCCTCCTCGTTCATACATTAAGCTGTCGCTTGTCTTTGCTGAAAGAGGTTCTTCTATGCCGGGCACAAATACTATGGGGAATTCAAGCCCCTTTGCAGCGTGCACGGTCATTATCTTTACAGCGTCCATGCCTTCTGTGTTCACATTGGCTTTAGCTTCATCTTCGCTGTCGAATGTTCTTTCGAGAAAATCTCTTATTCTGATGAGGGACTTCCCTTCGGCCTCAAGCTTTTCCATGAGCCGTATGAATTTCCTGATATTTGCTTTTTTTTGAGGCTCGTGAAAATATCTCCAGGCCCTTGTGCTGACAAGGGCCTTTTCGATGACCTCAGGGAGTGGCGAGTGAACGCATTGTGAAAGCCAGTCATCAAGGAGTTCCGCGACTATACTGATCTGATGTGCTGAGTTCCCTCCCCATGGATGGGGGAGGGTTAGGGTGGGGGTGGTGCTGAAGTCAAATTCACCCTCCCCTTCATCTCCTCCCGTCAAGGGAGAAGAAATATTAAGTGGTTTTACCACGTGAGCAGCAGCCTTCATCTTCTCAAATAGGCTGCTACCTTCTCTGCTGATGAGCTGTAGAATAGTACCTTCGTCAATGTCGAACAGCCTGCTTTTCAGCAGCATATAAAGACTGTAATCATCTCGAGGATTTGAAAGAAAGAACACGAGCGCCCTTAACATGGCGACCTCAGGCTCCTGGTAAAAACCAATTCCCTTTACTGCTACAAACGGTATCTGATATTTCCTCAAGGCCTCTTCATAGCTTTTTAAATGTGTCCTTTTCCTGAGGAGCACAGCCACATCCATGTACCGGCACAACCTCTGCTGACGGGATGACTTGTCCGTTATCTGGAAATTACCCGCAAGGGCTTTTATCCTCTGCGCGAGTGTCTCGGCCTCATTTTGCTTTGTGTCGCTGATAGTGGACTTTTCTTTGTCTTCAAGTAAAATGATCTCGACCTTGCCTGCATAAGGGTTTCCGGGCCTTGTTGCGCTGAAGGGACCGTACCTCGTCCTCCAGGGATATTGAGGCGTGAGAGCAGACATGATTTTTGAACACACATGGTTTGCAAATTCGGTGATCACCGGGAGACTTCTGTAATTTTCCTTTGCTTCTTCATAGTGGAATTCCTTGCCGAGCCAAGCCTCAAGCTGTTCCCTTGCGCCCTGGAATATCTCGACGTTTGCTCCCCTGAAAAAGTATATGGACTGTTTTTCATCGCCGACAAGAAAAACAGTAGGATGTATCCCTTCAGCCCTTTTTGCGCCGAGGCCTGAACGCCACTCCTCGGTGAGCTTGCTGATGATCGCCCACTGGAAGGTATTGGTGTCCTGAAACTCATCCACGAGCACATGGTCTGTCCTCTCATCAAAAGCATACAGGATGTTCGCCCATTCAGGGTGTTCCGTGAGTATTCTGTACGCGAGGTATTCGAGATCGCTGAAGTCGAGCATCCTGCCGGCTCTTTTTCTTGCAGCATAGTTCCCGATACATTTCGTAAATATCTTCAGTATCCTTTCGCTTCTTTGCGCATATTCCTCAAGCTTTCTGTCTTTCCAGTACCTGTACATGCTTAAAGTCCAGTTTTGAAAATCAGGAATATTTTTCATGCCGGACTTTGCTCTTTTGCGCGGCTCTTTTTTATCTGTCAAAAAAACCTCTTCGGCTGAAGGAGCTTCCGTAAAATAGCCCTTTTCAAAAAAACTGTCGTAATTATCAATAACACCTCTCACACCATCCCAGGCTTTGAGCTCCTCTACTGTTTCCTCTGAAATGCCTGGTGTATGAATATATGAAGCTGCCTCAAGTGAGAACGGGCTTTTCTGGAACAGGTAATCAATCGTCCTTTTCAGAAGATCAAGGCCGCGGAACCCGTTGTCGCTTAAAGACTGGAGGAGGAGTTCATGTCCTTCGCTTTCCCGTCCCGCGTCCATGAGCACTTCGTACAGTATTTCATCCCATGCCATCCGCGAATCGATCGCGTCCTGTATCACATAGTTCGGGTCAATCCCCGCTTCAAAAGAAAAGCGCCTGAGAAGCGTTCCGCAGAAAGAATGAATAGTGGTGACCCTCATCAAAGGCATCTTCCGGATCAGAGAAGCGAAAAGTTCAGGGGCTTCTGCCTTCAGGATGTTCAGTATCCTCTGTTTCATCTCTGCTGCGGCCTTGTCGGTAAAGGTTATGGCGAGTATCCTCTCCACATCCACACCATTATTAAGGAGCGAAATATACCTGCGCGCAAGTTTCTCGGTCTTACCTGACCCTGCGGGTGAGGAAATGATTACGCTTTTGTCAGTGTCAAGATAACTCATAGTGAACTCCGTTCCAATGGAAGGCACACAGGCACAAAGGAGCAAAGGCACAAATGGAAGACTGGCGAAGGTTTCTATACGACTCTGTTAATAACGAGTTGAGAGTTTGGAGTTTAGAGTTTAGAAGAAGACAAAGACAAAACAGCGCAGAAGCAAAAATGTAAAATGTCTTTTGTCGATTATAGAAATCCTGAGGCAGACTTCCCTTTGTGATATCTAAATATTTTTTAAGATCTTTGATGATTAATAGCATAATATTGAGACCTCAGAGAATACAGACACTTCCAGTTTACAGTCTGGTATCTGGGTTCTGAGTTCTATGTTCTGTCGTTTCACACATCGGGCCGTGGTAACAATACCTGCATTCATTCGTATTAAATGGCTCTGAAGGGAACAGGCCCTGCATCATTCCTTTTATAAGCTCCTCTGTTTTCTGTAGCGCATCATTCATGAACTCTTCCATGGTCGTATTCCTTTTTGGATACCACTCGATACTACCGTCTTTGAGTGAGTAGTAGCCTGCCTTTTCCACAGCCCCTGAAAAATTCTCCTGCCACATGCGCGCATATAGCGGCATCTGTAGGCTTTTACCGTCAATGGAGCCTGTTTTGTAGTCGAGGAGAAGGACCGTCTCCTGTTGTCCGTTGTCCGTTGTCCGCTGTTCTTTTACTTTTGACTTCTGACTTTTGACTTCTGACTTTTTCTTGTCAATCCTGTCTATCTTCCCTTTTAGCCGGAGACTGTTTATCTCAGCCTTAACACTCTGTTCAACTTTGTATGGGCTGAATCCCTCTTCGCGCAGAACAGTTTCCATCTGCTTCAGATGTGGGATAAGTTTATTGAAGATATCACGTGCAACAGCAGACCAGAAATCTCCGATGGGGAATTGCTTCAGGCTCTTTTCAAGACACTGAAACAGCCTTTTTTCAAGTTCCACAGGTAAGATGTCTCCGTCTCTGTATAATTCCTCCATGGTCTTGTGCGCGAGGCTCCCCCAAAGCCTTGATTCGACCTCAAACCGGGGAGGCAGCGCCATCTCCAGCCCGAGAACTTTCTCAATATAAAACCTGAAGGGGCATCTTCTGTAGAAGTCTATATCGGTTACTCTGAAGTGGCCTTTTGACATTGCCGCTATCCTTTTTCTGAGCGTTTCCGTGTCTGCCCTGCTCAGGGTGATATCCCCTTCACTGAATGTTCCGGGGACCCTTCCGCGAAAGAGCGTTTCCCCCTCTCTTAGAAGAACATCTTCCTCACTGAAGATGTTCAATTCCGGGAGAGTGATAACCTGTTCCCAGTCAAGAAAAGGAGAAGGGAGCAGTATCTTTTCTCCGTCCGCAGAAGCACAGGAAAAATACGGCTCAAGCTCCGGGACATTCATGAGCCTTTTAAAATAATCCCTCTGGCGGTCCAGATAGAATTCAAGGTGGGGAAGCCCCAGCTCTTTTTTCACCTTTTCAGGAAGTATCGGGTCAATGCCCGGATTTGATGGAAAATTCTCTTCTGTCAGCCCTCCGAAAAAAAGCACTTTTGTCTCCAGCCCCGCAGCGATTTCAAATGGGAGGATACTTACTCCTGCCTTGTCTTTATCAGAAGCCCTCAGGCCCTGTAGCAAGTACTTGAAATAAAACCCCGGGTCCGGGTGATTACGGGCATTTCCCTGTAGCTCTGCGAACTGTCTCAATTCAGAAAATATCCCGGTAATACGGTTTGCCGCATCCATGCTGTAAAACTGAGAGTCCCTGTCATTCAGCAATTCAATAAAGCCGAAGGTGATCAACGCAGCTTCAAGGCAATCGAGAAAAGATCCTATGTCCTTTGCAGCCTTTATTGTCTCAAGCGATGAGATCATCTTTTCGATGCCTTGTTGAAATAGGTTCAGGGCCTTTTTTTCTTCATCATCCACGTCCTCCCTGTATGAATGGAGGATGATGTCTCCAATGGAAAGCCATGACGGTTTTCCTTTCACAATACCTGCCATGTATGCATATGCTACCGCACGGTCTCTCACAATATCCGGTATGCCGGGAAAACAGGGTGAGGCAATAACTGAGAGGAGCTCATGCGCTGGATAGTTGTTTTCAATGCAGGATATCAGGTCTGTCAATGCAGTTAGAGGTTTTGTTCCGGAGAGGTCATACTCACTGATGCTTGCCGGTATGCCATGCTTTCTGAAGACCCTCTGGAGCATGGGGAGATACGGGAATAGTGATGGGAAACAGACAGCTATCTCCCAAGGCCTTATTCCATCAAGGATGCATTTCTTCACGTTCCTCGCGATCTCGTTAACCTCATCCTCAATTGATGGATAAGAATAGTATTTGACAGTTTCTCTGCTGCTGCGACATTTGAGAGTTATGACCTGCATTTCTTTTTCATACAGCCTAACATGACTGAAGAACTCGGTGTTCTCATCTGCAAGGATGCAGACGTTATCTGTTTTTTCTATCAAAGCTTTCAGAATGGAAAGTTCAAGGGGCGTGGGATCAAAGAATCCTTCAATGATGATTGTAGAGGCAACCCTGTGTGGTTGACCATGGCAGGCACATAGAGTTGCTCTCACATCCCTCAGCATGTCTTCAGGATCAAGGAGGCTCTTATCATTCAGGAAATGTTCATATGACTGAAGGATATCAATTGCATTCAGAGCACGTTCAGCGGTCTTTTCTTCAAATATGAGGCGCTTCAATTCATCCTTCAGGCCGGGAAAAGTCATGTCAGGACAATAGTGTTTCAGTTTCCTGTAAAGGTCGGATAAGAGCTGGGCGTATCCGATATTGTCCTCTTTGAGGAGTGCGCACAGCAGTAGAGTCCTCATGCGGGAGGAGATAACTGTAGGGGCAACCCTCTGTGGTTGCCCTTCAGTGTTAAGAGTTCCATAGATTTGCAACGCAAGCTGTCGTACGGTCAATGCCTGAAAAGGAATGTAAGCGGATCTGTTGTGAGTTTTTTTCAGGAATGAGAAGAACTGTTTTCTAACTGTCCCAATGACCGGATCATTCGGGGCGAGATACAGCACTGATGAAAAATCGCTCCCCGGGCAGAGAGAAACAATGTGCTGGAAAAGAGTTTCTCTTTTATTCCACGCGCCCGGTGGGGCTATGATGAGGGTTCCGTTTTTCATGAGATTTAATAAAAAGAGAACTCTTAGTGGTCTTGCCACAGGGTTTTCTTAAAATCCCCTCCCCCTTGACGGGGGAGGGGTAGGGTGGGGGTTAATTAGGAATTTGTTTTCACCCTCCCCTTCATCCCCTCCCATCAAGGGAGGGGAGACTTTATGAAATTATTTTACAAGACTTTCAACAAGCTTTAGTAATGACTTCATCTCTTCATAGACAACGCTCAGGAGAAGAGTTCGAAGGGCGTTCAAATCTCTCTTGTTGGTCTTTTGCAATGCTGAAATATACTCTGCCCTCCGAATGGGAGGAATAATCACAGGACAGTAACCATTTTTCATAGTAAAGATACTCAACAATAATCTTCCTATCCTGCCGTTGCCGTCTATGAATGGATGAATAGATTCAAATTCAGCGTGCAGGTCGCTTGCCCTTTCAAGAGGGTGCTTGTCCTTTGCATCGCTGTACTCGTAATCCCCTATTTGTCTGTCCTTAAAAAGACGTTCGACAATTCCAGTGAAACTCTTGGGGAAAATACCTGTGTGAATAAACTCCTTATTGAAGGCGCCCTTGACTTGAGTATGTTTTGAAAAAGCCAAGCCCTTCGTCAGCAAAAGCGCCTGAATCGCATGAAATACTGCATAATAAGCTAAGGATGCAGAACTATCATAACTGCTTTTCTTATAAAGAAGTGTTGCGTCGTCAAGAGACTGACTTGATTTACTCATGATTTCGTGAAGCTTCTTGATTAATTTATCTTCACTCATAACACTATCCCTTCCCTTCTGACATTCATATACAATGGTTCATATTTATCTTCCCGGAATTTTACTTCATCGTACTTGCTCTATCGTCTTTTCCCCAACCCTTTAAATCTCTCATCAAACCGTGCCCTTTTCCTGAAACCAAGCGCTTTATTTATGAATGCGTTGGCTTCTTCGAGCCACTGCAGGCGCGCCTTTATCGGCATGTCTTTAAATTCACGGAGCTTCTCATTTGAAAAGATATATGCAAAACTATTGTCCTTATTTTTTGTTTTCATCTTTTTTTATTTTTTGAAGCGCTTTTATATCTTCGAGGTCCTGTTTTCTTCCGGATATTTTCTTAAGCTGAATTAGATCGACGATGTAGTCAACGCGGTTCTTATTGAGCAATTTAAAAAGTTCTTCGTAAAACATGGCTGAACTATTTTCAATTATATAGTATATTTTGATTTTTTTACTTCTTCATATCCCCTTTAACGGACACTCCGCACACCTCGGCTTTGGTTTGCAATAGTGCTTTCCTACCATTACAAAAAGCGCATGGTACTCATTAAATAATGATACATCCATCGGCAGGTTATTGTGGAAAAGCTCCTGCATTTCGTGGTACGTGGAGTCTTCAGGTATGATCTTGTGCCGTGAAAGCACTCTTTTGGTATATGCGTCAATAACGAAAACAGGTTTTTCGAGCGCGTAAAGAAGTATGGAATCCGCTGTCTCGGGGCCGATGCCTTTCACATTCAGAAGCCCATGCCGTAATGTGGCAGTGTCTTTCTTTATCATGTTCGACATGCTGCCTTTGTAATGAGTTATGAGAAACGAAAGGAATTCAGATAGCCTCTTTGCTTTTACATTGAAGTATCCCGCTGGACGGATTAGTGAAGCGAGCTTTTCATGCGGCATTTCATGGAGGGCTTTTGCGGTGAGGACTTTTTCTCTCTTCAGATTGTCGATCGCTTTCTCGACATTGCCCCAGTTCGTATTTTGTGTAAGTATCGCCCCGACTGCAACTTCAAACGGAGTCTCGCCAGGCCACCAGTGCTGCGGGCCGAAGGATTTGAAGAGGGTGTTGTAGATGTCGGAGAGGATTTCTCTATGAAATTTCTTGTCCATACATTCAGTTCTGTCATTGCGGCTTGTCCGCAATCTGACTTTAAAAGAAAGATTCCCGACAAGCGGGAATGACGACCAGCGGCTCTTCACTGATCTCTGATCCCTAACCCGTGTCTTTACCCCGGCGGCCAGTGCATGGCCCTTCCTGCGAGAAGATGCAAATGAATGTGAAAAACGGTCTGGCCTGACTCCCTGTTACAGTTCATCACCAGCCTGAAACCTTTTTCCGCAACATTCTTGTTTGTTGCGATTGTATTGGCGACCTGAAACATATGTCCGATCAATGCGTTATCTTCCTGTTTGATCTCCAGTGATGTTGAAATATGCTTCCTCGGGATGATAAGTGTATGTACCGGCGCCTGGGGATTGATGTCCTCAAACGCGATTACCTGTTCGTCTTCGTAAATGATTTTTGCAAGGATTTTTTTCTCTATGATCTTGCAGAACAGACAGCTCATCCAGTGCCTCCTTTCACTTTCATATATTAACTTTGCCAATCACTGTACCGGAGCAGGCATGGCTCAAGAACATCTTAAATGCGATAAAATTTTAAAAGCATACAATTTAGGAAATATCTTTTACTGGTTCCCTGAAATTTTCTTGCGGTATCGCTTAATATGTTTTTCGCCATCCCTGCTCCGGTTTTGCGTTCTTGGGTCAATTCATAGTGCGTCCCGGTTTATTGTAAACAAAAACCTTTCCCTTTCGGAAGCGATCTTTTGTCTATATAATATACGTAACAATAATAGCAGAGAAAGGACATGACGACATGACAAAACTTTTCGAAAAAACACAGATAAAAAGCATCACAATAAAAAGCAGGTTTGTACGTTCTGCAACATGGGAGGGGATGGCAGGAGAGGACGGGTCGTGCACACAGAAACTGACTGACCTGCTGGTGCAGCTTGCCAAGGGCGGGGTTGGGCTGATCATAACAGGCCATGCCTATGTACAAAAAGCAGGACAGGCAGGGCCTTATCAATTGGGCATCGACAGAGACGAACATATCCCCGGACTTCGGAATATGACAGATGCTATTCACAATGCGGGAGGAAGTATAGTCGTTCAGCTTGCGCATGCAGGGTGTCAGGCCAGTGTAAATCTCTCAGGCATGGAGGCTGTGGGGCCGTCGGTATTTATATGTGATGGGAAACCACTTTGCCGGGAAATAAGCCGTGAGGAAATCGCAGGGACAATTAAAGCCTTCGGAGAAGCCGCGCTGCGGGCAAAAAAATCCGGCTTTGACGGGGTCCAGTTGCATGCTGCCCACGGGTATCTCATGAGTCAGTTCCTGTCACCGTTTTACAACAAAAGGACGGATGAATACGGCGGCAGCCTTGAAAACCGCGCACGCATCGTCCTTGATGCGTACAGAGCGATAAGGAATGCCGCTGGCAATGATTTCCCGGTGCTCATCAAACTCAATTCAGAAGACTTTCTGGAGGGAGGTTTCACGAGGGAAGAGATGATAGAACTGGCAGGAATGCTTGAAAGTAGTGGCATTGATGCTGTTGAGCTCAGCGGCGGAACCATACAGTCTGATAAAAAGCTGGTACCCGTGAGATCGGGTATTTTGCCAGAAGAAAAAGAGGGCTTTTACCGGGAAGCTGCCCCGCAGTTCAAACAAAGGATCAAGGCGCCTCTTATCCTTGTAGGCGGCATCCGTTCCTTTGAAGTTGCGGAAAAAATTATTGGTGAAGGGATTGCAGACTATATATCGATGAGCCGGCCTTTGATCCGTGAGCCGAACATCATCAACCGCTGGGAATCGGGCGACCACAGGAAGTCAGCCTGCCAGTCGGATAATTCCTGCTTCAGGCCCGGCATGAGGGGCGACGGGATTTACTGCGTGACAAAGACGCGTGAGAAGGACGCCGGCGATCTGTGAGCCTGCTGCGACACAGGGAGACGCCTAAAAAACCTCTATAAAGCAACAAGTTCTAAAATGCAGGGGTCTCAAAATCTGCATAATACATTGCCGCTTTAAATGGTGACGTTAAATCTTCATCGGTGTTGCTGATAGAGCTTTTTCAGTCGTCTCCCTGTCTCAATAATATCTGGGAAAATCTGCGATCATCTGCATCCCATTGCGTTTCTGTGATCAGTACTTGAGGAACAGCGGCTTGTGAGGTTTTTTCTTTTTAACTTTCTTGCATGAATGTCTGCACATGTTGCAGCGCTCATCACTGCACCACTGGCAGAACTTGCAGTCAGGACATGGGTTTTTCTTCAGCTTCTTTTTAGGCGGCATTTTTACAGCACTAATGACTTTTTTTCAGGACCTCCAATGCCTTACTATGCAGGTGCTTATTCCCTGAGGCGAGGAGAGGCGTCAACTTTTTCAATCCGATCTCGAACGTATCAATATTATTGCCGTCAGTATCGGTAACAATGCCCCCGGCTTCTTTTACCAGAAGGTAACCGGCGACAAAATCAAAGCTCCTTGACAGAGACGGAGTAATAAAGATGCTGATAGCTCCCTGGGATAGGAATGCCATATCGAGCGCTGTAGAACCAAAGCATCTCGCCCTTCTGAAAAGAGAAAGAAGCGGGACGATCCTCGGTATATCCACCTTTGGGGTCTGCGCTTCGTAGGAAATAACTTTCATGATATCATCCCTTTGTGTTTTTATAGCGGTATTGTTCAGGTAGCTTCCCTGCCCTTTTATCGCCCAGAATTCGTCGCCGCTTATAAGGTTCACTACATATCCCAGGGAAGTATTACCGATAGTGTCTCCATCCACAACTGCAATGGATGTGGAAAATAGGGGAACACCGCTCAGCGCGTTTCTGCTTCCATCGATCGGGTCCACCAGGAGTTTCAACCCTCCTCCCCTTATCTCCCTGATACCGCACTCCTCAGAAATAATGGTCAGAGGCTCTCCGAGCTTTTCAGCTTCTTCCAGAACAATGTCTTCAGCCCTTTTATCGATAGCGTTAGTGACATCTCCGCTTGCACCTTTGCCGAAAGATTCAGACGCGCGCAGCTCTGTCAGATGTGAGAGGATATCTTTTTTCAGTCGGTCGCCGATTTTTCTTAATGTATTAATGTCCATAAAATATAAAAGTAGCAGGTAGAGAGTAGAAAGTAGAGGGCAGTGATAAAAAGTCTTTCTACTCTCTGCTATTTACTCTCTACTTTAAGATGTATTCATTCACTCTTTCTACTTTAAACGATTCATCATCCAAAACACCACGTACGAAGTTGAAGATCTTTTTTCTGTTTTCCCGTGTCACATCAGGATAAAAGACAGGATTTGCAACCACTGCTCCGCGGAATGCATAAAACGGTGCGGCGGTCTCGAGCAGCTCTGTATCTCCGGTCTTTTTAATGTATTCATCATAAAATAACCGGAGCGCCTCAAGGTATGCGCCTTGAACCCTGCCGAAATGATTTATGGAAAAAAAGATGTAGTTGATCGTCAGAGCAGTTACGTCGTCCGCTGCATCTCCCCAGGGCCCCCGGCTCCGGTCAAGAAGGATGAAGTCAATCCCAGAGTTATGAGTTAAGAGTTTAGAGTTAAGAATTTGGTTTTTTTCTGTTCCTTGCCCCTCTCCTTTAAACCATATATTCCCAGGATGGAAGTCGCCGTGTATCTGACAGAGCCTTGTGTGGTAAGGCTTGAGTTTCATGCGCCAGTCAACACATTTTTTTTCTATCGCCGCCATTTCATCATAACTGATGGTCTCTTCCGGATATGTATCAAATACTCCCATCAGGCATTCCCCGTGACCGATGGTGTCCCGGACCTTTCTCCAGTACAGATGTTTAGAATCTTTCTTTACTGAGTGTATGTCAGCAAGGTACGATGTCATTGCCTGTATCTTTTGGATATCGACGGCATCAAGTTTATTCTTTGCGGCAAATGCCGACAGATCGTGGAAATAGTGTCTGCCCTCAGCCCTCTCCATAAGGAGATAATACTCCCTGCCGCCGCCGATGGATTTGATCGAGCCGTCATCCATCTCAGCAAGCACATCAACCGCCTTCACATGTTTGGGGAGATTTTTGAATTCATCAAGGTCTAACAGGAACACTCCTGCCCGGTCAGAGGGATAGTCATGTTCCAGTCCTTCAGGGAAGAGGCCTTTGATCACATATGATCTAATGCCATCAGGCAGGTGCGCTTCTATGAGAAAGCCTGCGCCCTGCACCCCTTCCCCGAGTTTTCTTATGTCAATGCGCAGCGCATCAGGGAATTCTTTTTTGAGATATGCTTTTAATGCTTTTTCATTGATCATGAATACGCTCGTTCCTTAAAGGTCATGAAAGCGGTCGAAAAAATAAATATCGATACCTTGAGGATATTTTGTCTTGATAAAAATTCTTTTGAATACAAATAGAAGATTATCAATACCCTGATTGATTTCAAAAATCTTATCGAATTATTGATTTTTGAGAGTGCTTTCATGATCCTTTGAAAATTATCCACCAATTGCCTCTTTCACAACTTCCGCTATCTTCCTATTCATCCCTTTTAACGATGCAATATCCTCAACCGATGCTTTTCTTATTCCATCAAGACTGCCGAAATGTTTCAGGAGCAGGAGCCGTCTTGTTTTGCCTATGCCTTTGATTTTCTCCAGAGGGGATTCGAGAGTTCTCTTGGAACGTATTTTCTTGTGGTAGCTGATCGCAAAGCGGTGGACTTCGTCCCGTATTTTCTGGAGCAGGTGCGTAGTATCGAGAAAAGGTTCAAGGTAAACAGGATGTCTTTTTCCAGGCAGGTATATCCTGTCAACATCCGTGCGGATGCCATCTGATTTCCCCTCATTTCTTCTGTCCTTTGCCTTGGCTATTCCAACAACATCAACCGGCAGGTTGAAAGGTTTCATGGCCTTCCTCGCTGATTCGAGCTGTCCTCTTCCGCCGTCGATGAGAATGAGATCGGGAAGGTTGTTTGTATCTTCTGACATATTTTTGAGGTACCGCCCCGCAACTTCTCCGATCATTGCAAAATCATCGATCCCCTGAACGGTCTTTATTTTAAACAAACGGTACGCGTCTTTCGCGAATTTTCCGTTCTCATAGACGATCAATGCGCCGACTGCTTCTGAGCCGGAAATATTAGAAACATCAATGGCACCGATCCTTGCCGGGAACCTGTCCAGACCAAGCAGTTCTTTTATCTTCAGCAGGGTCTCGTCGACCGCAGATTCTTTGTGCTTTTTGAATGCATATAATGCATTATCATCCGCCATCTTCAGCACCCTCGATTCGAATTCATTTTTTGGATAATGAAGTGTAACAGCAGCACCCCTTCTCATGCCCAGCCATTGTTTCTGGGTCGGCAGTTTTATTTTTACAGGAAGGATTATACGGGGCGGCAGGAGCAGCTCCTTTGAATAGAATTGCTCTATAAAACTTGCGATAAGTTCTCCGCTTTCAATATCTCCTGTCTTTTTCAGGAAGAAATCTTTTTGTCCGATGACCATGCCGCTTCTTATGAACAGCAGGAATATCGAAGCGTCCTCTCCTTCCCTGTAGAGGCCAATGATGTCAGCGTCTCCAAGCTCAGGCGCTATGACGCGCTGTGACTCCCATGCCTGTTCAAGCGCATGGAGCCGGTCCCTGATCTTTGCGGCGTCTTCATACTCAAGGTTGTCCGAGTGCCGCTGCATACGGTTTTGCAGGCTTGCGAGGAGGTTTTTTTTTTCGCCCTGAATAAATGATCGCACATCATGAGCAACTTCCATATACCTGTCCCGGGCATTCGGGGTTCTCGCTGATTCAGAACAGGGAGCAAGACACCTCCCCATTTGATGCTGAACGCAGGGCCTGAACGGTTTTTCAAGGTTGTATTTGCATATGCGGATCGGGAAGTTGCGGCGGATGAACTTCAGCATCTCCCACATGGCTCCGGCAGGTATATAAGGGCCGAAATAGAGGGAACCGTCCTTTTCTATCCTTCGTACTACTTCAAGCCTTGGCCAATCTTCATTAAGGGTCAGCTTCAGGTACGGATAATTTTTATCATCCCTGAGGATGATGTTATAGCGCGGTTTGGTCCTTTTGATAAAGTTTGCTTCAAGCGCCAGCGCTTCAAGTTCATTCTTTGTGATGAGGTATTCGAAGCCCTTGACCTCCTGCACCATCCGGGTTTTTCTCATATCCAGAGATGCGGAGCTCTGGAAGTATGAACGCAATCTGTTCCTGAGATTTATTGCCTTCCCGACATAGAGAACTTTTTCTTTGGAATCTTTCAGGATGTAGATGCCGGGAGAAGACGGGACGTTCTCTAATTTCTTCTTGATGTCCATAGAGAGATTATAGCGCACTTAAAGTGCAGAAGAGCAAAAGAGCGGAAGTTCAAAAGGAAAAAACTACACTAAGATCAGATTGTTCAAGGCAGAGACGCCTGAAAAAACTCTATCGGCAACACCTTTGAAGATTTAAAGTTGCCATCTTGAGCGGCATAAGTCTATGTATGGTATTAGACACATGGATTTAAATGAATCTGTTGCCTTATAGAGTTTTTGAAGGTGTCTTTGCCTTGAACAGAGGTCACACCAGAACCAGGTTGTTTCTGTGCACCACTTCGTCAGAATATTTGTAGCCCAGTATCTTTTCGATCTCGGAGGTCTTTTTGCCTTTGATCAGGTCGAGGTCTTTTGAGGAGTAGTTGGTCAGGCCTTTTGCGATCTTTTCGCCGTGCTTATCAACGCACTTTACATAATCCCCAACGCCAAAATCACCTTCTATTTTTACGATCCCTGAAGGAAGCAGGCTTTTGCCCTGAGTCGTCAGGGCATTCACTGCGCCGTCGTCAAGATAAATTATGCCTTTGGTCTTTACCCCGTAGGCGATCCATCCTTTTCTTGATGAGAGACGTTGTGTTTTTGGATTGAAGTAAGTCCCTATTTTTTCACCCTTCATGAAGCGCATGAGGAGCCCGCTTTTTTTGCCGCTCATGATCGCAACCGGGATCCCGTGGCTTGTCGCCTGCTTTGCGGCGAGTATTTTTGAGTACATGCCGCCGGTGCTTACGGCGCTGCCGGCACTTCCTGCGGTCTTTTCGATAGCAGGAGTAATTTCTTCTACACAGCCGATGAGCTCGGAATCATGCAGAGAAGGATTTTTCGTATATAGCCCTTCAACATCTGAAAGTATGATGAACATATCTGCTTCTACAAGTCCCGCGACAAGTGCGGCAAGCATATCATTGTCGCCGAACTTGATCTCGTCCACTGCCACCGGGTCGTTCTCATTAATGACCGGGATGACCCCATAACTCATGAGAGTAAACAGGGTGTTCTTTGCATTAATATACCGCTGGCGGTTTGAGATATCTTCTTTTGTAAGCAGCACCTGTGCGACCTTTTTGTGAAAGCCCGAAAAGTTGTGCTCGTAGGCCCACATCAGGCTGGACTGTCCTATGGCGGCAGCGGCCTGCTTGAGCTTTATATCCTTGGGTTTCTCTTTCAGGCCGAGCTTCTTCAGCCCTGCGGCGACCGCGCCGGAAGAGACGATGACAATGCTATTGCCCGCATCGATCACGTCTGAAATGTCCTTTGTCAACGCATGGAGTCTTTCAGTGTTCAGACCGCGGTCTGCTGATGCAAGAATGTTACTGCCTATTTTGATGACAAGACGTTTCATGGTACCTGACCAGGATTATTCATCATAGGCTCTGCTCCGATATGAGGCACATGGTGACAAAGGCACAGAGGGTAGTCTGCGAGAACTTCTATGCGACACATTTTTAAAATAGACTTTTTCAGGCTAAAGAATTTTTTTGTGAAAGATATATGAGAGCCATAAAAGAAAATGTAAAATGTCTTTTGTCGATCAGAGAAATATCGAGACAGAGCTGCCCTTTGTGTATGCAATGATGCTGGATAAATTTTAAGCTGTTTCATTAATAGCATCCCAATAGACAACCACTCTTAATTCTTCTTATGCTCCTCCACCTTCTTCCCCAGATACCCCATCAATTCTTTTATGCCTTCGCCGGTAATAGCGCATACCGGGAAGAAATCATAGTCATTATCTTTACAATAACGGGCAAGTCTGTCAAGTCTTTCGTTATTGCCTTTGATATCGAGCTTTGTCCCTGCTACTGCAAGAGGTTTTTGCATAAGCTCAGGGCTGTAGAGCTCAAGCTCACGGTTTATCTTTTCGAAGTTTTCAACCGGGTCTTCAACTGACATCTCTGAAATGTCCACAAGGTGTAGGAGGATGGAGGTCCTTTCAACATGGCGCAAGAACTGGAAACCCAGCCCAGCTCCCCTGTGGGCGCCTTCTATCAGGCCGGGAATATCAGCTATAACAAAGCTTTTAAAGTCACCATATTTGACGACACCCAGGTTTGGCACAAGTGTGGTGAACGGATAATCAGCGATCTTGGGACGTGCTGCAGACACAACAGATATTAATGTGGATTTTCCCGCATTCGGGAGCCCGACCAATCCCACATCCGCAAGGAGTTTTAATTCAAGGGTCAGTGTTCGCTCATCTCCTTTCTCACCGGGTTGTGCGAATCGTGGAGCCTGACGGGTGGCTGTCTTGAAATGCGTGTTGCCAAGTCCGCCTCTTCCGCCTCTTGCTGCAACAAATTCCTGCCCCTCATCAGTGAGATCAGCAAGGACTGTTCCGGTCTCATAATCCTTTATTAATGTGCCGAGAGGCACGGGAAGTACCGTGTCCTTGCCGTTTTTGCCATGCATGTCTTTGCCCATGCCGTGTTCTCCACGCTCAGCCATGTATTGCTGCTGGTATTTAATGTCCAGAAGGGTGTTCAGCTCTCTGGTTGCCCTGAATACGATGTTGCCGCCCCGTCCTCCGTCCCCCCCGTTCGGGCCGCCCCTGGGCACATATTTCTCCCGCCGGAAACTGATGCATCCCCTGCCGCCGTCCCCTGCCTTAACGTAAACCTTTACCTGATCAATGAATTGCATGGTTTTTCATTTTACATGAAAAAAGGGTTCGATAGCATGTTGCAACAGTTTGGACAAGTATGTTGAAAAAACATATTGAGCGATTCCTTGGCGTCTTAAAAAAAACGTTCTGTTGAATATGCATTATCATGTATATTTAAGAACCCATCGCATTCAAGATGTTTTTGAAACATGGCTTGTACAAATAAATACTATAAATATCAGGGATAGAGGTTTTGAAGGCGTCTCTGCCTGTTGTTTTGTTGTGTTACAAAGTTAATTTAGAAAATAAAAAAGGCGGATACAATCCGCCTTTCCAAAGTCGTCACAAAATATTAATTTACGCGGTCTCTGCTACAGGATAAACACTTATCTGCTGTCTGTCTTTGCCTTTGCGCTCGAACTTGATGACCCCGGTGATTTTGGCAAAAAGGGTATCATCGCTCCCTTTGCCCACATTAAGTCCAGGATGGAACTTTGTGCCGCGCTGCCTGACAAGGACATTGCCAGCCTTAACGATTTGTCCGCCGTATCTTTTTACTCCAAGCCGTTGAGAGTGGCTCTCGCGGCCGTTTCTTGAACTTCCAACACCTTTTTTATGAGCCATTTCTGATAACCTCCTAAACCTCTATGCCTTTGATCTTGACTGCGGTATAGGGCTGTCTGTGTCCTCTTATTTTCCTGTAATTCTTTCTCGGCCTCATTTTAAATACGAGCACCTTGTCCCCTTTGCCTGTTTCCACAACATCAGCGGTAACCTTTGCAGAGGGGAGATAGGGTTTGCCGAGTGATATCTTTTCGCCGTCAGTTACCATGAGGACCTTGTCAAAGGTAACCGTACCGCTTCCTTCGATATTCTCTATCTTAATGACATCGCCTTCTGAAACCCTGTATTGTTTGCCGCCTGTTTCAATGATAGCGTACATGATATGCCTCCATTCCAGAAATAGACATATTTTTTAACATAAATATCATTTTAAAGTCAATTTGGTACACATTGTTCAAATGAGAAATAAATAACCCCATGGCAAGACCACGGGGACCCTGTCTGCCGGCAGGCAGGTATGCTTGCCATCCATTTAATAAAAAAAGGAGTAAGAGTTGCTGAAACTATTTGTTGTCAGCCGCATTTAACCTGTCGTATTTTCTCAGTTCATGGCATCCGGGGGAGCAACTGCCGCCAGTTTCAGTTTTGACATAATTCAGGGGGAACTCCCACTTGCCAAATGGGACAGAATCTCGAATGTGCTTGGGATGATTACTGGCATGCGTTTCATGGCATGCACGGCAGGTCCGGCCTTTGTCAGGTTTGTTAATATGCTTGAAGTGAAGGTTGTTTTCTCCGTTGCGAAAATCTGTAAGCTTGGTGGTTGCCGGATGCTGCAGGATCTCCTCTTCATGGCATTTAAAACAGAGCTCGAAATTCTCAATTCTGTAAGGAGTATAGAATGATGATGGATATTTCTCTTTCAACAGTCTGAATTCATGAGAGCCGTGCGGGTTATGACAACCGGCGCAGTTTTTTTGCCTGATAGGGCCATGGTGGTCTTTATTCTCTTCAAGGAGTTTTTTCATGTTGGTGAGAAGTTTGCCGTCAGGAGTTTTCAGTTCTTTATCGTGACAGCTCAGGCATAAATCCAGGGGGGCCATAGAGAGTCTTTTTTCGATATTCGACGAATGAGGGTTATGACAGTTCAGACATGAATTCCCAGTGATCAAAGCTCCGTGCTGAACCTCTGCGTTCATGATCCATTCCTTTTTTTCCTCATGACATTTAAAACAAAGTGTCGGCGCCTCGTCCCCCAGCATAAATTTCTTTCTGCCAGAATGAGGATTATGGCAATTCAGGCAATTCTCAGCAACAGGTTTGTGAATGACCTTTGCTGACCGGAATTCCGCCCCCATCTCGGAATGGCAGGCAAAACACAGCTCCGGGCCATCTTCTTTCAGGTTTTTTGCATAATCTGCAGCATGAGGGTCGTGGCACGCGATACATCCCCCTGCAGCAGCAGGGCCGTGAACATAATTCCCGGAAAGAAGACCTTCTTCATGGCACTGAAAACAGAGCGCGGATCCCTGAGCCACAAGCTGAAACCTGTAAGGCGAACCATGGGGATTATGACAGGCAATGCATTCTTCCTCCTTGACAGGTACATGAATAAATTTTTTTGCTTCAAATCTTTCATGACACAAATAACAAATCTTATCAAGGTTCTTTGCACGTTCAAACTTATGCTTCTTTGGATTATCCGAATGACCCTGTAATTCTCCATGGCACGCAGTGCATTCCCCTTCTGTTACAGGGCGGTGTACATATGCATCTTTTCCCATTGAAGCATGACACGCTGCTGTAATGCAGGCTACTGTCCTGCCATCAGTTTTTTGCTGTGGATAAATGTCCCTGACGAGATAGAATATTGACCCGATGATCAAACAGACGCACAGGATAGGGGCTCTATGCAGTTCTGTTTTCATTTTGGCCGCCCTTCTTTTTCTTAAGAAGAATATTATTCCTGCTTTTATTGCCAGTATAACAAGAAATGCAATAACTGGATAGATATATTCGACTTCTCCTCTGTCTCAAAACCAAGATGGTACCAGATGGACACGGCCCTGGCTAAATCTTAAATCAGGGAAGGATGGATGTCAGTTACTTATGTTACACAGGCCTCTCGAAATGTGAGATGTGGCGGGATAGCCTTGCTTTATCCAACGTAAAACCTTTTATCGTGCTGTCGACAATTATTTTCTCTTTTTTCAGCTTTGACATGGTCCTTGAGACAACGACCCTCACGGTGCCTGTCATTGCGGCGATATCCTGATGGGTAATGGTAAGCAGCACAATGTCGGCCTCCGGAGCTTTCTCCTCAGCAAGCCGGAGAAGCAGCATGAGTATCCTGTGTTCAACGTCCTTGAAAGAAATGTCCTCTAAAAGACCGGACAGATATTTTATCCTGCTGCACAGGCCTGATATTATCCTTAACCCCGTCTCACTCACACTGCTATTGAGCATCGCCTTGAAATCCTTCACAGGGATCACTAATATTTCAGAGTCTTCGAGGGCTGCTGCACTAACAGGATGTACTTTATCGCAATAAACAGGCGCGCAGCAGAAATACTCATCCGGCCTCATAATTTTTATGATCAATTCCTTGCCGTTAAACGAGGTCTTGAACAGTTTTATCCGTCCTGTTTTGACCACGAAAAGGGAATGTACAGGATCATCTTCCAGGAACAAGGTATCATTTTTCTGAAATTTCTTTGTGTGGGAATGTCCGCCAAGACTGTACAGCTCTTCTTCCTTCAATGCAGAGAGGCAGGGGAGCGTACGTAGTTCAGTAATTATGGGAGAGACCGTGCTCATTACCTAATAAGATTAGAAAATAATATGGCTTCTGTCAATATTAATCATACGTGCTTTGTAACCCCTCAGGTATGCGGGGACTTATTGTCATTCCGGCTTGTCCGGAATCAAGCTTGTAAGGCTGATTCCCGACGCGCTTCGCTTGCGGGAATGACGTCTCAAACAGTTGTGCCACCATAACTGAGC
>QZKC01000036.1 GCA_003599425.1 Nitrospiraceae bacterium | reverse complement strand
ATTCCCGCAAGCGAAGCGCGTCGGGAATCGTTCTGCTGGAAGATTCCGGACAAGCCGGAATGACGATTATGTGGCTTTATTAACGTATGTCTTAGTAACTCTTAACTCTATTCCCCTTCCCTGCAATTGTCGCTGCCGCAGGGAAAGTATATTTTAAAAGCCTGCTTCATCTTGTCAAGGGCTTCCTGCTGTGTTTTGCCCCTCGCGATAAAACCAGGGATCTCCCGGCTCGTTACAAGCCATTCACCTGTATCATCCCTGCTGACCGTCAGTTCTTTCATAGTACAAAATCCGATTTAATAGATTTTATAGCATTCAACAAAAGGCGGAGATGACTGAAAAAGCTTTGTCAGCAACACCTTTGACGACCTGTTGTCGCAGGTCTTGAGCGGTATAGTTTTATGCAGAACGTCAGATACATGGATTTAGTAAATCCGTTGCTTTATAGAGATCTTGAAGGCGTCTACGCCTTTTGTTATCGTGTAATTGAAACCCGGTGTTAATCTGTCGAGTCTATGAACTTCTTGTATTTCGATGGCGGGTTTATGATCTCCATGCCCATACTGAATGATGTGCCGTGAGGAGAGGATTTTGTCTGGAACCACTTTATCTCACACTTCATGGTCAGCTCTTCTCCGGACGGAAGCCTGCATTTCAGCTTTACCTGTGATTTATTTCCGAACTCAACCACTTTATTCGAAGTCGCGGTTATCATATATAACCCGTCTTCGGAAAAATTCATGATGATCCCCTGGTACCTGATGTTGCCATTGATTATCTCGGCATCAAGGTTTTCAAATATTCTTTTATGCCGTCTTTTTTCCATACACCCGCCCTTCTGCTTTTATAAGTATACCAGAACAGAAAAAAGATAGTAAAAAATTTTTTCAGTTCCTGTTTTCCACGGCCCTGTGCCTGTCATAGCTCCTTTCTTTATGGCATCCAGGGATACATCTTCCTCCGGTGGAGGTCTTGTAGTAATACATCGGGATATTGACGCTCCCGAACGGGAATTCCTCACGTATGTGATATTCCTGATCTGATGCATGTACATCATGGCACGCACGGCAGTTCCTTCCTTTTTCCTGTCTTACATGAAGCATGTGGAGATTCACTTCACCGTTCCTGAAATTGGTCACTGTTTTGGTATTCTCCGTAGTTACCAGAGCCTCCTTGTGGCATTGAAAACACAGATCATATTTTCCCCTCTCATAGTTGGTATAAAATTTATAGGGGAATTCCAGCCTCAGTATAAACGCGTTGTCAGAGCCGTGGGGATTATGACATGCAACGCAGTTGCCCTGCACAAGAGGGCCGTGCAAAAACTGCCGTTTCCCCCATGCTGCCTTGTCTTTATGGCATGCATAACAGAGGGCGTCAATTTTCCCGCGCAAAAGATGTTTACTTTCAGAAAAATGCGGTGAATGACAACTGATGCACTGCCCTTCTGCAGCCGGTTTATGTTTCCGTGTGTAATGGGCCACCTCATTTTTCTTTTCCTCATGACATGTAAAACAGAGCCTGGACGCTTCAGTTTTCAAACGCAATTTATCATTCCCCGAGTGAGGGTCGTGACAATCCGTACAGCCGTTTTTTAACAGGGGGGCATGGACATATTTCTGCGTCATCCCCGGCACCATATCTTCATGGCACAAGAGGCACAGGTTAGCCCCGACATCCGTTAACCGAGCCCTGAAGTTGGAGGCGTGTGGGTCATGACAGAGGCCGCAATTGCCGTCCTCTACAGGTTTGTGAATCAGCTTGCCTGAATAAAGCCCTTTCAGGCTATGACACTGCGAGCATAGTTGGCTATAGGTTTTTTTTAGTATAAACTCTATGTCTGAACCATGCGGGTCATGGCAGGATGTGCAGTCGCCGTTCTTGATCGGCCCGTGAATATACTTGCTTGTCTGTATCTCAAGGTTTAAATGTTTGTGACAGTCCGTGCAGGTTATGCTCTGATTTGGTTCCAGTCCATATTTGCCCGGGTATGCCTCAGCAGTATGGCACACGGCGCATTTACCGTCACCTGAAGGTCTATGTTCATACTTCATCTTTCCTTTCGCTAAATTCTGGTGGCACAGTACGCTTGTACAACTTTCAGCCCCTTTCAGATGAGACTGATATTCAGCAGCAGTGGTAAACGAATAAGCATGCCAGGCAAAACAATGAATAAGTGCAAGCTGAAGGATGAATTGAAAGCGAAATCTTCTTGCGTCATTATGCCTTATGCCTTCTGCCTTCATCCTGTCATTCATAGACCATTAGATATTTCTTCTGGCGGGTCCCCTTGTCAGCCTTTCCCTCTGTCCCGAGGGCGATAGCCGTGGCCTGCTGAAGAAGATTCAGGCACATTTTTTCATTTCCGCTCCTTACATAAAGGTCAGACAGCGCCACAAGCGCCGATATCCTGTAGTGCGCTGTTGAATCAAATACAACAGGCAACATATTCCTTTTGGCAAAAAGAGTAAGCGCTGTTTCGAGTTCCTTTACCGCTTCTCCGGCCTTGTCCGTTTCACTGTACAGAAGTCCCAGGATATAATGCGCCTCAGCAAGGCTGTCCCTGAGGGCGATAGAACTTCGCAAATATTTTTCCGCTTCAGAATATTTTTCTTTTTCAAAAAGAAGCAATCCATAATTGAAATGAGATAAAGCATTGTTCCTGTCCAGCTCAATAGCACGGACGAATTCCTCCCCTGAAGCATCGGTATTGCCGGATTCCCATTGTATTATGCCCATGAGATTGTGTGACTGTGAGTAGTCCGGGTCAAGGGATATGGATTTCCTCAAGGGAGAGAGTGACTGTTCCGTCAGCCCCTTTTTATACATCTGGAGGGCGTAATGATAAAGCCTCTCAGACTGTGAATCTTTGCCCCTGACTTTTGCCTCTTCCTTTTTGCGAACTTCCTGAACCCCCGTCAGTTCGAGAACTTTTTCATGGAATACCGGAAGAGCCGCCAAAGGGAAACTGGGGTAAATGAATTCTATCTTTCCGCTTCTCCCTATCATTATCGTAGAGGGGAGCGCTATGACCCCGTATTCCCTGAAGAATTTGAACCCCCTGTCGATGAGTATCGGGAAAGTTATGTTGTTTGACTTTATCAGTTCCTGTACCTCGGACATTTCACCCGGGGGGATATCAGTTTCTTCGACAGGCGTATAGATACCAAATATCTCAAGGCCCTCTTTCGCGTGGAATTTCTCATAATAGGCATTCATAAAACGCAGTTCGTCAAGTGAGTAATTCAGAAAAGCTTTATTCATGGCCAGTTCCCAGAAAACAATAATGACGGGCTTTTTGCCAAAGTATGACGCAACACTGACAGTAGCTCCGTTTATGTCATTGAGCGTGATCTCTTTGGGACTGTCGCCTTCCTTGAGGCCTATGAGGGCCGAAGTTGTAACTGGAATCTGAAAAATAGCAGCAAAGAGGATAAGGGATATGAGATATTTTTTCATCGGGTTCCTCGCAACGGCATTGTTTCACATTCTTGGGTCTACCAGTTACACTATACTCAAAAAATAATTTGCTTTGCAACAAATAATGTTGTAATAGATATTATGCATCTATGGTCAAGAGACATCAAAAAATTAATTGTCCTTGCCGGTCTCTCCTTTTCTCTTGTTTCATGTGCAGGTTTGCTGTTCACTGACGCGGCATCACAGTTTGAAAAAGGAATCGCTTTCTTTAACCAGGGCAACTATGAAGAAGCCATTCCTCACTTCAGAAAGGCCACGGAACTGGACCCGAACTTCGGCAAGGCGTACCTTTATCTCGGCAGGTCATATCTTAATTTGAGGAAGTGGGTTGATGCGGTCCCGCCGCTTCGGACAGCTTTCAGGCTGGCGCCTGAGGAGACCAGAAAAGAGGCATTCAACATCCTCATCGATGCGCTTCTTGGCGCTGCTGCAGCAAAGTTTAAGACCGGCAATTTTTTTGATTCGATACAGTATCTCAAGGAAGGGCTGTCCCTGCAGCCTGAATCAACTCAGATAAAAGATGACCTGATCAAAAACCTCAAAGGATATGGAGGCCAGCTCGTATCAAAAGGGAATTACAGGGACGCCATATCAGCATTCTCAGAGGCTATTGAATTGTCTCCTGGAAACACAGACGCCCTGTTAGGCCTTGCTCAGGCCTTTCTGAAAAGCGGCGATCTTCGGAGTTCGCTTCAGACTGTCCAGAAGATCATCGCCATCGATTCAGACAACAAGGCAGCCAACTCCCTGTTCAAAGAGTTGACCGGGGGCCGATAAGGAGCTCATGAATTTCCATATTCATCTCTCTCATCTTCCTTGTAGTGTCACCAAAAGGTAACACGAGAGACCTCACAATTACTAAATTGTAATACAATGAATGTTAGAACCACATTGCCCACTCCGATAAATATTATGTAACTTCCAGATTTAATTTAACTATCAGCCGCAATAAAATATTTTGTATCATTGGCATCTAATTTGCTGCGATTAGATTATTTTTTACGCTACCATTTTCGAGCAGGGATTAAAACAATGGATACCAAGGCTGATTCAGACATTAAAAAAGACTTAATCAAGATACTGGACTGCATATTAAGAAATGTGGAGAGAAAGTGTGATACCTGTAAAGAATGCGCGGATGTTGATGTCTGTTGTTTCATAACAGATGCGATAATTGTCTACAAACACAGAGGCAGGAAACATACGGGTTCCGCATTGTGATATCAAGGAAATTCTGAGGCATTTACAGAGACAGTATATCTTATTATTTAAGAAACTTACGGAAATAATTTGATGTGCTTTGAATCCTGCAAGGGCAAGGATAATTGAGCGGGAGGCTTTCATTGCGACGCCGATTGGTTACATATTAGGGGTTATAGTAAAGCTGATGAGCAGAAAAACTAATACCTATCAGTTAAATATTCGGTATTTGTACCACTTGTTTCCAAAAACCCCTGTGGGTCTCGCATGTAAATATGCTGGTATACCCAGGCCGATCGGATGTACGTGATACTGTGTATAATGCAGGCAGGTAACCTGATGGATCAATTTTTCCGTTATGGAAGGGTTTCTGATGGATACAAAATTAAATTGCTGGGAATTCAAAAAATGCAGTAGAGAGCCCGGTGGAGCAATGTGCAAAGAGAAAGGGATATGTCTATCCGCTACAGAATCTTCATGTAATGGGATTAATGGTGGGAAAAATGCTGGCCGTATATGTTGGGCTGTTGCAGGGTCTTTTTGTGAAGGGATTATTCAGGGTGATTTTGCAAAGAAATCTGTATCCTGTATATCTTGTGATTTTTTTAAAATGGTTAAACAGGAAGAAGGAAATAAATTCACTTTATTAAAACCGAAACAGTAATATACAGCAATTAATTAATAGAAAACTTCTAATCTTCGGAGTATCATGGTACCGGACTACCTGACTTGTTTAATCGTCTGAATAAGGCTCTTTATTTTCTTCTCAATTAATTCTCTTACCTTGCGAAATCCCTGCTCGTCCAAGTCCTTCGGATCAGGTATCCCCCAGTCTTCCCTGTGCTTCGCTTTCACAAAAGGACAGGCGTCACCGCATCCCATGGTTATAACATAATCATATTCAATATCTGGGATATCTGAGACTGCCTTTGATTTGTGTGTTGACAGGTCATAGCCGATCTCTTTCATTGACACGATTGCCTTGGGATTGACGATACCTGATGGCTTTGAACCGCTGCTGCACGGTTCAATTATTCCGCTTCCGTGGATGCTGGCGAATGCCTCGGCTATCTGGCTCCGACAAGAGTTTTCAATACAGACGAATAATACCTTTTTTATGAGATCTCCCTCCCGATTTGACGCCGGGTCTGTTGTAACAATCAATGTCTTTTTCCCTTGCGACGCACAGTGAATGGCGGTGGCACACGCCATTGTCGTTTTGCCAACTCCGCCTTTCCCTGAGAAAAAAAAATACTGTGTCATTTGTGTCCTTCAACACAAATACTGACCACATAGTCCTGGAGAGATTCCCCTTTTTTGAAATTTCCCGGAATTATAGGATCTTCGGTATATACTCCGGAATGTAATGAGTAGCCTTTCTTTGCTACTTTCACATTCCTGAAACCTGCTTTCTCTACAATTTTCTTATATTCATCAACAAGGATGGCGCCTGCGATACACCCTGCATACGCTTCCATGCTTTTCTCAACTTTCTCCGGTAATTTTTTCAAAAGAGCCATGTCAGAGACAGCTATCCTTCCGCCGGGTTTTAAAACCCTGTATATTTCCTGAAATACCCTTTGCTTGTCCGCTGAAAGATTGATCACGCAATTGCTTATGGCAACATCAACCGAGTTGTCTGTCAAAGGCAGGTTTTCAATCTCACCGAGTCTGAATTCCACATTTTTTACTTTGCTTCTTCCTGCATTGTCCCTTGCCTTCTCAATCATCTCAGGGGTCATGTCTACTCCGATGACTTTGCCTTCCGGGCCTACATTGGATGCAGCCAGAAAACAGTCAAACCCCGCCCCTGCCCCAAGGTCAAGCACGATTTCGCCTTTTTTAAGGCCCGCCAATGCTATGGGATTTCCGCAACTGAGAGCAAGATTTGCTTCAACCGGAATAGCTTTTAAATCCTTTTCTGAATAGCCAATGGATTTTGCAAATTCCTTTGCATCAGTGCCGCATGTGCTGCCGCAACACCCTCTCTGCCCTTTTGCGATTTTTCCATAAGCATCTCTCACAAATTTTATTGTCTTCTCTTTTTTCATAATGCACTCCTTCTAACTTATGTGACTGTTAAAGAAATCGGTTTCCCTTCTTTCATCGGTTCTATGTTCAGCGTTTTACACAAGTTTTCGTAAGACGGATACTCAACAGTTCTGAAAACCTCTCCATTTACGATAGTAATCGGCAATATCTTCTTGCCGCTCTTATGAAGCAGGTCCGCAACCGTTTTGTTCGCAAGAAACTCCCTGGGCTGCTGAGCAAGATTAAACCTTTCGATCTTCACGTCCTGTTTTTTCAGAGCAAGCACCGCGTCGTTCATCTTTACTAAAACCGGGTCAATACTCGGTCCGCAAAGTCCCGATGAACAGCACATCGCGGGATCATAAATTTCTATTTTCATATTCAGTACTTCCTCTTTTTTGGCAGGGCAAACGTCATTTACCCCTACGCATATTACCGTCATAGCACATTTACTTTTTTAACCTGGCAATATTCCGCAGCATAATATTTTTTCCGAAAATATAATGCAACATTAACCAGTCCGATCAAAACGGGGACTTCTACCAGTGGGCCTATGACAGCGGTAAAGGCCGCGCCCGAGTTGATCCCGAAGACCGCTACGGCTACTGCAATTGCGAGCTCAAAATTATTGCTGGCAGCAGTAAATGACAGAGAAGCCGACTTCGGATAATCAGTCCCTATTTTTTTCGCCATGTAGAATGAAATGATGAACATTACAACGAAATATATCAGCAGTGGTATGGCAATGCGGACTACGTCAAGCGGAAGCCTGACGATATAATTGCCCTTCAGGGAGAACATGACAACTATAGTAAACAGCAGCGCAATTAAAGTTACTGGACTTATACGGGGGATGAATACCTGCTCATACCACTCACGGTCTCTTAGTTTGATAAGACTGAAACGTGTAATTATCCCGGCTAAAAAAGGAATGCCCAGATAGACAAAAACACTTTCTGCTATCTGCCCCATGGTTACTTCAACTACAGCGCCTTTTAAGCCGAGCCATGACGGCAACACTGTTATAAAAATATACGCGTAGACAGAATAAAACAGCACCTGAAATACAGAGTTGAACGCAACAAGCCCGGCAGTGTATTCCGTATCTCCGCATGCCAGCTCGTTCCATACAATGACCATGGCGATGCAGCGTGCCAGGCCGATCATGATCAACCCGACCATATAATCGGGATAGCTATGAAGAAAAACTATTGCCAGTATAAACATCAGGACAGGCCCGATCACCCAGTTTTGAATAAGAGAGAGCCACAGTATTTTCTTATTCTTGAATACTTCTCCAAGGTCTTCATACCGTACCTTGGCAAGGGGAGGATACATCATCAGGATAAGACCTATTGCGATTGGGATGTTTGTTGTTCCGGCCTGAAAGTTGTTTATAAATCCCTCAGCACCGGGGATGAAGTAACCAATACCCACTCCAAACGCCATTGCAGCGAATATCCAGACAGTGAGATACCTGTCGATAAAAGAAAGCCTCTTCACCCTTTGTTCAGCCAATTCATCCTTTATCATTATCTACCGCTCGCAACATTTGTTATTGTTTTTAATATTTATAACCTTTTTCAGCTTTGTTAAATTTTCCTTCACAGCCTCATCAGAAATTCTTTCAAGAACAGAAAGCATAAGAAATCTTTTAAACAAATCCGAATCGTTAATACTGTAATGAACCCATTTCCCCTGCTTCCTGTCTTTGAGAAGCCCGGCATCTTTCAGTACATTCAGGTGGAATGATATTTTGGGCTGGCTCATGCCCAGAACGCTGACGAGATCGCATACACATATCTCACCCTTTTCCGCAATTTTCAATATCCTTAACCGCGTTTCGTCTGAAAGCGCCTTGAATACGTTCAGCAACTGCTCCATCAATCGGCCTCCTTTAACATGATTTTAGCACAGCACCATATGGTTAATATAAATTAGATTTGATATTATTTTAATTACTGCAGCAGCAGCTTTGACCATTTAGCTACTATAGAGCAATCAAATTGAACTGAGATCATCGTGCACTTATTATATAAACTTTTTTTTATGTATTGTCAAGCTGCTTAAAAGAATGGCAACTTGCAGCGGCAGGATCTATTTGATATTTATCGAAGTTATTAATGAAATTGCAGAGATGGGAAACAGCATGAAATGAATCAGTATTTGAACACTGAAGTTATGGCAATACTATTCTGATCTTGTCACCCTTCATGACTGTTCCGCCGATGAGTACGGTTGCAAAAATGCCTTCTTTTGGCATAACGCAATCTCCTGCCTGGTAATAAATAGCACAGCGGTTATGGCATACTTTGCCGATCTGGCTGACCTCAACCACAATATTTTGCCCTATAACTATTTTTGTGCCAACAGGAAGCGCAGGAAGGTCAATGCCTTCGGTGGTGATATTTTCGGCAAAATCTCCCGGCCCGACGTCAAGCCCCATGTCCTGCATTTTTTTAATACTTTCAAGGGCCAGGAGACTTATCTGCCTGTGCCATTGATCAGAGGCATGGGCATCACTTTCAATCCCGTAATTTTTTTTCAGGAACGCGGATCCGACAACTTTTTTTCTTACGCCCTTTTTATCGCTAATGTTTATTGAAACAATTCTGGCATTCATGGCGCACATTAACTAAATGATATGTTACGAACTTGTTTCCTTGCTGTCTTCGTCAGTCAGTTTTATTTTTCGGCGCATCTTCGAGCTCGCGAGAATCAGATGTAGAATTCCTGAAGTTTTTTATCGCTTCGCCTATTCCACTTCCTATCCTGGGGAGTCTGGATGCGCCGAATAAAACTACCACAATTACCAAGACAATTATCAGCTCTGTTGTTCCCAGTCCAAACATATGCCTCCTTTATGGCTTAGTTTCTTGCCTTGAGCAGTTGCTCCTCATACGCTTTTGAATAACATCCGCCAAGTTCTTCATTTTCGAGTTCCATAAAATTCTTCGTTATGGCAGCGATCTCTCTGTAAAACGACATTCCAGCATCGGAAATCACTTTGTTGCAAAAAATATGTACCCACTTTAACAGATGTTCGTTCATGAATTTCTTCTCGATCTGACAGCAGTAATGAACCCGGTCCATATCATTCCGGTTCCAGGCCCTCGATTCTTCTTTTGTAAGCACCTGCATGAATTCCAGTTCCACACTGATGTGATCAGGCAAGCCTGTATATTCAGGCTTATAGTGCAATCCGGCAGATTCAATGAATTTTTTTACTTCGACCGTCGAAGCTCCCCACAGTTTCCCCCAGTCTCCGTCATTCCGTTGGTGGTGCATAGACTCATGAGGAGAGATGTGCCTGCCGGGGCCCAAAAACAGCCTGGTGTACTCAACAGCGAGATTTTCGAGAAGTTCGTGCTTGGGCCGCGAAAAAAATTCATCGCCTAATTGAACCTCCAGGTCAAACAAGACCCCCATAAACCGGGGGTCTTGTATCCTGTTAAGGAGCGCTGAATTCAGTTCTCTGCTGTAGACTCTTGCCAGAAATCCATAGACGCTGCTCCTCTGCGAAGCAAGTTCAGACATTTCTTTTTTTATGTCTCTGGACTTTTTCATCGCTTATGCCTTCGTGACCTTCACAAGAGTATCGTTCCAGCGCTGGTATCCGGCAATGCGGTCACCTTTGTTCGGTATGATCCAGTTGGGGTGTGTGCCGAACCCTTTCCAGAAGATGTTCGCATCATCCGGATCATCTGCGCCCACGGGCGACTTCTTGCCTGATGCGTATCTGCCATACGCCCAGTGCCCCTTGTGGTGCGATATATTGATGTGCCCGGGTTGGGCGTTCTCTGTCACATGGGCAAGAATCTCCATCTCACCGATAGCTGACTTTACCTTGATCCTGTCGCCGTCCTTGATGCCCCTTGCTGCTGCATCTTTTGGATTCATCCAGGCCTGATTTTGAGGGTATATCTCGCTCAGCCACTTGCAGTTAGCGGTACGGGAATGGGTCTGGACTACAACTTTGAACGTAGTCAGGTGCAGGTCGTCTGGGGCAATATTCGCATGCTCAGGCGCAGGTATCCATTCCGGCAGCGGGTTCATCCCGACATCCTTAAGGGGCTGAGACCAGAGTTCCATGTAGCCAGACTTGTTGATCTTGTCCGGCTTGAACCCGGCTATGAGTTTGTCGCCCATCTTTGTGGCAACATACCCCTTATAGGCGTTCTTTGACCTGAAGTAGCCCTTGTTCTCCGTTACATGGGCCTTCTCCGGGTTCCAGTATACACCCGCTTCCTCATCGTAGACGACTCCGGCTTCCTTGATCGCTTCTGCCGGCACTTCTTTTTTGTAGCTGTAGTATTTGGCCTTGCCGTCGTTCCAGACCCCGTTCTTCTTCATGTACTCCCAGCCTCCTGCCTCTTTCACCCCGGGTGTCATGTCGACTGACTGCTGGACATACTCTTCTTTTGTCTTGTAATCGGTCTTAATGCCAAGGCGGTTACAGATTTCAATCATTACATCGCCGAAGTCTCTTGACTCTCCAAGGGGCTTTACCAGCGCCTGACGGATGTAGTACTCGCCGATCTGGGTCGGGTCCACCATGTCTTCCCAGTCATACCGTTCAAGATAGGTGGCATCCGGAAGGATCATGTCCGCGTAGTGAGTGGAATCTCCGTAGAACGGGTCTACAGATACGACGAAGGGAAGGAGCTTCTCATCTTTCAGCACGTCTATATTCCCCTGAACATCACCATTTGCATAAGCAGGGGTATAGCAGTACCAAAGGGCCAGTTCAAAAGTACCGGGGCCTGATGCCTTGATCCGGGGCAGTACCTGGTGGCTCGCATGGTGAGTTGGGAACGGGTAGGACTCGGGTTGCCCTTTTGGGGCGCCGTCAAAAATGTCCTTAGCCTTCTTTGTTTCAGACTTAGGGATTTTTGCTGATGCCCACCCGGCGCCGACTGCCTTGCAGTTCCCTCCGGGATTGTCGATATTCCCTGTCAGTGAGTTAAGCACCATGCGGGCGCGCTCTGAGTCGGTGCCGTTGTATGTTGTTATAGCACCCCTGTATGCTATCAGTACAGCAGGTTTCGTAGTCGCATACTCGGTCGCGATCTGCTCGATCTTTGCAGCAGGCACACCGCTTATCTTCGAGGCCCACTCAGGGGTGTAGTTTGCATAGTGCTTCTTCAGGGCTTCTACCTTGTTCTCCACAGTGTCATCGTGCTTCTCCGTGCACTTACAGTATTTCAGGAACTCTTCGCCGTCGCCCTTATAGAGCCCCTTGTTCAGGACCACGTTCGTCATGGCAAGGAACACCGCCATGTCTGTTCCCTGTCTGATCGGTATCCATTCATCAGACTTGGCTGCCGTATTGGACATCCTCACGTCAAAGGTCACCATTCTTACACCACGGTCTACTTTTGCATTCATTATCCTGTGGGCAACCGGCATGTGGTTTGTATGAGTCTCAAGGATATTGCTTCCGAAATTGAGGATGAACTTTGTCTTGTCTATATCCCAGTTATCAAAGTGTCCTCCCCACGTCAGCTCCTGTGCAGTCCATTTGCCAGCTTCGCATAACGAGGTATGGTTGCCGATCGATCCTGTGCCAGTGGCTTCTACAAGGCCGCCTATGAGCTTGGCAGCGCTCGCCTTCATTCTCCCATAATGGAATATGAACTTCTCAGGATGTCCTTCGTCTCGGAGCTTTTTGATCCTGTCTGTAAGCTCAGTGACAGCTTCATCCCATGTTATTCTCTTCCATTTCCCCTCGCCGCGCGCGCCCGTTCTCTTCATGGGGTAGAGTATTCTGTCAGGGTCATAGACCTGGTTGATCCCGGCCATGCCTCGCGCGCAGATGTGTCCGTTGCCCCGTATGGATTTCGGATGGCCTTCAAGCTTTACCAACCTGCCGTCCTCCACAAAACCGATCATCGAGTCACGGGCCACGCACTGCCAGCAGGCCGTGGGGATCGCCTGCCGCTCCTTTTTTGTTGTCGGCGAAAAATCTCTTCCCGTCTGTGTCTGAACCGTGCCAGCGAGGGCTTTGGACTTCATGCCCTCTCCAGTTGCGAGGACCGCGCCGCTGGCAGCAGCAAACTTCATAAAGTTGCGTCGTGTTAACTGTATCATTTTATCCTCCTTCCAGTTATTTGTCTGACCATGCGGTTATCCTCAAACAATGTTGTCGCGGAACTCCGCCTGTTTTTTTGCCTTGTCCTTATAGTCAAATTTGTAACGGCCCAGCACCCCCTCAGGGTCAATGTAAAATACATGGGGCACTGTTTTTTCCTGAGGCAAGAGAGTCGTCTTTTCACGGTTCTTGTCAAGGTTGAACTCTTTGATAAGCTTTGACACCTTGCTGTCCGGATCGTTCATGTCACCGAAAATCCTCGCGCTGTGCGGGCAGGCCTGAACACAGGATGGTTCGATCCCGTTGTCCACGCGATGCTCACAGAAGGTGCATTTGCCGATGCCGAAATCTTTTTCCCTGTCCGGCCTTTTCAGTTTTACTGAAGGGTCAATGTACCGTACACCATAGGGACAGGCATCAATGCACTTGTAGCATCCTATGCAGAGGTTCATGTCGATCAGAATCATTCCGTCCGGTCTCTTGTATGTGGCTCCGGTCCTGTAACGGACATCTCCCATCTTCAACCTTTCACCGCTTTGCGCCTCAGGACATTTCTCGACACAGGGCGGAACCCCTTTTTCAGATTCACCGGCGCAGTGGTTGCACAATCTCGGGACAAAGGCCCTCCTGTTGTTCGGATATATCCCCCAGTCCACCGGTTTAATGACTGCGCGCCACCTGCCGAGAGGTACATCGAATTCTGCCTTGCAGGAAACAGTACAGGTCCTGCATCCGACACACCTGCGCAGGTCCACGATAAACGCCCACCGGGGCGGACCTTCGGCGGCATTTGCCACTACTGCGGATGCTCCGCTGACAGCGATTACCGTTGCAGTCGCTCCGCCCGCCTTAAGTACATCACGTCGCGATATCCCAATACCTTTTTTCATATTAACCTCCTTTTCTGAATGTTATAGATATGGGTTGCAATTTCATTCATAAACACTCCCCTTTCTATCGGGTACATCGTCTGTTCATTCAGACCGATATTTGTTCCCGGCGATCTTGTTTTAGTTCTATTAGTCATTTTTTATCCCCTGGGTCAGGTGTTTTGAATCTTAATTCCCCCGTATAGATAGGCAGTGCAAATTTCAGCAGTAATGTGAAAAACAAGGCCCCGAGCGCCCATACTCCTATCGCGACGCTCTTTTCGATCCCTGAAGGGCCGTATTCATAAATTTCGCCCAGGACATCAGGAACAAATCCCGGGACAATAAGCCCCATGCCCTTCTCAATATATACACCCATGATCACCAATATGCAAGCCAGATTCAGGGTAAAATAGTTCTCCCGAGTCTGTGGCCTCAAAAAGAGAAAAAATGCCGTCAGATTAAAAATAAAGGCCATCCACATCCAGACAACAAGGTTAGAGTGACCGTGCAGTCCAAAGTAAAGGTACTGCATCGGAGCGAGATGAATGCTCCCTGAATAAAATTCCTTAAAAACCTCGGCGCCAAAGAGGAACAGGTTTAATCCCATGGCATAGGCGATCAGTTCCGCTATCTTGAAAAGAGCCGTATCAGAAATTTCTATCTTTGAGACTTTCCTGACGATCTGAAAAATTATGATCATTATGGAAGGACCTGAGCATAAGGCCGACGCTATGAACCGCGGCGCAAGTATCGATGCGTTCCAGAAGGGTCTCGCAGAAAGTCCGTTATAAAGAAATGCCGTTACGGTATGAATGCTTATGGCCCAGGGGATTGAAATTATTACGATCGGCCAAATGATGGACATCTTATATTCTCTGCCGATGGAAAGTCTGTAAAGCACATAAAACACTGCTATGCAGTTGATCGCGAGGTATCCGTTCAGGACTATAACATCCCAGGCAAGGAGGGATGCGGGGAAATTCATCATGCCGACAATAGGGAGGATATGCCATCCTCTCTCAGGCCTCCCAAGATCTGCTATGACAAAAAGCAGACACATGATGATAGCCGTAATGGCCAGCATTTCACCTAAAAGGACGATTTCCTTTATGGGTTTAAAATTATAGAGATATGCGGGGATAACGAGCAGTACCGCTGCTGCTGCAACTCCCACAAGAAAAGTGAAGTTAGAGATATAAAAACCCCATGAGACCTGGTCCCTCATGTTGGTAAGTATCATGCCTTCATCAAGCTGACGTATATAAGCTCCTACCCCCCATAAGATCAATAGCAGCAGAAACACAAGCCATGCGTAATATGACTTGCCGCCTCTTGTTATAAATTTCAGGGCTGTGATGAAATTTTTTACCGGAAGCAATAAATCAGTCATAGGTCCTTCTCCTTTTACCGCTAACTTGCAAAGAAATAATAAAACTGCGGCAATGTATTTAAATCTTCTTTAAGACGGAACACCCTCTTGTTCTCTATGCAGTACCGGATTTCGCTCTTCGGGTCGAGAAGATTTCCGAATTTCCTGGCGCCGACAGGGCATATTTCAACACAGGCCGGATATCTGCCGGGATTTTCTCTGGTCCGCTGGATGCAGAAGGTGCACTTCTCAACAACGCCCTTGTACCTCGGACGGTTGCCGAGATAATGTGTTTCAGGGTTCAGTTCTTCCTTTGATACTCTCGGTTTTGCCCAGTTGAAACGCCGCGCCCCGTATGGGCATGCTGCCATGCAATACCTGCAGCCGATGCACCAGTTGTAATCGACCACAACAATGCCATCAGGTTCTTTCCAGGTCGCCTGAGTAGGGCATACTTTCACACACGGCGGATTTTCGCACTGCTGGCACTGGACAGGCAAATAGAAGTGTCCTTCTTCAGGCACTGTCTCGGGGTTATAATGTTTTTTGGCTTCTTCAAAGACATTGACCCATCTCTCGCCTTTTTTAAACTCCAGGACAGTTATCCAGTGCATCTGGGGATCTCTGGACTGATTGTTTTCATTCACACAGGCATACACACACCTTCTGCAGCCTATGCACCTTGAAACATCCAGACCGTAGCCAAAGTTTACACCGGGTGTAGGCTTAGTGGTCTTGATATTAAATTTCGTATCGTATGCTTTTGCATACTCCTTCTCCATCCGTAGAATGACATCCCTCTTGTCATCAGCGGACATTTCGCGGTAATGCTTCTGGAAAAATGCCTCCCAGACAGATGCGTCCGCAGTCCCAAAGGGCAGAGCCATAGATGCCAGGCCCAGCGCAGCTCCCTTGAGAAATGTTCTCCTGTGGATATGTCTGGAATGGATATCTCTATTTTTTTTCTGGTCCATTTTTAATCTCCGCTTGTATTAAGCTGTTTAAGGGATTCTTTGGGATCTCATTATCCGGTGACCTGTTATATTTTATGTCCTCCGGACTTAACGGAGGAGGCAGAGGCTTCAACGGCTTAAATCTCGGTTGATGAGGATTATGACAGTGAACGCAGAGGCGGTACTGTTTCCTGTCATTCCAGTATCCAGTCCTTTTACCGTGAATACCTGCCTTCCAGTCACGGAAGTGGGTCCCGTGACACTGGCCGCAAAGGTAATATGACTTTTCAAATGAAATCAGCTCTCCGCTTGCCAGCCGAAGTTTGTCCCTGTTATCAGGATTATGACAGTCAAGGCACCATCTCTGCTCTTCAGCATGCTTCAGGACGATGTCTTCATGAAAGTCGAGCTTTCTCCGGGTCCTGTTTACCTCCATCTCGGCATGACATTCGGTACAGGGGAAAATGCCTTCCGAAAAAGGCGGCGGCGGCACGAAGAAATCAGGGACATCATTATCGGCTGACGCGTTAGCCCATAAAAGAAGCAACACAATAATTTGAAGAAGTCCGCCAATATATATTATTAATTTGTTCTTCATCCTGATTCACCTTTCTACTTTTCTTTACTAAGCTGATCTATAGCATCCTCGAATTTGCTCATGGCTTTATCAAGCAGCATGATCGAGTATTTTTTATTGTGAACACCTCCTCCATACTCAACAAAATTCATGTACTCCTGACCTTTTTTGACAGATTCAGATGCTTCTTTCAAGGCGTTCTCCGTTGCCTTGCCCTTTGCATTTTCTATTGCGTCCAGAGCCTCCTTCTCCATCTCCCGGGCAGCCTTTAATTCTTCATCCGTCTTATCCTTCCACTCCTTTGCCATTCCTTCATGTTTTTCAGTATGACAGGATGCGCACGCCTTTCCCGAACCATGAGAAACGGCTTCACCCCTGACAGTCTTGTTGCCCTGATGACAGGCAAGACAGTTTGTCTTCACACGAAACATGAGACTCGGGGTCTCCGGAACATCTTTAAACTCCTTCCCGGCAAGCAGGAGCTTCTGATACTTGTGATGATTGGGATGGCACGCGGAGCATTCGCTCCGTGCGATATCGATAAAATCAGCCTCTTTGTGAGCAATGGACTCATGGCAGTTAAAACAGTGCGCGGCCTGTTCGGCAACATGTTTTTTGTGCATCAGTTTCTTGTTAACCGCCCCCTTTTCCAGATCCTCTGATTTATCATGACAGGTGATGCAGCGCTCTGCTTTTACCAGCCCCATCCCCTGCACAAGCTGACGATGACAGCTCTCGCAAGGGACTTTTGCCTCCTGGAGTGATTTATGAGTGACCGGCTTTTCGTCCGGATTATCTTCAGTCTTCTGTGTCTGCAGAGGTTTTTCAGGGACTGTGTGGCAAAGCGAACACTTGGCCCGTTCTTCATTAAGCGCCAGATTCTTGAAATGGCACAGGAAGCACTTCTGCCGTGAAACCTCAAAATGCTTTCCTTCTGTCTCACGGGCATGACAGGTTGTGCAGTGCATCTCCTGGCCTTCAACCCATTTTTCCTTCTCAAAGTGCTTTTCGTGTGTGAAGGATACAGTTCCTTTGGACGTGTCAGGCCTTGCATATTCAGCGACCTGTATCTTTTTAGTCCAGTACTCGCCTTCTTTTCCTTTGCCGGTTTTGGGGTGGCATGCGGATGTCGTACAGCTCCGGTCATCGAGTATTGGTTTGGTCCGCACCACTGATGAGTCCATGTTCAGAACTGTTATCAGCCTTGAAAGGACTTCAAGCTCGGTTTTCATGAACTCCATCGCAGACTGTTCAGATGCCGCTTTTTCGTCTTTTGGTATTTTTCTATGCCCCGGAATTTTGTACTTCAGCTCTTCAGGTGGATAGTGGCATTGGACACATGATGTATCTTTGTGCTTGCCCTCTTTCCATGAGAGATATGCCTTTTTGATCACATTCGGATAACTCAGGACGTGACAGTAGCCGCAGAAAAACTGTTTTTTTACATCCGGCACGGCAATCCCTTCACCTTCCTGATGAGCAGATTTTTCCGCGCCGGCCGCAAGCGGTGCCATGAAGCACAGTATGAAAGCAGCACATAAAAAACCCTTTTTCATTCTTCTCTCCTTGTCTTTTATCCTATGAGAATGCATTCATCGGTTTCATGATCATTATCTCCCGTGCACCGAAAAAGGCACTGGCATATCCTCTTTTTTCACGGCGTCAAGGAACTCGACAAGAGCCGTCAGGGGAGTGTTCCTGTGGTGGTGGCAACCGCTGCAGGAATTCGGTTTTTTGTCAACACCGCCTGCTCTCAGGCTCTCTTCAGGAGATATAAACTTGAAAGTGTGGCTGTGCTCGGTTCCCTTTGTCTTCGGCATATGGCAGGCAATGCAGCTTCCAAACGTATGGATCCTGTGCGCTGCCTTCTGCCTGATCGTCGTGTGGCAATTTGTGCAGAGGGTGTCTGATATATACTTTGTCAGCGCTTTATTCGGATTTTTGTGCTGGCCTTCCTGATGAACTCCATGACATGTAGTGCACATGACTCCGGCCTCTGCATGCGCGCTCTCATTCCATTCATTGTATTGCTGGTGATGCCTCTTGTCGTCAACAGGTTCATCAATAAAAAAGAGATATAACGGCTTGCCGACCTCAAACCCATACGGATATGAATACCTCTCCGGAAAACCCTCCCTGTAAGGAGTTATCTTTGCAGCGCTGACTCCCCAGTTGTGGCACTGGCCGCAAACAGCCGCACGGATCCGCCATTGCAGCTTTGAAGGATTGATGATCGTATCTTTTTCTTTTTCGAAATAAGTTCTTGCCGCGGCAATGTGGTCTCTGCCGGGGCCGTGACAGGCCTCGCACCCAATGCCGATATCACCAAACGTCGTATTGAACGAATGCATTTCAGCGTCATAGTTTATTTTCATGCCGGTTGTATGACAGCCTCCGCATTTAAACTGCCAGTTTCTTTTATCGTCGCTCCAGTAATTGCCGCTGCCGGGATAATGTTTCTCAAGCCCGTAATTATCAACCCACTTTGTTTGACGTACATCCCATTCAACCGGCAAAACGTGAATAGCGCCATTCGGAAATGTAGTCAAATAGTTCTGCCTGTTGTTGATCCCGATGATATACGCAATTTCGTAATCGTGAAGCTCCCAGTCAGGCCCTAAGGCGTTGATATAGTACTTGCCGTCTTTCCTGAACATTGTGGTTACAATATCCTTGCCCGCAAGTTCCGGGGCCTTTTGAGGCACGGCGCTGACCAGTTTATTGTTTCTTTCAAAATCCCCCAATACCGCATCGTCACTTGCAGACTGCATGAATTTCGAATGAAGCGTATGCTTCCAGGAATCATATTCGCGCCAGTGGCAGTCTCTGCATCGTGCCGAACCGACATAAGCGTCTTTATCAAATAATTGGGGTTCAGCCTTTCCCCCTGTCTTCTCCTCAACCGCGGTATGAGACGTACAACCGGCGCTAATCACCAAAAGAAGAGTGGCCAACATTCCGTTTAATAACTTATCTGATAAACCATTATTCATCTTGATCCCTCCATTTATGTCTTAGAATGTCCATTGCCACAGATCCATCCGTTCTCACGTATGACTTGCATGTACTTTATCTTCCAGCGGAAGCACCTTTGTCAGCACTGCGTAAATAAACATGAGCAAAGCTACCAGCCCGATAAAAGGCGCCACTTCATGGATGTTCGGGATGTACTCCAGTTCCCCAAGTTCAGGATACAGGGGGACAAGCTGCCCCACAGATATAATGTTGATGCGGTATGCCACAATAGCCAGGAGCGTGATTGAAGTAGCGTAAAGGAGTCCGCGGGGAGTCCGGCCTTTTTTAAAAGCAACTATCGTCAGCGCCGAAAACAGTCCACCCATGTTTATCAAAAAAGTGACCAGGTACCTGCCCGTAAGCAGATGCCATGTTTCCATGCCTTCTTCTGTTGCGCTGTAACTGAGGATAATGTAGTCAAAGACGTCAATGAACACTGTTGCGATAAGGAAGAATAACAGCAGGAACCCCATATGGTTGAACGTATCCATGCTGACAAGTTCTTTATTGTGAATCCAGGAGGTAATAACGGTGACCAGTATGACGAGGGCAAAACCGCTTGCGAGCGCCGAGGTGACAAAATGGATCGGCAATAAAGGAGTGTTCCACATTTCCCGCGCCTTCACTACACCAAAGATTGTCCCTGTAAAGGAATGAACAACTACAAGGGCATAAGGGACTGCGACAATTGCGAGGAGCTTTGCTAGCAGTTTATCCCTGCTGCTCGCCTTCCCACGGGTTATTTTTATAGTCATGAAGAGCTCTGCGCCAAGAATGGTCATAAACCCCATATAGCTGGACGATGATATAAAGAACATGGATGTTTCATTCCTGAGCAGAAAGGGGATCTTCATGGCCCTGAACGGATTCCCTACATCCATCATGACACAATTCATGGCGCCGAAAATGCTCAGGAGCGCCAAAAGGATCGCACGCGTTCCAACGGGATGATAATCCTCACGCCCGAAGCCATGTATCAGAAGTCCAACCATGGTCGCTCCCGCGCTGCACCCGATAAAAAATGCCAGTCCTGATATATACATGCCCCAGGGGACCATGTCACTCATCGTGCTATGACCATGCCCAAACGCAAGGGACTTGACTGCCTGAGACAAACCGACAACGGCTATGACCAGCAATATAAAACAGTACACATAAAATATCCTGTTGCTTCCTGCTATGTTCTCTCTGATATGTCCTGATAATTCTTTCATCACCCTGATTTCCTTAATCCTCTGATATCCGGGGAAATCGGAATCGGTTTATACCAGATCATCGGTTTCTCTTTGGGATGAGTCAGATACCAAATCTGGGGACCTGTGTTCAGACCCACTTTGAGACGGAAGCTCCTCTCGCTTGCGATCAACTTTGAAACCGCACTCTCCGGGTCATTGAGATTCCCAAAGGTCCTGGCTTTGTTCGGGCAGGCCTCCACACATCTGGTAGTCCTGCCGCGTCTCGTGCGGTGCACGCAAAAGGTGCATTTCTCAACTACTCCGTCAAGGCGTAACGGGACGAGGGGGTTTATTTTTTCAGGAGACACCTCCGGTTTCCACCAGTTGAATCTTCGTGCATTATACGGGCAGGCGGCCATGCAATACCTGCACCCGATACATTTGTTGTAATCCATCATTACTATGCCGTCAGGGCTCTTGTACGTAGCTTTTGTAGGACACACTTTGGTGCAGGGAGGATCTGCGCAGTGATTGCATTGCACAGGCATGTACATCCGGTCTCGGCGAAGTTTTGTATACAGCAGTCCATTGCCGTTCACATGATTTTTCATCGGCTGCTCTTCGGCAATGATCTGGCCTGGCTTATATTTTGTTTCGAGCACCATGATGTAAGGCGGATTGATCGTATCCGGCACATTGTTCTCTAATTTGCACGCGTATGAGCATCTCCTGCATCCAATACACAGTCCCAGATCAATGACCATGCCGAACCGTGCGCCTTTCACTGGAAGCGGGGTCTCGACCTCCTGTCCGATGGTGCCTTTTATTCCCTCAGACATCTTCTTCGCTATTGCTTCAAATATTTCTCCAACAGCAGATGCCTGACGCGGCAGGAAGGCGCCTGTGCCTGCTAAAGCAGCAAGCTTGATTAATTGTCTTCTATCCAGACTTCTCATAAGAACAGGGGCGTTCTCATGTCCCTTTCATCTGACTCTCGTTGTAAATGCAAGACGTTAATTAGCTGTATGATTGGATGACTTCATTATGAAATTTAGCAAGTTGAATGCCCATCTGATTAACAGACTACAACTGTCTGATTAATAGGCATAACGAAGATTACAAATGGATTAAGGGGCAGATATATTCTTTTATTGACTGATAAGTTGTTACGAAATCGTAACAGTTGGACCCGATCTATTTGCCTAATGATTCACTGAGAATTTCTGATTGAATTCAAAATGTAACAAGATATTTTAGATATGAGCGTCGTTACATTTTGGTAACAATGAATTGTGACTGCCTGCGTCATTCCTGACTGAGCATTTCTATTGCGGCTTCGAAATTGTTCATCGCTGTGTCAAGAAGGATCACCGCATACTTTTTGTTATGCACTCCGCCTCCATATTCAACAATCCTCACATTCTCCTGCCCCTCTTTCACAAGTGCTTTTACAGTTGTTAGCTTTTGCTTTGGAACATGCATTCCGGCTTTTTCTATCGCAATCTGAGCTTCCTGCTCCAGCTCTTTTGCATACTTCAATTCTTTTTCGATCTTCTCTTTCCATTCAGCGACCATTGCTTCATGTTTTTCCGTATGACAGGCTGCACAGGCCTTCGCAGAGCCATGAAGGACCTTTGCTCCCTTCACTACGCGTTCATCCAGATGGCATCCTATGCAGTTTGTCTTCACATCGTACATAAGTCCCGGAGCCTCCATAACATTCTTCTTTTTGTCTCCGACAAGAAGCAGTTTCTGGAGCCGGTGATGATCCGGGTGACAGAATGTGCATGATTCCTTAACCGGATCCAGAAACTCAACCTTTTGATGCGCGATAGGCCTGTGGCAATCAAAGCATTCGGCATTCTGTGCTGATACATGCATTTCATGCATCAGTTTTTTGTCCTCAAGCTGCTGCTTCATCTGTTCTGAATATTCATGGCAGTTAAAACAGTTTTCCACTTTGATCTCCCCTGTACCCTGAACAAGCTCATAATGACAGCTCCGGCACGATACGCGGGCCTTTTGGAGAGATTCATGGGTGATGGGGGTTTCATCGGTGCCTACTTCACCCTGCTTCTGTTTCTGCAGAGCCCCTGCCGGAATTTCATGGCAGAGCGAGCACTTCCCCCTGTCTTCATTGAATTGGGCGTTCTTGAAGTGACAGAGGAAGCATGACTCCCTTGGGACCTCGAAATGTTTTCCGGCCTGCACATGCTGGTGGCAGGTATCGCAGTGCAGGACCTGTCCCTCTATGGTTTTGTTTTTGTGAGTAGCATGAATGTATGATATCCGTTCGGTGAATTTCATTTTCTTATCCATGAATTGTTCAGCGGGATGACACTCTGATGTCATACAGCTCAGGTCATTTACTCTTGTCGCCTTCCGGACACTCTTGCTGTTTGTGCCGAGATAGGTAAAGAACTGTCCTAGCCCCCTGAATTTCCCTCTGATCCCATGTCGCTCATCTGGCGCATAGTGACAGTCAACGCAGGCGATGTTTTTCTCTCCATGTTTGGAGCTTTTCCAGGAATCATAGTATGGTCTCATAATGTGGCATGATCCGCACGAGGAAGGACGGGACATGTAATATTCGGCAGCGAACAATCCCGCAGCAACAACGAGCGCACATAAAAACAGCAGTACCAGTATAATTCGTTTAAACATGTTTCGCCCAATAATGTATTTGGTTTTGGACGCAGACCTGCCTGCCATGCGTCATTCGATTTGATACGCCCTGATTTTCTCCCACAAACTTTTTCTGCTGATGCCGAGGAGTTCAGCGGCCTTGGTCTTGTTCCCCCTGGTAACCTGCAACATCTTTAAGATATGGTCCTTTTCCGCTGAGGACGCTATTTCATACAGAGTGTTCACGGGAGCGGGACCTTTTTGCTTTGTTACAATATGAGAAGGCAGACTTTCAATACCAGCGAGATTACCGGCTGAGAGCGCCACTATTCTTTCCACTATGTTCTCAAGTTCCCGGACATTCCCGGCGAAATGATAATCCATTAGCGCGAAAACTGCTTCAGGCTGCAGTCTGACCCTTTTGCCGAATCTGCAATTATAAATGTCAAGAAAGTGCTCAATGAGAAGCGGAATGTCTTCCTTCCGCTCCCTGAGGGCGGGCATATGGACGGGGATCACATTCACCCTGTAATAGAGGTCCTCCCTGAATCTTCCTGTCTTCATATCCTCGGCAATATTTCTGTTTGTCGCAGCAATTACCCTTGTATCGACACTCAGAGTATTGGTTCCGCCCAGTCTTTCAAAAGACCCATCCTGTAACACCCTGAGGAGCCTTGTCTGTATGGAAGGTGAGAGTTCTCCTATTTCATCCAGAAAGATCGTTCCCCTGTCGGCTCTTTCAAACCGGCCCGGTTTTGTTTTTACGGCCCCGGTGAAGGCCCCCTTTTCATATCCGAAAAGCTCGCTCTCGATGAGGTTTTCCGGTAAGGCCGCGCAATTCACTTTCACAAGAGGGTAATTACGGCGTTTGCTTTGATAATGAATGATCGTGGCGATCAGCTCCTTCCCGGTACCGCTTTCCCCTGTGATCAGAACCGTCGAATCTGTCTGAGCAACTTTCCGGGCGAGCTCTTGAACGGCAACCATCTTATCGCTTTCACCTATTATATTGGGGTAGCTGTAGCAATCTGACAGGTCCCTTTTCAGCCTGGCATTTTCATCTCTCAGGTCTTTCATCTCAAGCGCCCGTTTCACGATAAGATTGAACTCTTCCAGTGAAAACGGTTTGGTGATATAGTCAAACGCCCCGACCTTCATGGCCTCCACAGCATCCTTTACTGTCCCGAATGCCGTCATGACGATCACAGGGACGTGTTCATCTTTGTCTTTGATCGCTTTCAGAACCTCAAGCCCCTGCATATCGGGCAGACGAACATCGGTAATGACGAGAGAGAACTTGTCTTTGTTAAATACGGCAACCGCGTTCTCTCCTTTTTCAAAGGCGCAGATCGTATAACCCTGTGCCCTGAGGGAATCCTCAAGAGTGACCCTCATGATCGCATCATCTTCTATAAGCAGCAGTTTATGTTCCATGCTCTTTAGCCCAAATTATTCATACCTTTGGACAAGTATGGTGAAAAAAACATATTGAGCAATTCCTTAACATCCCATGTCCGAAAATATTCTGTTGAACATGCGAACTCATGTCTTTTTAAAAATCTATTGCATTCAAGATGTTTTTGAACCATGGCTTGTCCAAAAATAAATTATACATAATGTGGGTTACGTTCCGTTAAATTTAAGGGTAAACGTCGATCCCTTTCCTTTCTCGCTTTCCACCGTGATTTCACCGGCATAATTATTTACAATCTCATAGGTCACCCACAGGCCGAGGCCTGTCCCTTCGCCCGGCATTTTACTCGTATAGAAGGGATCAAATATTTTATGCAGATCATTTTCGTCAATTCCCATACCCGTATCTGACACCTGAAGGATCGTACCGGTATCATCAAGATAGGCCGACACTTCCAGTACCCCTCCATCATTCATGGATTGAAGGGCATTAATCATGAGGTTCATCATTACCTGATGAAAATCATGAGGGTCCATATTAAGGCTCGTATCCTCGGCAACCTGCTCCCGATAGAGGATGTTCTTGCTCTTAATCCTGTATTCCGCAAACCGGTAAACATCCCTCAGCGTACTTTTAATGTCAATCTTTTGCGGCATTCGTTCTTCCCTCCTGGCCATCCATAACAATTTCCCCACGATAGCTTCAATCCGTTTCAATCCATCATTCAGAAGCCCGAGATAGCGTCTTCTTAACTCTTCATTATTGCTGTTCTGCTCAATCATTTCAACGCAGTTGAACATGCCTCCCAGAGGATTGTTTATCTCATGTGCAACACCTGACGCAAGAATTCCCAGGGAAGCGAGCCTCTGAGAGTGAAACAGTTTTTCATGAGTCTTCTTCAGCTCCAGGTTCGATGCGCGGATACGTTCAATCATATTATTGAAACTCTGGCAGAGGAGAGTAATTTCGTCACAACCCTCTATTTCCACCTGGGTATCCAGGGCATCGCCGCTTGTTCTTTCTATCGCTTTCACAAAACTTAAAAGCTCCTTATGGGTCTGCTTCAGCTTCTTGTTCGATTCCCTGATGCGCTCTATCATCCTGTTGAAACTCTTTCCCAGTAATGCAAGCTCATCTTCTCCCTGTACTTCCACCCGAACATCGAGCGAGTCGCCGCCCGCTTTTTCCATTGTCTTTGCCATTTCTGTTATCGGTCTTATGAAGCGCCTGCTGAGAAGTACTATCAGGACGAGACCTACAGCGAGAAGAATCGACGTCACTATTATTCCATTGAAAATAACCGCTTGCACCTCCCGGGCCAGTCTTTCCAGTGACACAGCGAATTTTAGGGTGCCCCACCTTTTTTTCCCAATGGACAACGGAGTGGCGACATCAAGGGCATCATGGCCGCTTTTGTCATGATGAAATTTCTGCACTATCGTGACATCAGAATGCAAAGCTGTGTCGGTTATGCTGTCCGTGTATGTTTTCCCGTACTCATTGAAATCATTATGTGAGATTACCCGGCCGTTCGTGTCAAGCACGGCGAGATAGATGAGGTCAATATCCTTCCTCCTGAATATTTCCGTAACGTAGTTGTCAATGAGTCCTCCCTCCTCCACAAGGCCGAGCTTTTCATATATGAGGTCATTCATTACCGGAATAGCAAGCGTCTCGGCAAGGATCCTTCCCTGCCGCTCTATGTCGCGATGAAGGATGTTCCTCTCTACTGTAATGGTTAGCGCTCCGACAGTAACCATGACAAGTATCACCGCGGAAAACGTGATGATGATGAACTTCTTCTGAAGAGTAAGGTTTCTGAAAAGGACCTGTTTCATAGCTGCATTTTCGGGTGACAACCGAGGCCGCAGGTAAACGGCACCTTATTTATGAGATGTCTTATATGCTCATAATCAGAGTCGCTTGCCTCAATAAATCCTCCCCTCATCTCAGGATCAAGTTTTTTCAACACCTCCATTCCAGATTCGGTTTTATTCAAGTTCAGCAGATTGTGCTTGATCGTTTCGACAATGGCATAAGGGGTTTTAGTGCCGACAACGATCGGGCCCGTAGGGATCGGACCGGATATTGACAGTACCCGCAATCCCTGTGGGATATACTTCTCTGCAACTGATTCCCTGACCGCACCTGCGTCGTACTTGCCCTTCAAAATCCATTTTATGACAGACTCGTGAAAATCAAAATTGCTGTAGCTTCTCAATTCTTTCAGATGTATCCCTTCTTCGGCCAGGATAAGACGCGGAATAAGATTGCCGGATGTAGACTCCATGGCGGCGAAAGCAAAGTCCTTTCCTTTAAGGTCTGACAGGTTATTAACCGAGTGGTTCTTTCTCGTCACAATTACGCTGCGATAAGTGGGTTCATCCTTGTCTGTAACACTCCTAAGAATGGATACGGCGCCGAACTTTTTATGAGCATTTAAGTATGTGAGAGGTCCGAGAAAGGCAATGTCGATATCACCCCGTCCCAGGGCAGAAACGATATTATCGTATGTCTTTTCAAGAGTAAGCTCAAATTCGTACGCAGTGGATTCCGAGAGGTAATCAACGATAGGCTGGTATTTCTCATATGCTATTCTGGGATTGTCTCTGGGGACTACTCCGACGAATATGACCTTTTTCTCCAGAGAAAAAGCAATATCTGTGACATTAAACTTTGATGTGAATGCCAGCATCTCCCTGATCGAATCATAATTGCTGTCAGATGATTCCACAAATTTATCTATAAGCATGGATGAAAGTATTTTCCTGCCCGTGCGGTCCTCGTGCATATTTACAAATAGTTCCTTCATTTTCTCTTTAAGAAATGTCGACACGCGGGGCGTGGTGACCAGGGGAGGAATTCCAAATTCGCGCGATATCTCTATGATACGCGTCTGTTCAACATACGGGGACTGCTCCTTGATCATATACTGATAAATAAGGTTCTCCACTGCTGCACCGTCAACTATTTTCTTGGCAACAAGCTCTACAGACTTGTTATGGCTGTAACTGTAGATGTATTTGCTGAAATATTTTTCAGGGGTATGGCCGTTCTTTGCAAGACGATATGTAGGGTACAGTTTGCCTGAGTTGGATTTAGGGTCGGTGAACGCAAAGGATCTGCCCTTGAGGTCGTCAATATTTTTTATGTCACTGTCCTTGTGGACGATAATGAAGGATCTGTACATAACGCTGCCGTTTACCTGGGGAGCAACAAGCAGTTCCGCACCAAATTTTTTTCTGTCTTCCACGTAAGGTGAAGAGCAGATAAAGGCGGCATCGACCTCGCCTTTTTCGAGCATTTTGTCCATCTCATCGTAGGTCTTCCTGAAGACCATCTCAACAGGCATATGAAGCTTTGCCGATAAGTAATCAATGATATCCTGGTAATATTCAACAGTATGGCGGGGGGTGATCATTGAAACAACTCCGATCTTTACGGAGCTGCGAACGTTCTGAGCGGCAGGAGAATGAACAGAGAGGGAGAATACTGCAGACAATATCAAGATAACCTTTAGTATTATCCCGCCCATATCTCAATATTAAAATAAACGCGATAAGATTATCCAATAAATTTACAAACATGATTTTCCCGCATTGTTCATCATTCTGGTTCCCGAGTTCAAAACACAGTTGGATCCATGGCTTGCTCCAGATTAGGTTTATGAAAAATCTGGTACTGGATTAACTTTCCTCTTTACATCGTTATGCAAAAATGTTATAACGAACTATGAGGATCCGGTCGAAGATATGGCTTGAGGTTGACGGGAACACCGTATTCGGCAGCGGCAGAAAGTACCTGCTTGAGGGAATTTCCAGATATGGCTCCATCAATAAAGCGGCAAAGGATATCAGCATCTCCTACAGAAAGGCCTTGAGCTATATCCAGGCCATGGAGGACCGCCTCGGGCTGAAACTTGTGGAGAGGAAGACCGGGGGGAAAAACGGAGGCGGGGCGAATCTTACCTCTGAAGCAAAAGAGCTTTTACAAAGATATGAAATGCTTGAGGACGGGGTCAACGAAATGCTTGACAGGAAATTCAAGGAAGTATTTAAAAAGAAACTGACCAGAAAAATAAGATAGAAGCAATCTGCCATTGAACGAGGGCATATGACTATGGTTACTACTTATGATATCTACCTTATGTCGTTCTTTATCTTCGCGGCTGCTTCGCTTTATTCTTCTGTAGGACATGGAGGCGCATCAGGGTATTTGGCGGTGATGGCGCTGGCCGGCCTTGTACCTCAGGAAATGAAGCCGACGGCTCTTTCATTGAATATCCTCGTTGCATCTATTGCAACTGTCAGATTTTATCGCGCAGACTGTTTTTCATGGAGCATATTCTGGCCTTTCGCTTTTGCTTCCATTCCCTTCGCGTTCATTGGGGGGGCATTCACCCTTCCGGGCTCACTCTATAAACAGTTTGTCGGAGTTGTCCTGTTGTTTGCGGCCTTCCAGCTTTTTCGATATACGCGGGGCACTAAACAGATTACTCCAAAACCAGCGCAGTTTCTTCCTGCGGTCTTTTTTGGCGCTGCGATCGGCTTGTTGTCCGGACTCACCGGTGTGGGAGGAGGCATTTTTCTAAGTCCCCTGCTGTTATTCACGGGCTGGGCTGACCCGCGTCAAACGGCAGGCGTTTCAGCCGTATTTATTCTTGTAAATTCCATAGCGGGAATACTGGGTCATTATTCAAGTGTGAAATATCTTCCCAATGCCATAGCTTTTTGGGCAGTGGCAGCGGTCGCGGGTGGAATCGTTGGTTCCGGATTAGGCAGCCGCAGATTTTCGTCCATGACGCTTCGCCGTGTGCTCGCTGTTGTCCTGGCAATTGCCGGCTTAAAATTTATGATCAGGTAAGAAAGGAGAATTTATCCGCATGTGTGAGATACAGGATGACATAAAAAATAAGGGCATCGGTACCAAAGTTGTGTCTGTTCATGAGGCAGCAGGGACGGTCCTCGCCCACGACATAACAGAGATCCGGCCCGGTGAATTCAAAGGACGGGCCTTTAAAAAAGGGCATATCATTCGGGACGAGGATATCAGCCATCTTCAGAAGCTCGGCAAGGAACATCTCTTCATCCTTGAGATTAAAGAAGACGAAATGCATGAAAACGATGCCGCACATGCAATGGCTAACGCTCTTTCCGGTGAAGGTGTAATTCCCGGAGGAGAACCCGAAGAGGGTAAAATCAACCTCATGGCAGCGACAGACGGGGTTCTGGTAATAGACAGCGATGCACTTATGAAATTCAATATGCTCGGCGATGTCATGTGCGCGACATTGCACAGCAACACAGTCGTAAGGAAAGGACAGGTCGTTGCCGGTACAAGGGCCATTCCGCTGATCGTAAAGAAAACAGTAGTTGAAGAAGCGGTGAGAACGGCTGAAAGGTCCCATGGCATACTGCGTGTAAAAGCGATGAGAAAGCCGAAGGCTGGAATAGTAATCACGGGCAACGAAGTTTATTACGGCAGGATCAAAGATGCCTTCAAACCGGTCATCACAAAGAAAATTGAGCAGTTCAATGGAGATGTCATCGGTGTTTATTTCGCGCCTGACGACGCGTCATTTATTGAGGGCAGGATCAGGGAATTGATCGATGGCGGGGCTGATCTGATCATAACGACAGGAGGAATGTCTGTTGACCCTGATGATGTTACAAGGTTTGCGATAAGAAATCTGGGCGTGGAGGAAATCACATACGGCTCTCCTGTTCTGCCCGGGTCCATGTTTCTGGCAGCTTACAAAGATGCTATCCCAATCCTCGGCATTCCTGCATGCGGCATGTATGCTGACATTACCGTATTTGACCTGGTCTTGCCGAGGGTGCTTGCCGGGGAGAAGCTCGGGAGGAAGGAACTGGCGGCACTCGGGCACGGCGGGCTCTGCATGAAATGTGAAACATGCCGCTATCCTCAATGCCCTTTTGGAAAATAAAACATGAAAGATAATAATAATAATACACAGCCGCTCACAGATTCCTTCAATCGCCGGATCGATTACCTGAGGATATCCATTACTGACAAGTGCAATCTCAAGTGCATTTACTGCAAGCCTGTAAAAGGCCTGAAGCACTTTAATGATTCAGATATCCTGACGAACGATGAAATAACAAGGATCGTGCGCGTCGCGTTCGGTCACGGGCTAAGAAAGGTCCGCATCACCGGCGGTGAGCCGCTTTTGAGAAAAGACATTTTTGACCTGATATCAGCTATCAAGAAAGTCGGTATCCCTGAGCTGAGCCTTACCACGAACGGCATTAAGCTGTCAGAATGTGCGCAAGCGCTGAAACTGGCAGGACTGGACCGTGTCAACATCAGTCTTGACACCCTCGATCCTGTGAGATACAAGTTCATGACAAGGGGAGGAGATATCAAGCAGGTATGGAAGGCCATTGAAACATCTGAAAAGGTCGGGCTCACACCCGTTAAAATAAACGCAGTGCCAATTCGCGGGATCAATGATGACGAGATAGAGTCTTTTGCGTCTTTGTCCCTGCGCAACAACTACCATATACGCTTTATTGAATTCATGCCCGCTTCACGCAATGGAATATGGTCCAAAGACAAGTGTATCCCCTCAACCGAAATACTGGATCGGATAGCTGCCGTGGGCCCTCTTGAGCAGTTCCAGTTCAGGGGCAATGGGCCTTCAAGAAACTACAGGATCAAGGGAGCAGCAGGGGTCATCGGCGTCATAAGCCCCCTTAGCGATCATTTTTGCAGTTTCTGCAACAGACTGCGGTTAACTGCAAACGGCAAGATCCGGCCATGCCTTTTTTCCAGTGAGGAGATCGATATCAGAACTCCTGTGAGAAGCGGGGCAGGTGATGAGATCATTGAGGAACTCTTTCTCCAGGCTGTAAGGATCAAACCACGGCAGCATCTGTTGAATCAAAATATATCCGCATCTCATCATATCGATACAATGTCTAAAATTGGTGGATAAAGTTCCCGAATCAATGGCAGTCAGCTCATTGACAACAGCCCGATTCATTGCTACCATCCTATTAAGAGAACAACAATAAAAAACGGGAGGAACTGCTCTATGGAAATCCCTTTACAGATCACCAGCCGCGACTTTGAGCTCACTGATGCCATAAAATCAGAAATCACGGAAAAGGCCGAAAAACTTGATAAATTTTACGACCGGATCATGAGATGCAGAATAGTGGTAGAAACCCCCCATCGCCATAAACATGAGGGTAAATTATATAACGTTCAGATACACCTAACGATTCCCGGCAGGGAAATTATTGTCAAACGCGAACCGCATGAGGACCTTTATGTTGCGATCAGGAACAGCTTTGATGCCGCAAAGCGCAAACTGGAAGATGCTTCCAGGCTACTGCGCGGCAAGGTAAAATTTCACGAGGAGCAGCCTCATGCACGCATAAGCTCGATATTTCCGGAAATGAGCTACGGGTTCATCAAGACCCCGGACAACCGCGAAATATACTTTCATGAAAACAGCGTCGTAAATCAGGATTTTTCAAAATTAAAAGTAGGAATGGAAGTTCGTTTTACTGAAACGAAAGGCGAGAAAGGCCCACAGGCAAGCAGTCTTACGATCATATAAAAGGCAATATCTCAATTTTCGGCTTTAAAAGGTTCATCGTTGTTTTCTCACTCCTTTATAGTTTAGAACAGTTCTTAATTGTAATTATTTATTCCTCCATAAGTTATCTTTGCGGTCTGATACTGATCTGATATAATGCAATCAAAAGGAGTGCACATTGAAATACAGAAACACTTCACAAGATCAGCTCAATAAATTACCGGCATACAACTTTCGAGCCATATTCGACAATGCTGGCGTCAGCATCGTAGTGACTGACCCTCGCAGGATCATCATTGACTGCAATGCTGCCACGGAATATCTGCTCGGATATACACGTGAAGAACTCCTCGGCAAATCAGTGGCGGAGATCAGCCACCCTGAAGATGAATATATGAACCTCCTTGCTCGCAATAAAGCGGTCATGGAAAACGAAAAGGTCTTCCGGATGGACAAACGCTACATCCGTAAAGACGGGCAGATCGTATACGGCCTTCTCACTGTATCAAACATCTTTAATGATACAGGGGAGACAGAGTTGATTATCGGGATCATTGAAGATATAACTGAGCGGAAAAAGACTGAGGCCGCTATAAAAGAAAGCGAGGAGAAATTCCATAACCTCTTTAACCATGCCTCGGACAGTGTTTTCCTCATGTCAGTGTCAGCTAATGACGATCTCATTATTGAAGACGCGAATGAAGCAGCCTATATAACACATGGATACACAAGAGAGGAACTGATCGGCAACTCCATATCAATGCTCGATGATCCGATGACAGCAAAACATATACCTGAAAGAATAAAATTACTCCTGAGAGGAAAGACCTTGCGCGCTGAAGGAACTCATGTCAGAAAAGACGGCTCAACTTTTCCTGTAGAAATATCGGCAAAACTCATTGTAATAAATGGAAAGCCTTATGTTATTGCGATTGACCGGGATATCACAAAACGGAAGCTGCATGAGACCGAACTGAAAGAGCGTATGAAGATTGCTGAGTTGGGGTATGACATCGGCAGGTCCCTTACGGGAGGGGAATCCCTTCGCAAGAGCCTGCAGTCATGCACAGAAGCGCTCGTGCTGCATCTCAACGCCCTTTTCGCCAGGATCTGGACTTTCAATAACAAAAAGAATGTTCTTGAGCTTCAGGCCAGCGCTGGGTTATATACGCATATTGACGGCAAAAGGAGCTGCATACCTGTCTCAGACAATTCCAAAGTCGCCCTTATAGCGAGGGAGCAAAAACCTCACCTCACTAATCAGGTTATTGATGATCCGATGATCATAGACCAGGATTGGGCAAAGAAAGAAGGCATCGTTTCCTTTGCCGGCTATCCGCTTGTGACTGAAAACAGACTTATAGGGGTTATGTCCCTGTTTTCGCGAAACGAATTTTCTGATATTACATTGCGGACGCTTGAATCAGTTTCGGATATCATTACGATCGGCATCATGCAAAAACAGGCTGAAGATGCAGTGGGAAAGTCACGGGAGATAATGATGCATGTCCTTGACGGAATTGACGCGGTTGTCTATGCCGCTGACATGCATACATACGAGGTGCTGTATATAAATGAATATTCGAAAAAGCTTTTCGGCAATATAACCGGCAAGACCTGCTGGCAGGCGCTGCAGTCCGGCCAGACAGGTCCGTGCAGTTTCTGCACGAATGACAGGCTGCTTACTCCTGACGGGAAGCCCTCTGGCATATATCACTGGGAATTTCAAAACACGATCACCGGCAAATGGTACGATATCAGGGACCGGGCCATTGAATGGGTTGACGGCCGTGTTGTCAGACTGGAAATTGCATCAGACATCACCAGCCTGAAAGAAGCTGAACAGACTTTGCGCTCCATGTCCTTTATCGATGACCTGACCGGGCTCCACAACCGCCGCGGTTTTATGACATTGGCGGAACAGCAGTTGAAGACAGCGCGGCGCGACAAAAAAAGGATGCTCTGCATTTTTGCCGATCTCGATAACATGAAATGGATAAATGACACGCTGGGGCATCCTGCCGGAGACCCGGCGCTGAAAGACATCGCAAATATCCTGAAGCAGACCTTCAGGGAATCTGATATCATTGCCCGGACCGGCGGCGACGAATTTGTGATCCTCGCAACGGAAACTGTCGATGTTAACTCGGAATCACTTACCGGGCGCTTGCAGAAACACCTTGATGCTTACAATGCTGAAAAGAAGAAACCCTTCACGCTCTCCCTGAGCATCGGAATAACGCACTTTGATCCTGAACACCCCTGCCCTGTAGATGAATTGATTTACAAAGCCGACACCCTGATGTACAAACACAAACACGAAAAGCGGGCCGGCCGCTCCTGAACCCTTACCCCTGACTTGTCACTCCCGATCTTTCATTCCCGCCTGTTGAATCCTGACCCCTGCCTCCTGCCCCGGCAACTCCATTCCCTTCGGTCTTAAAGAAAGATATCTCGCTTGCAAGCATGTGTTCGCTCTGCGCCAGTTCAAAAGAAGTCACGTACATTTCTTCAGCAGTGGCAGCAGTATTTTTTGAGATGTCTGCTATCTCATCGATGTCCTTGTTCACCTGCTCCGCGGTTACAGACATTTCCATGGTAGCGGATGCAATGGTCTGGACCAAGCCCTGCAGAGAATTTACGCTGTTGACGATCTGCTGCAGTGATTCCCCTGCCTGATTGGAAAGACTTACCCCGGCTTCAACCATTTTCAGGCTCTCCCCCATTGCAGTTCCGGCGCTCATTGTCTTATTCTGAATGGTGTTGATCATTCTTCGTATCTCATCTGTTGACCTGGAAGTCTTTTCCGCAAGCTTCTTCACTTCGTCTGCGACAACGGCAAACCCTCTGCCCACGTCTCCAGCCCTTGCAGCTTCAATGGCGGCATTTAACGCCAGGAGGTTAGTCTGTTCCGCAATATCATTGATCACGCTGATAATATCACCGATCTCCCGTGATTGATCGTTCAGTGAATTGATCAGTTGCGCCAGATCAGATACCGCTGTCTTTATCCTGAGCACCTCATTCACTGAAGCCTTCACCACGTTACCGCCTGTCTGGGCAATCTGTAGTGTCTTATGCGCAGACAAAGACATGTCCGAGGCATTTTTAGCAATATCACTAACTGCCTCAGTCATCCCATTCGAAGCCGAAGCCACCTGCGATGACCTGTCAGCCGAAATAATCATTTTCTCTGAAATTATGTCCGTAACAGCGATTACCCGTTTATTCGCCGAGGCCACCTGGTCTCCGGCTGATTTCACATTTATAACGACTTTCTGGATTTTTTCTATGAAAGCATTAACCCATTTGACAAGCTCTCCGATCTCGCCATCCCACTGTCCGCTCAATCTTTTCGTGAGATCCCCCTCGCCCTCTGCTATATCTTTCATATCAAGAGCGACATTCATAAGCTGGTCCTTCTTTTTGAAATAAGAGTATATCCAGCCGACAATAAGAAATGACATAATCACGATACCGGCAAGTTTAAGCGTCAGCTTCTGTTTCTCAGCCTGAACAACATTTTTAATGGTGACTGGATCAAACCTGTACAGAAGCATCCACTTCCCATTGTCTTTTATATTAAGATCTTCTGAATATATATCATCTCCGAAACTGCCGGCTTTCACCCTTTCCCTGATTTGAGAGATGAACCCCTCATCGCGTCTGTCTCCAATGAAAATGTCATGTTCTTTGTTAACCAGGACAAAATTCCCTGGTTTGTCAGGCATGTTAAACCCGATCTTCCCAGCCTCAGCCTTGTCCATATCACTAATAACAAGAAAAGGAATGTCAAGGAGCAGCGCCTCCAATGCATTAAGCCGGAAAATCGCTGAGATTATTCCCCTGAATCTGTCATCATGATCATAAAAAGGAACTGAATAGAGAATGCCGAATGCGTCGGCAGGATTTCCTTTCGATTTCGAAGTGTATTGCGTATTATCACAGGTGCGCATCGGAGGGCTTGTAACAGCCGGGATGTCATCCATCTTAGTAAAAGCAAACATAGGATAGCGGGATTTGAAATAGGCAAGCTGATGGGGATAATAGGAATATTCCTCGTCTTCCAGTTCCTCAGGATAATCCGAACCGGCATGCCCGCTGCCACTGCTTCTATCTGCGACTTCATTCAGTATCACGGAATCATACATTAAAAAAGGCACCTGGTCTTTGGTAAATCCGTCCAGGATACAGTAGATCTCAGACATGTTTACGTTGCTTGCAAGATTATTATATAGCTGCTGTACCGTCAGATATCCCTCTTTGCTGAACCGCTTTTCAGTCACGACATTTTCCTCTTCACTGGTCCTGTTCCCGCCCTTGATGTCCTTGACACTGGGTAGCAGGCTTATCGTTCTTATGCTTTGATAAATGTGGGTAAAAAACCTTTCGACCTCGAATTTTTTCCTGTTGAACTTCTCATCGATCAGGTGTTCTTTTGTGTTTTCAATGATCTTTTTCTTTTCAGCATTGCTGACCATAACCAGAATGATCCCAGCTATGACGGAAATAAAAACAACGCACAGGAAATAATATTTTCTTCCGAGTCTGAAATGCCAGTTCAACATTTTACCGTATCCTTTCTTTATCAATCCCGACTGACAGCTATCAGTCACATGAGACTCTAATCGGCAATTTCAACTAATACCTTAAGGTTTTTCCTTGCGCTTATCGGAAGTGCCACGACAAGAACGTAGGGAGAATGAAAATAAAAAGCAGCCTCATCAGCAGCAGGCGCCGCCACCAGCGCTTTCATCTTCCTGTTTGACAGAGGCCGGCGCACAGTTGAAAGGCCCATAATGTACCGTCCTGTCTCCTGTTACTTTGAAATGACAGGCAAAGCGTGTCTCCTGAAGCATGGAAGCGGTATTGCCGCATACAAGCATCGGTTTGCCCGCAATAAACCTGTGATGGTCATCAAGGGAGAATGCGTGAGTATATCCCGGTATTGTTCCCAGATACACCGCGGTCTGTCCGTAATCCTCGCAAATATCTTCAAGGCTGTTCAGTTTGAAGGCCCTTACAGTCATGGAATAGAAGTCCACCATCCCAACTTTTGCTTCCAGTTTTGGATCACCCATTTTTATCCTCTTCTTTAATACAACACGGTAATCAGGACACCCTGCCTCCCTGAGCCTCCTTCTGAAATCTTCAATGTACATTGCCCCGCCAAGGCACTCACTGTACAGCACCGGGTCCTCTGCAAGATGGCGGGGCACCCGCCTGCCAGAAAAAACATCCGAGAAATAAAGCTCGCCCCCGGGTTTCAGCACACGGAATATCTCGGAAAACACCTTCCTCTTGTCTGTTGAAAGGTTTATAACACAGTTTGACATCACCACATCGATCGAACTGTCGCTGATGCCGATCTTTTTCAGGTCTTCTATATACCCTTTCCTGAACTCCACATTCGGTTTACTGTAGCCGAACCGTTTCATCTGGGCGTCAAGATTCCTCTCAGCCACCTCAAGCTGCTCGTCAGTCATATCAACGCCTGTCACAAATCCCTCAGGGCCTGCAAGACGGGAAGTGATGAATACATCCTTTCCGGTGCCGCATCCAAGGTCAAGCACTGTACACCCGTCAAGCGCCGGCGGGATGGGAGAGCCGCACCCGTAAAATTTTGTCAGCACCTCGTTGCTGATCTGTTTCTCTATCTCACGAACTGCAGGAGACGCCAGCTCATCACTGCAGCAGCAGGCGCCGGTTTTCAGGTCTCTTTTGCCATGCAGCGTCTTTCCATAATATTCCTTCACCTGTTCCGTTTTATTCATTCAGTCCTCCCATATTAATAAGTATTTCATAAGTATCAGGATATTCATTATAGAATCCCTCCCTTTACCGAAGGGAGGGAAAACACCCCTTTTCAGTAAAGAGTGACAGGGGAGATTTTAAGTCAGTTAATCTCGCACCAGCACCATTCTATCATTTCTGCCACAAGCCCTGTCCATCCGGTCTGGTGGCTCGCACCCAATCCTTTACACGTGTCACCGTGAAAATATTCATGAAACAGAACCAGGTCTCTGAAATGCGGATCATCTCTGTATCTGCCGTAATCCCCGTGAACAGGCCTTTTTCCATTTTCATCTCTGAAAAACATTGACGTGATCCTTTGAGAAAGCTTTTTTGCCACCTCCCAAAGGTTCATAAAATCTCCGGATCCGGAAGGGAATTCTACTTTCATTGTATCACCGTAATACTGGTAATATTTTTTCAGGGACTCAATGAAAAGATAATTCATGGGTATCCAAACCGGCCCCCTCCAGTTTGAATTCCCGCCGAAAAGGCCTGCAACCGACTCAGCGGGCTCGTAACCAACCCTGTATTCCTCGCCGATTACTTTCATGATAAAAGGATGGTCCTTATGATGCCTTGAGATCGACCTGATGCCCCCTGCAGAGAGAAATTCATTCTCATCCAGCATCTTCTGCAATATCCTGACAAGCCGTTTTTTCGGTATCAGTGAAAGGAGAAGATCCCTGTCCTCACTCAGCTCCTCAATGGCAAGATACTTGTCGAGATGCTTCCGGTTGTTCCTGAACCAGAGCAGCCTCTTCCTGAAGCCCTTCAATCTTCCCAAAAGGTCTTTATCTATCACGGACACAGCAAACAGAGATGTAAGCCCTACCAGTGATCTGACACGCAGCGGGGTAACACTGCCGTCCGGCAGATGCATGACATCATAATAAAAGCCGTCCTCCTCATGCCAGAGCCCGTGCTCTCCAAATGAATTGAGGGATTCCGCTATATGAACAAAATGTTCAAAAAATTTGGACGCGGTGTCCTCGTAAGAAGGGTCTTCCTGCGCTATTTCAAGCGCCATGTCCATGAGGTTCAGCGCATACATCCCCATCCAGCTCGTACCGTCCGCCTGCTCAATATGCCCTCCGGCAGGCAAAGCGCGGCTCCGGTCAAAAGCGCCAATATTGTCCAGCCCGAGAAAACCCCCCTGAAAAATATTATGCCCTTCTGAATCTTTCCTGTTCACCCACCAGGTAAAATTCAGCAACAGCTTATGAAAAACTCTCTTCAGAAACTGCGTGTCCTGCTCCCCTGTTTCCCTTTTCCGGAGCTGATAAATTTTCAGCGCCGCCCATGCGTGAACAGGGGGGTTCACGTCGCTGAAATTCCATTCATAGGCAGGCAACTGTCCATTGGGGTGCATGTACCACTCCCTGAGAAAGAGGATAAGCTGCTTCTTTGCGAAATCAGGCTCAATCCTCGACAAGGGGATGCAGTGAAATGCAAGGTCCCAGGAAGCGTACCACGGATACTCCCATTTATCGGGCATTGAGATTATGTCCCTGTTGAACAGATACTGCCACTCATAGTTTCTCCCGTGTTTCCTGCTCTCAGGCGGCGCGGGCTGACCTTTATCTCCATTAAGCCATGTCTCAAGTTCATAGTTGTAATACTGCCTGCTCCAGAGCAGCCCGGCAAAGGCCTGTCTCTGTACGTTGATCACGTCGCTTACAGGGTCGTCGGGTTCAAACTGCCTGTAAAACTCATTGGCCTCAGAAATTCTCCGTTCAAATATTTCATCAAAACCTCTGCCGAATGGAACTGTTTTAAACTTCCTGTTTGCCAGGCGCAGCCTGACAAGCTTTGACTTACCCCCGGGAATTTCATAACGGTACACGAGGGCGCACTTTGTACCGCTGTCCCTGCCCCTGAAAAGATCATAGTTATTCCTGATCACAGCGTCATGAAAAGCATCTTTTACGTGGGGAGACGCATTGGGTGTATTGAATAATCTTTTCGTATTGGTCTCGTTTTCCGTAAACATGACCCGCTCACCTTTTTCAGCATGCAGATACCAGGCGCCAATATCTTCATGGGCAGCTTCAGTTATGTACAATTCAGAATCAGTTACCAGTTTAATGGAGGGCTTTGTCCTCACCTGGCCAAAGGCCCATGTATTTCTGAACCAGAGAGTCGGCAGCACCGTTATATCTGCTGTCTCTTTCCCGCGGTTGAATATCTCGATCTTTATCAATATATCCTCCGGGCCGTCTTTTGCATATTCAACAAAGATGTCGAAGTATTTATTTTCATCAAAAAGTCCTGTATCAGACAATTCGTACTCAGGTTCATTCCTTGATCTGCTCCGGTTAACATCTGTAAGCCGCTGATAGGGAAACTCCTGCTGCGGATATTTATACAAATATTTCATATAGGAATGAGTAGGCGTATTGTCGAGATAATAATACAGTTCTTTGACGTCCTCTCCGTGATTGCCTTCATACGGGTTTAATCCAAAGAGCCTTTCTTTCAGAATTTGATCTTTTCCATTCCACAAAGCAAGGGCGAAACAGAGGTTCTGTTTTATGTCGGATATGCCCGCAAGTCCGTCCTCCCCCCACCGGTACACGCGTGAGCGGGCATGGTCATGGGGGAAGTATTTCCATGCATCGCCATTTTCACTATAGTCCTCGCGCACAGTCCCCCACTGCCGTTCGCTCAGGTACGGGCCCCATTTCTTCCAGAAGACTTTGTGATCCCTGTTCTCAGCGATCCTTTTTTCTTCTGCGGTCATTTTTTCCATATTAAAAGTATATCAGATGTTCAGATCACAACCCAGTCCGGATCATTAAATAACATACGCTTGATGATGATCATAATATTGACTTTATGCCAGAACATGCTAAGCTTTTAAAGAAAGATCCAGTATGTTTCAAATACCATATCTGAAAGGAGGTGAGACGGAATGAACCCTGTAAAAGCAATATTGTTATCATTATTAGTGCTCGGATTAGTCTGCTCATTTGCATTTGCAGCGCATCACACTCCTGAAGAGAGAGGGAAAACGCTTTTCAATGATCCAAAGTCCTTTGGAGGCAGCACAGCATGCAGTTCATGTCATCCGGACGGCAGGGGGCTGGAAAAAGCCGGAATGATGGGTAAAACTGCGTGGGTTACTCCTGCCGGAACGTATAAGAGCCTTGAGGAGGCAATAAACATCTGCATTACCATGGCCAACAAGGGCAAGGCGATCGAGACGAAATCCGGGGAGATGAAAGACATGGTAGCTTACATCAAGTCCCTGGGCATGAAAGAAATGCATCACGAGATGCCAATGAAGAAATAAATTCCCGGATATCAAGAACAAGGGGAGAAGGTGCGTGCCTCTCCCCTGTTCTTCTGCACTAAAGGAGACCCCATGAAACCCCAGACTCTGAAAACAAAGATATTTCTGGATGGAGGAGACGTAGAGGAGACAAAGAAGATAATTTCACTCACTGGGTTTCTCGACGGCCAAACAACTAACCCGACCCTTATTTCAAAAAATCCTGAAACACGCAGGCGTCTTGAAAAAGGCGATAACTTTACTGAAGAGGAGATCTACAGTTTCTACAAAAATGTTGCCGGAGAGATTTCCTCCCTGATCCCGCTTG
>QZKC01000001.1 GCA_003599425.1 Nitrospiraceae bacterium | reverse complement strand
CGCATTACGTTGTTGCCTGTTCAGCAATCGTTGGGAAGATTTCTGGGAGAATCGGATATGCGCTTAATTCCCTTTACCAATAAATTTGTCGCACACCCGGTTGGTATTGACACTTTTAAGGTTTCATGATAATTAAGTCAATATTTGTTATTTATTTTTTGATCTGTCAGGCTGCATCTGAGCAAGTTTCTCCATATTTGAGATACGAAAAATATATTGTAATGGGGGGTGTATTTTCACCAGAATTATACACTCAACTTTCAAGAATACATCAAGCTCTGAAAGAATAAGGCGTTTTTTCAATAAATACGTACAGAACAATCGCTATAGGGATAATAAAACGAATGAATGATTCTTCTAAGCATAAATTTCATTCTGCCGGAGATTTTCTGGAATCAGTAAAAAAGGGCCCCGCATTACCTGCTATTTTAGCTCCGGACCGGAAAACACTTTCGTATGGACAGATGTACCAGCATGTTGATCATGTGATTTGTTTGCTGAATGACTACGGGTTAGGCAGAAATGATCGCATAGCTGTGGTCCTCCCCAATGGCCCCGAAATGGCTGTTGCTTTTTTGTCCGTTATCGCAGGTGCGATCATTGCTCCTTTAAATCCTGCATATAAAGAAAAAGAATTCGACTTCTACCTTTCGGATATTAATGCAAGGGCAGTGATAGTTCAAGCTGAAATGGATTCTCCAGTACGTTCAGTAGCCAGATCATGCAACATCCCCATTATAGAGCTGATTCCCCTTAAGGAGGCTGAAGCAGGACTTTTTAATCTTGAATTCAACGGGGGAATATCTGCTTCTGCAAATAAAGGTTTTTCAGGCCCTGATGATACTGCGCTCATTCTGCATACTTCCGGGACTACTTCACGACCCAAAATAGTCCCCTTGGCGCAGAGGAATATTTTTGCTTCAGCTTTCAATGTAAGCACGTCATTACAACTTAATGCTTCTGATCGTTGCCTGAATGTCATGCCATTGTTTCATATTCACGGGTTGATCGCTGCCCTTCTCTCCTCATTAAGTGTAAAAGGAAGTGTTATATGCACCTCAGGGTTCTCTGATAAGAGTTTCTTTGACTGGATAGAAAGATTTCACCCTACATGGTATACATCTGTTCCTACTATTCATCAGCTCGTTCTTGAATTAGCGGAAAAGCACACATCACGGGCCAATAAAGCTGCATTCCGTTTTATCCGATCTTCATCCTCTTCATTACCTCCAATAATCATGAAAAAACTTGAAGCCACTTTCAACGTCCCGGTCATTGAAGCCTATGGCATGACAGAAGCAGCTCACCAGATGGCAACCAATCCTATGCCTCCACTCGTGCGCAAACCAGGATCAGTAGGCCTGCCCGCAGGCCCTGACGTTGCTATTATGGATGACAAGGACTATATACTGCCGAACGGTGACACAGGAGAAATTGTGATACGGGGAGAAAATGTGATGAAGGGCTATGAAAATAACCCGGATGCCAACGATAAGGCATTTTCCCGTGGATGGTTCAGGACCGGAGACCTGGGGTATCTCGACGAAGAAGGTTATCTCTATATTTCAGGCCGCTTAAAAGAAATAATTAATCGTGGGGGACAAAAGATCTCTCCTCGGGAAATAGACGACGTGCTATTGGAACATCCCTCTGTGCTGCAGGCCGTAGCATTCAGTGTACCTCACAACCGCCTTGGTGAAACGGTAGCAGTTGTCACTGTAATAGACAAAGAGAAAGCCGTTACCGAAAGAGAGCTTCGTCAATATGTTGCAGATCGTTTAGCTCCTTATAAGGTACCCCAGCAGGTCCTCTTTGTCGACAGCATTCCGAAAGGTCCAACTGGAAAAGTGCAGAGGATAGGATTAGCTGAAAAACTGTCTGACCTTTTGCATCCCAAGTTCGCTTCCCCTGAAACAGAAACAGAACATGTAATCGCAAAAATCTGGCGAAAACTGCTGGGACTCGAGAAAATAGGAAAGCACGATAATTTTTTCATTTTGGGTGGAGACTCCCTTCTTGCTATGCAAGTGATAACTCTGCTCACTGATGAGTTTGGATTTGAAACGCCGGTTCTCACTATATTTCAATATCCTGTGCTGACTGAGCTGGCAGAAGAAATTGATCATAGACAAAGCTCGGCAGCAGAAAAAACTTCATCGCCTGACTTCTACACACTTTTCCCGATTCAAACCAGAGGCACAAAACATCCTCTTTTCTGGCTCCAATCAGTGCAGCTAAGTTCATTATTGCCAGGCTATCTGGGAAAGGATCAGCCTTTGTATGCCTTGACAATGCAGGGCATTGACGGAATGCGGGCACGTTTTAAGACTACAAAGGAAATAACCTCCCATTATGTTCAGGAGATACTCACTATTCAGCCCTCAGGGCCCTATTTTCTGGGCGGTTACTGCTGGGGAGCAAGATACGCTTTTGAAATCGCTCATCAATTGCTTGAGCAGGGTGAAGATGTCGCTTTATTGTTTTTGATTGAGCCATTGCTTTCAAGTGCACGTGCAAACTCCGGCAGGAGAGTGTTTACAACACAGAAACATTGGATTCGCCGGCATCTAAAAAATCTCGCCAAGCTTCCTTTTTCCAAAAAAGTTTCCTACATATCAGAGAGGGGAGGAATAAGACCACTTGTAAAATCGGTATTTTCCCCGTTACTCTATGAAGCCTACTTCTTATTATCCAGCCGGCCTTTGCCTCCGTCACTCAGATCAGGTTATATGGGGAGTGTATATCGCCGGGCTTCCCGTGATTTTATTCAGAAAAAATATCCAAAAGAAATCATAATCGTACAGGCAGAAATAGGCAATCATGCTGCTGATGCTGACTGGAGCAACCTTGCGGCAGGCGGAGTTATTAAGCATGTGATACAGGGAGCTTATCACTCAGACCTGGACCGGGAATATTACCTTGACATCTGGAGCCAATTACTTAACACATATCTTGCCAATATACATAATAAACTGGAACAAAAGAATAATCCGGAGAAATCACTTAACAAGGAGGTATGATTAAATGATTCAAAGCTACGGAGAACTTTTTCGGAACGAAATAAATAAGGAAACAGTTACCCCTATAATTGGGGTTTACGATGTGTTTTCAGCAACTGTTGCTGCCAAGTACTACAATGCTCTTTTTATTAGTGGCTTTAGTTTTGCAGCCAGCTATTACGGGCTTCCTGACATTGGATTTATTGCCTGGTCGGATATGACAGCGTTTGTTCAGAGAATAAGAACTGTACTGCCAAATCACCACCTTTTGGTGGATATCGATGATGGATATGCGGATAGCGAAGTAGCATGCCATGTAGTGTCATTGCTGGAAGCCATTGGGGCATCAGGTATAGTTATTGAGGATCAGAAAAGACCTCGCCGCTGCGGCCACTACGATGGCAAGGAGATTCTGGAATTGGAACAGTTCCTCGTGAAGTTGAATAAAGTTCTCTATGCAAGACGTGATCTCGTCGTGATAGCACGCACGGATGTTCATGACGAGAAAGAAGCTCTGGAAAGGGCCAGGGCCTTCTCTGACGCAGGCGCTGATGCGGTGTTAGTAGATGCTGTAAATAACGTAGGGATGATTAAACGGTTAAGGGATAAAGTTAATAAGCCGGTCGTCTATAATCAATTGGCCGGTGGCAAATCGCCCTGGTATGACTTAGCGACCCTGGCAGAAAATGGTGCATCAATCGTTCTTTACAGTACCCCTTGCCTTTTCGCAGCCCAGGCAGGTGTTGAAGATGCAATCAGGAGCATTAAAGAAAAGGATTTTGTGCTGGATAATATACGATCTGCAGATTTGGGTTCCTGTACCAGGCTTCTGAATTCCAACCTGGACAGACGAAAGAAAAAATAAATTGCTAAAAGCGGGTTATCCCAGATCCTTTTAGGGTCATACTGAAAATATTATACGCAAAGACAAAGTGATGCTGCGAGGCATTACGAAGTACGCTCTCAGTCCTTGTCCGCACCCGAGAGCGCTTCTTTGACAACTGCCTTTAACTCGTCAATTCTGAATGGTTTTATGATAAACGAGTGGACACCCTTCCTGTATGCTTCTTCTGCGATTTCCTTTTTCCCATACCCGGTAATTATAATTACCGGTATATCCGGATAATTGCTCTTAACGTATTCCAGGATCATCATACCGTCAACATTGCCCATCATGATATCTGTAATGATAACGTCGTAACGATTTCTCCCCAGGCCTTCAAGGGCCTGAGAGCCTCTGGTAAAGGTCTCAACAGCATATCCCTCTCTTTCAAGAAGCCGTTTAAGCCTTTTCCCGACTATCGGTTCATCATCAACGACCATTATGCTATGCCTGGATGAGTGGTTCATGTATTGGATATTTCCGGCACGGAACTTTCATCATAAGCCGGGAATCGTATGCTGAATGTCGTGCCTTTACCCACCTTGCTTTTAACGCTGATATCTCCGTTATGCTTTGATACGAGGCTGTAAGCAACTGAAAGTCCAAGCCCTGTACCTTCTCCGACCGGCTTTGTCGTGTAAAAAGGTTCAAAAATATTTCTTATCTCTTTTTCTTCTATCCCGCATCCGGTATCGGAAATATCAATAAAGATATTTCTCTGTCCTGAACCGGGCCTTGCGCAGATGGTAAGCGTACCCGAATCCTTCATGGCATGAATGGCATTTACCATGATGTTTACGAAGATCTCCTCGATCTTGCTCTGGTTGCCTTTTATGAAGAAAGGGTATTGGGGCACATCGAGTTTCAATTTAATATTGGTAACTTTTAGCTGGTTTGAAACAAGATGTATAGATTCCCCGAGGACGTTGATAATATCCAGCTTCTCCATTGCAGTTGATTTCCGCGTTCCAACAAAATCGAGCAGTTCTTCAATGATATGCTTGGCACGTTCGCTCTGCGTCAGGATGTCCTGAATATATTCTTTCTGCTCTTCGCGGGTCATTGTATCCAGGTCTTCTTTCATTGTTTCCGCAGTGAGGGATATATTGTTCAGGGGATTGTTCAGTTCATGGGCCACCCCTGAGACGAGGAAGCCCAGCGAGGCGCGTTTCTCGGCCTCGACATGTTTTTCATGCAGAAGTTCGAGGCTCCTCTCAAGAGACTGCTGGGTGAACTGGAGCTTGTCGAGCATGGTGTTAAAGGACTGGGAAAGCTGAAAGGTCTCATCATGCTCTTTCAGGGGAGCCCTCAGGGACAGGTCGCCCTCGGAGATTCTCTTGGTGATCTCAGCAAGCCGCTTTATCGGCTTAACAATATGTGTCGCTGTTTTATATACAAAGAGTGGGCCCATCACGCAGAGAAGTACAAGAACTATCAAAAGACGGTGCTGTGTTACGGAAAAAAACGACCTGACATTTTCTCTTTCCCTGATTGAAATTGTGTTCGTTATTTCTTCCAGTTTGTTGCCGATGATCTGCAGGCTGCCTTCAAGTCTGGTCTGGTCTGTGTGAACGTTAAGGAGTTCATTTATGGCGTTGGCATATCTGATGCATTCGATGCAGAACGGGATGATATTGTCAAACTGGGCCAGCCCTTTGTTCAACTCATCAAATGACGCTTTGTCGCGGAAGAGCATATAGTTTTTTTCAAACCGCCTCAGGTTCAGAACAAAATCCGTTGAGAGCTCAACTGCATGGTTTTTCTTTGCAACAAAGGATTCCAGATGCCTGCCTTCCTCTCTCACTTTTTCAACCTGGCGTTCTTCATGGAGATAGTTTTCCAGCAGGTTGTTCAGCAGGTCCTGGTAGTTCTGGATCGAATTTCTCAGTAGTAAGAACTCGCTCTTCCCGACCTGGTCGATTATTGCCTCAGGTATATTGCTTGCAGATCTTTGGAGGATGGATATCGAACTTTTGAAGTACTTGTAATATTCAGTGGTCTTATGCAGGAGAAAATTCTTTTCATTTCGCCGGATCTCAAGGACACGTTCCCTCAGATCGTCGGCGATCTCGACAAAGCCATGCCTGGTCTTTACGTTATTGAGATAGTAAAGGGTCAGGAGACCGCCTATGATGACAACAAGGGAAGGGATCGATATCCCTATGATCATCTTATGCCAGATTTTCAGGTTCATCGAATTTGCCCTCGTGTTTAAGAATACAATATTTAGGGAGATTCAGGGAAGAAGATTATATAGTGTCAGTGCAAATGAACAGTGTCAGTAAAACCCCGCCTGACACTGACACTAATCACTGACACTGGCTTTAATTAATGCAGCAACCTGTATTGAATGATATAGGCCGCCACGCCGGCGAAATACCCGGCAAGGGCGAGAGGCCCTATGCGGCGCGCGTACCAGAAGAACTCGATCTTCTCCAATCCCATTGCAGCAACGCCCGCAGCCGAGCCGATGATCAGCATAGAGCCGCCGGTGCCGGCGCAGTACGCCATAAATTCCCAGAGAAAGGAGTCCGGCGGGAACTGGGCCAGCGGGTACATGCCCATGGAAGCGGCCACAAGGGGAATGTTGTCCACAATTGCGGAAACCATACCGATGATAATAACTATCAGGGTCTGGCTGCCGAGTTTTGCATCGAGCCACTGGGCTAATGCGGGGAGCATGCCGTTGGCGGAAAGGGTAGCCACGGCTAACAGTATGCCTATGAAGAATACGACCGAAGCCATATCAATGCGCTTGAGGGCCTTGGCCAGCCTGAGGTGGTCCTTCTCTTCATCAGGTTTGTTGCGATGCAGGATATTGCCTACAAACCAGAGCACGCCGAGTGCCAGCAAAATACCGAGGTATGGGGGCAGATGCGTAACTGCCTTGAATATCGGTACGAAGATTAGCGAGCCCATACCCATGAAGAACATCAGGTTCTTTTCGAACTGGGAGGTGGTCGTGGCGCCGTTTTCGAGCTTGTCCGGGGGCACAACAGGTCCCTTAAGGATGAAGGAGGCTATAACAAGTGGGACCAGCAGATTGACCATAGAAGCAATCCAGGTTGTCTTCATAATATTGACTGTTGTGACCTGTCCGCCGATCCAGAGCATAGTGGTCGTCACATCGCCGATAGGCGACCAGGCACCGCCTGCATTCGCGGCGATTACAATAATGCCCGCAAAGAAGAGGCGTTGTTTATGCTCCTTGAGCAGGCGCTTCATCAGGGCGACCATTACGATTGTGGTGGTCATATTGTCGAGAATCGACGAGAGATAAAAGGTGATAAAGCCGATAATCCAGAGCAGGCTCGTCAACTTTGTCGCCTTGATGCGCTCGGTGATAACCTCAAAGCCTCCGTGTGCGTCGGTCACCTCGACAATGGTCATGGCGCAGATTAGGAAGAAGACGATGGCTGCGGTCTCGGCCAGTTTTTCAGTAAGCTGGTGGATTACGCCTTCAACCCCGACGGGACTTGCAAAGGAATAAAAGGTCCACATCAAACCTGCGGCGATCAGCGCCGTGGCGGACTTGTTTATTTTAATAGGGTGCTCGAGCGCGATCATTGAATATGCGAGCACAAAAACTACAGCTACCATGGTCATCATGAGATTAGTCCTCCTTGATTACATATCATTATTGTTGATTCCATAAATCCTCTATTAAATTTGTTGAATAGTTGAAAGGTTGAAAAGTTGGAAAAACCATTCAACCATTCAACATTCAAATTTGTTTCTAAAGTTTCTGTCTCTTTGAATTCATTGGCACAAGATATTTTATAAAGTTGTTTATCATTCCTGAGAGTTTCAGGCATTCGTTTTTTGTTTTAGAAAAGTCGTCCACTGTTATATAGTTCTGATCACAAGCAACATATAGTAGTGATCTGACTTCGCTGCATGACCCTTTTGCTATATAAAGAAACTGTATAAACTCTTTATTTGAGCCACGCTCAAAACCTTCCGCAATATTAGTCATAATAGAAACAGATGACCTTTTCATTTGATCACAAAGCGAAAAATCTTTTGAGAATCTGTCTTTTTTGGTGAAAGCATATATTAACCCTACAAGTTCTCTTGCATTCTTCCAGGTATTCAACTCCTCAAAACTCTTAACAGTCTTACTCATAAATTCGTCCCCTCTGATTTTTTTGTTTAACCTTTCAACTTTTCAACTATTCAACCTTCAACTGTATTTGTTTTCCATCCACAACTGCATAACACGCCGCAGGCCATACATAGTTGCTGTCAGGCCCGTTTATCTGTATGCCTGTTATCACCGCGTAGTTGCTTTTGCCTGTATCAACAACTTTACTGATCGCGGTCTCAAGATCTGCCTGAATAGCCTTCAGCGTTGTTTTCGTAAGCTCAAGAAGGTCCGGGACATGGCCATACGGGATCTCTCTCAAAAGCCGCATCCTGATAAGGCTCTGCTCAACGTCTTCGTTATCCATTGTAAGATTTACCCTGCCGCTTGCCATCTCTTTCTGAAAGGCATAGAGGGCCCCGCAGGCTATGGATTCACCTGCCCTGCCTTCCCGCTTGCAGATCCCTATCCTGCCTTCTTCATTTATCGCGATATGAGGCATTGCGTAAAACACATACCGCTCTCTACCGTCAGCGATCGGTGAATGATGCATTGCCGCTGCCAATCCGGTTTTGCCTGCGAAGAACATGCCTGCAAGGCTGGAGAAATTGAAGGCTTCTCCCCAGACGTGCTTTATCACGCTTCTTATGGACTGTGATATCTCGTCCCTGCAGATACATTTGCCCGCGATCGTGTTGTCATTGTTGAAGCCCAGTTGTCTAAGAGCCTCATACGTCTTCTTGATGAACTCGATCTCGGTGTATGTCTTGTCGAAGTATTTTTTCAGTATATTTTCGGAACTCATAATATCCTCTGATTTTTGTTGAAAGGTTGAAGGTTGAAAAGTTGAAAGGTTTTAAAACCCATCAACGATCAACCTTCAACCTTCAACCTTCAACCTTCAACTATTCAACTGTTCAACTATTTATTTTATTTCATCAAAACCGGCATTCCAAACAACGGCCAGATTGTAACAATCGCTAATCCCAAGACAACTATCAATATAATGCTCATTGGAATTCCATGTTTAAAAAATTCACCAGTCGTAAACTGGCCTGAGCCATATGCTATGGCATTAGGAGCAGCGCCTATCAAAAGCACAAACGGCATGCCTGCCGTAACCAGTGAAGCATAAAAAATCACATCAGGGGCAACGCCAAGATATTGGGCAACAACAAGGGAAACTGGAAGTGAAATAGCTATAGCAGCAACGTTCATAATGAAGTTTGTCATTATCAAGACAAATGCTGCTATGCTGACTACAAAAACAAGCCAGTGAGCGTTCTGGAACATCACAAGCCAGTTGACTGCCATCCACTGTGCGGCTCCGGTCTTCCAGAGACAGAATCCTATACTCATGGCGCCGCTGAAGAGCAGGATGATGTTCCAGGGTATTTCCTCAAGTTCTTTAACAGTAAGCACTTTGAATATGAAGAACAGGAGTGTTGAGACCAGCATTATGGCGGCCCTGTCGAGCGGTTTAAGTACCGGAACAAAAGACTGCAAAGACATTATGATAACAACACACACTACGCAAAAGATGACAAATTTTTCATCTCTTGTCATTGGACCCAGTTCTCTGGAAAGCCTTTTCACTTTATCCTTAAGCCCGGGGATTGTCTTTTTTTCAGGCTTTAGAAATACCATTAAATAACCCCATATAATTAAGACCATTATCCCGCCAACAAGAAACATATATTTTGTAAGTTCAAAGAATCCGATATCTCTGCCGGTGAATTCTTTGAACATACCTGCTGCGGCTGGCCCGCGTGCAGCGCCGAGGAATGTGATAATGCTTCCTGCACCTGCTGCATAAGCCATACCTATAAACAAAGCCTTGCCGAATTTGGTCTGCTTGTCGCCTTCTCCATAAAGAGCAAGGACAGCAAGCAAAATAGGATAAACAGTTGCCGCAGCCGCGGTATGAGCCATTACAAGAGTTAATGATGCTGTAACAAGCAGGGCGCCAAGAAGTATCTTGCCTGTATTTTCACCGACAAGTTCAAGCATTTTGTATGCGATGCGTTTTGTGAGCCCTGCTTTTGTAAAAGCCAATCCGACAACAACAGAGCCGAAGATGAACATAACAGAGGGATCCATAAAGTCTTTAAATGCATCTTTTGCAGAGCGGATGCCAAATAATGCCTGAAACACGCCGATAGCAAGGGCCGTTGCGCCAATAGGTATAACCTCAAATACCCACCATATACCTGCTAATAAAAAAAGCGCTATTGCGCCTTTACCTTCCTGCGAAAGTGGAAATGCCTTGCCTGTAGGGTCGATGGCGTCATTCCACTGCGGCATGAAATAAACAAAAAGGAAAAGTCCTAATCCAAGCAAAATAAAAAAAACACGCTTCCAGTCAAAAGGGGCTTTCGGAGCTTTCGCTACAACTATCTCGACCGGCGCTTCAGGCAACCCCTGAGCTGTTTTTATATCTTTCTCTGCCATGATAATTACCCCCTCCCTTCCAGAATATTATTTGACAACTCATCGAAGACTTCTATCATTCTTACAAGTCCGACGAACTTCTTGTTGTTTTCAAGAACAGGCAATAAGGCCAGGTCATTGTGCACCATAAGATAAGCGGCCTTGGTTACCGGGTCATCGGGCGCGACAAAATGTTTTGCAGGGGTCATCACCTCACTGATGGGCTTCTCCGCCATTTCCCTTGACTCTTTGTTGAAAAGCGTATCCCAGAGCAAAGACAATCCCGAATCGTCTTCCACGTGGCCCTGGGCCTTTGATGTGGGCTTTAAAAATCTTGGCTCCAGGCCTCTGAGAATATTTTTAAAACTCACCGTGCCGACAAGATTGTACTTTTCATCAAAGACCAGCACAGCCATAGGTTGAAGACATTTTTCCTTGGTGAGCAGGGATTTCTTGATAATCCCGATGGCCTGCCTTATTGAGAACCAATAAGGTATGTGGGGGAATTCAAAGACGTCAAGCATCAACTCCTTTACGGTCTTTCCGTTTGACATAAAACCTCCTTTTTAATCTGTTGAAAGGTTGAACAGTTGAAAAGTTGAAAAATTTATTCTTTAACCATTCAACTATTCAACCTTCAACTTTTTAACCTTTCCTTTCCAGCTCTATATAAAACCTGAACCTCTCAGGTCTCTTTATTGTTCGCATATAGATCACTTGAGTTTCACCCGCGTAAAAATGCTGCTCAAGGAGCAACGCGGGAGAGCCTTCCTTCATATCGAGAAGCTTGCCTTCATCTTTATTGATATAGGCAAGTTCAATAAAGTCGGTTATCTTAGTAATTTTTATTCCATATTTCTTTTCAAAAAGTTCAAACAGAGAGTTGCTGGCAATGTCATCTGCTAATAACTGAGGGCATATGTTGTAGGGGATATATGCTTCCTGAAGGAGAACCGGTTCATTTTCAACCGCGCGCAAACGCTTTATATAAATGATGTGCTTGTCTTCAGGAACGTTGAGCTTAACATCAATGTCATCAGTAGGCATCATCACGGTCTGGGCGAGTGTTTGGGTGGAAAATACAATGCCTGCTTCAAGCATCAACTCCTTAAAACTTGTTGACATAGTCAAGCCCTCCGGTATTATCCTTTTGCATACGAAAGTACCTTTCCCCTGCTGCCTCGTTAAATAGCCCTGCCGCACAAGTTCCAATATTGCGAGCCGTACTGTGGCTTTGCTTACATCATATATCTTGCAAAGCTCTTCCTCAGTCGGAATTTGAGTGCTGACAGCCCATTCGCCTGTCTCTATTTTTCCTCTCAATAATTCAAAGAGTTGCACATATAGCTTTTGCGATTTTTCTCTATCTAAGGGTCTTTCCATTTTAATTTATCATAACATTATAATGTTATTAATTAATTGATTATAATGTTATACTCTTTGGAATTTCTTGTCAAGAAGTTTTTATTAATAATATTATTAGAAAACTTTTTTGATATACGTCGATCCCTCATTTGGAAAAGAAAAATAAAGAGAGCACTTATAAGAACGATTTAGAAAACCTGAAACAGGGTTTTTATGCAATTGAAAATCCTTCGGGTATAATTAAGCATGAGAAATTTCTTCAAGGCGTTCAGAAAGTTGAAGAGAGATGAAGTTCAGGAGGGCAGCCTTCAGGAAGCGCTGAAGCGGAAATACGTTACCTTCCAGAACCTGCTCAGGGAAAACAATAATGTCCTGGAACTTATGGCGGACATGGAGGAAAAACTTTCCGGTGAATATCTCTTTGACAGACAATATATCAATGCAACCGTGAAAGCGATCGATGACGGTGTCTTTAAGATTATTGAATACATAAACGAGCTTTCAGAAAAAAAGTATCAGATATTATATAAGCGACATGAAGACATTAACGATAAAGTTCAAAAGACTTTATCACACAAACGGTTGATACCGGTCAGCGAACTGGTCATTCCCATCGAAAACCTTAACATGGAAATGATCAGTATCAGCGGCGGCAAGATGGCACATCTGGGAGAGATCAAAAACCGTCTCAGCCTTCCAGCTCCTGACGGTTTCTCTATCAGTGCGTATGCCTTCAAAAGATTTGTAGAACACAACAGGCTGTCCGACAGGATGAACAGTTATCTCTCGGAAGCGAACATAGAAAACATGGAAGCGCTTAATGAGATAAGCAGGGAGATACAACTCATAGTGGCCGGGGCTGAGGTGCCGGAGGATTTGCAGAAAGCTATTAACATGGCGGTTGAAAGGTTGAAGGTTGAAGGGTTGAACGCTAAAGTGAGGGAATCCAACTATTCAACATTCAACATTCAACATTCAACTTTAAAGGTCTCTGTCCGGAGCAGCGCTATTCGTGAGGACGGGGAATTCAGTTTCGCGGGCCAGTATTCCACGTTTCTCAATGTGCCGGAAAATTTGATCCTTCAAAAATACAAGGATGTGGTTGCAAGCCTCTTTACCCCACGCGCAATTTTTTACTATAAGACAAATGGATTCTCGGAAGAGGACATGGTGATGTCTGTCGGTGTTCTGAAGATGATTGACGCAAAGTCAGGAGGTGTCATATATACAAAAGACCCCAACAATCCTGAAAGCGGGCTCATGCTCATCAATGCCGTATGGGGACTTGGAACTTCAGTTGTTGATGGAACGGAAATGCCGAACTTCTATTCTCTGGCGCGGGACACCGGAGTTATTGCGGAGAGACAAATTCCCGAACAGCAGAATATGGACATTTGCACCCCCGAAGGAGACGTTAAAGATGTCAGGGTCCCTGATGAGCTCAGGAACAGGCCGTCCCTGACGGATGAGCAGATAAGCGTGCTCTTTAGATATGCAGCGGCGCTGGAAAAGCATTACGGCAGTCCGCAGGACATTGAATGGGCCATAGGCCACGACGATCAGATCTGTATATTGCAGAGCAGGCCGTTAAGAATGCTGAAAGTTGAAAGCTCAACACTGACTGTTCCAAGGAGGATCGAAAAATACAATATACTGATCGACAAAGGTGTCATCGCATGCAAGGGCATAGGCTGCGGAAAGGCATTTATACTGAAAGAGCACGATGACCTTGAGCATTTCCCTGAAGGCGCGGTGCTCGTGGCAAGGCATACTTCACCGAAATTCGTGACCGTGATGAACAAGGCTTCCGCGATCATCACCGATGTGGGCAGCGCCACAGGGCACATGGCGTCGCTTTCGAGGGAATACCAGGTGCCGACTATCCTTGATACAGAGAACGCTACACGCATTATCAGAGACGGGCAGGAACTGACGGTTGATGCTTTTAACTGCAACATCTATGAAGGTAGGGTCGAAGAGCTCGTCAATCTGACCTTAAACATCCCTCGTTCAACTTTCAGGGACACTCATCTGCTGCAAACACTGGAAAAGGTACTGAAGATAATTGTCCCTCTGAATCTGATCGACCCTGACAGGGAAAACTTCAAACCCGAACTTTGCGAGACATTTCATGACATAACAAGATTCACACATGAAATGGCGATGGCCGAGATATTCAGAACCAGGGAGGGAGAGCATATCGAAAGCCTTGAAGATCTTCTGTCCCTTGTCGCCTTTGCTGAGACAGGCAACGCAAAGAGGCTTGGAGAACAAACAGTTATTTTAAAAGCCGGCATTCCGATGGACGCCCGCCTCCTGAATATTGACGGCGGCATCAGAAAGCATGACCTGAAAAAGGCTGCGCCGGAAGACATAACCTCCGTGCCCTTTTCAGCTTTCCTGAAAGGGATGATGAATATGAGATGGCCTGAACCGAGGCCTGTGGACGCCAAAGGTTTTTTCGGCATGATCGCAAATACCGCGGCTACGCAGGAAGAAGAACTCCTTAAAATGGGCGGCAGGAGCTATGCGATCATATCGCAAAACTATATGAATTTCAGCATAAGGCTTGGGTATCACTTCTCGCTGGTTGAGGCTTACGCCGGAGACAACCTGAATGACAACTACATAAAATTTTTCTTCAAGGGAGGGGGAGCGGCCACAGAGAGGAGATTGAGAAGGGTCAGGCTGATAACCGAGATCATCAAAAAACTTGATTTCAGGGTTAAGGTCACAGGCGACGTGATCAACGCTATGCTTACCAAGTTCAACCTGTCCGCCATTGAAGAAAGGTTAACGATAATGGGCAAACTTACGGCTTACACAAAACAGCTCGACATGGTCATGTATAACGATGCTGTCACTGATATGTTCATCGAAGACTTTGTCAGGGACCATGTGAAACTGAGATGAAGTGCAGTCGTCAGGAAAGTTAATTAAACGGCGCCGGAGACTGCTGAAGGCCTGGATTTCGAGCCTTTAAAACATTCTTTCAGTTCCCTGTAATCCTTATGCAGTTTTCGCCAGTTCATGCTTTTATTAATAGCCAGCAGCATCTGCTCTTTTTTGAACGGTATCTCGAGCAGATCGAATCCGTCGTTATTCATTAACTCCCTGGCAGCCTCAAATGTGCTGTATTTGCTTATAATAATGACCTGAATATCCTCATCCGCTCTCTTGGTCTCCTGAAGTATCTGAATTCCGTCAAGCCCGGGCATCTTGAGTTTGGTTATAACGAGGGCAATGCCACCTCCCCTTATGATCTCAACCGCTTCAAAAGGATTATTCGTTATAACCGGTTCATACGATGTCTCTTCACTGACAAGAATGTTCAGAAGATTTAACATCTCCGGGTCGTTGTCTATGATCAATATCCTCTCTGTCATATCGACTCCTTCTATTGAAATTGTATCTGTATTTACTCAAAAGACGTGCCAAGATATAACCTCTTGAAATAATGGAATAGCTATAATTGAGGATTTAAATTGTTGTTCCAGATATGAACAGGCGTGAACAGCCTGCTCTTAATTCAGGAAAAAAATTTGAAGAACTACAGAACACACTGAGAAGATAAGAAGATGAAAATTTATGAGTGATGTGGGTTATGTTACAGGCCTGTTATTTTTCAGTTGTTCCTTCAGGAGTTTGTTTTCTTTCTGCATTTCAGACCATTTCAGAGCCTTGTCGATCGTAAAAAGTATCTGCTCTTTCTTGAACGGCTTTGTGATGAAATCAAATCCCCCTTTTCCCATGGTCTCTATTGCTGACTCGACCGTGCCGAATGCGGTTATGATGATCACAGGGATATCCTTGTCTGTTTGCCTGATGGCATCAAGGAGCTCAATACCGTCAATGCCCGGCATTTTCAGATCAGCGATCACGAGGTCAAATCCACCCTGCCGTGCGAGCTCAAGGGCTTCAAGAGGAGTATTGGTCGTTACCGCTTCATGCTGTGTTTTCTCCTTTATGATCATGCTCAATAGCTTCAGCATGTCTGGCTCATCATCAACTATCAGTAATTTTCCGGGCATATTCCCTCCCTTGTTTTTTATAAGTGCCAGACAGTGAACATTAAAAGATCATAGCCTTACAATAAGCTTTGTTCATTGCTGTCAGCCACTGTATTTGAAATCCCTGGTAACAATGTCTTTCACTTCCTGGGAATAGAGCCATCCGAGCAGGAGGATCATCCCAAAAAGCGATAACATTACCCCGCTTACGAGAACCTGCAGGGATCTGATCTTGAAAAATCTTTCACCGAGGAATGAGAGCAGCACGGTGAGACTGAAATTAGAGAACTTCTTTTTCACCAATAGTGCTCCTCCCGGAAAAGTTGATCTCTCACAATTGTTCTTCTGATAGCCAGTTAAATGTCCTGCTGCAAGCCGCAGAAAGGTTCATTCCCGCGCTACAGAAATCGGGATCAGGATTTTGCTATGAGAATGGGACACGAGGCATATCCTATAACTTTTTCGGCAGTGCTCCCCATAAGGAGGCGCTTGATCCCGGTCCTTCCATGGCTGCCCATGACAATTACATCACAGTTGCGCTCTGTTGCCAGAGCGGTGATGATCTCATATGTCTCTCCTTCTCTGACCAGTGCTTCTGCTTTTACGCTGTTTGATTCGGCCCGCTTTTTCAGGTCTTCTACAAAATTCTTTGCCTTCCTTATGAGCTGTTCAACTGTGCCAGGCGATTCTGTGTAGAGCTCTTCAGTCACATCTATAACTGATACAATAAACAGATCGCCACCATAGGACTTCGCGAGGTCGATTGCCCTTTCAGCGGCATTTAAGCTGTATCGTGAACCGTCGGTCGGGAGCATTATTCTGCCCCATGCAACAGAAGAGGCCGGCGGGATAACGAGGATATCTCTTTGGCTGTGTCCTATGACCCGTGAGGTAACGCTTCCCACAAGGGTTTTATCGAGACGGCTCATCCCATGCCTGCCCATGACTATCAGGTCATAATTCCCTTCTTCCGCAATATCTATGATGGTGTCAAATGGCGCGCCTTCCTCGACCTGTGTCCTTATAAAAATGTCCTCTTCATCTGCTATCTCTTTTATCGCGGACAAAATCTTTTCTCCCTCGCCCTTCAGGCGCGAAGTGACCTTTTCGCGTGTACTCAGCACCTCGAACTGATCGTGGTATACAGGGATAGCGGTAACGACAGTTATCCAGCTTTTTTCATCACGCACAATTTTGCAGGCCTGCCGGAATGCATTCTTGCTTGATTCCGAGCCGTCTGCAGCTACAAGGATCTTTCTGTATCTTCCCAAGGGATGTTACTCAATAAGATAAGACAGGGGCGGGTTTCAAACCCGCCCCTGTGAATATCATAAAGGTCTCTCTTTAAAGCAAGCACCCTTAAGCCTCTTTTTTCACTTTTGCCTTTTTCATGCTCAGGCCGAGTCCGTCAAAGATGTAGAAGATAGCATAGCCCCACCACATAGTATAGGCGACGTAGAAAATCAGCAGCCCCGACATCATTCCGGCATGGTCTGCGACCTTATTGGCGTCTATTTTGTAGAAATTATAGCCGGGCTCCACAGCCTTTTTATTCACATCGTCAATTACCTTTGCTTCAGCCTGGCTACCTTCGGTATGAAGTATGATGAACCTTTTGACAGTTTATTGAACATATCATCCGAGAACACCAGACCGTTTTTGCCGTCAAATACAGGCGAGAAGATCAATGCCAGAACCGTAAAGAACGATATGGCGAAGACAACGCCGATACTGAACATTTTTTTATTTCTCACTAACATGTTATGCCTCCTCCTTTACGAGAACAGGAGCGACACTGTCTTCCTCTCCTCTTAATGTCTTCACATTTGCCAGGAATTTGCCGATTACCCATGCTGCAAAAATTGTAACAACCACCCAGAAGATTACATTGCCGGCAGTCTCAATGCCCTTAACTACCGGCTTGGACCAGTTTATTACTTCAAGTTCTACAAGTTTCTTCGGCAGCGTTGCCGCCCTGTTTATGAAACCTGCCAGGATTGATACTGCATAGAACCCCCTGATGTGGATGCCTTTTACGACCTTTGTTGTAAGGGCGCCGACCTGAATGCCTATGAGTGAGCCGAGAAGCATGCCCATTGCGAGCGTATAAAAAACATATCCGTAAATCGCGTACTGAGTGATCGCGCCGAGTCCTGCTGTGAAGATGATCTGCAAAATATCGGTGCCGACTGTGGTCATTGAAGAGACGCCGAAGACATACACGAACATCGGGAAAGTGATAAAGCCGCCGCCAACGCCCATTATTGCCGCCATCAAGCCGACAACAACGCCTCCGAGCGCAACGATTACCCCGGAGATCTTTCTTCCGCCCGGAACGAAGTCTTCATCAAACCTGATCGCAGGCGGGATATTTATGTTTTGAACTTTCAAGGAAAGGCTTGTCATGCCTGATGAGCCGCCGTGGGCATCTCCGGTATCATTTGATTTTCTCGATTTGAGGAAGTCCGCAAGCGCGTAAAAACCCAAAAAGCCCAGCAGCACCGCATAAATAAGGCTGATAAAGGTTTCGCTCAGGTTCGGGTCATAATCATAGAGCCCCTTGTTGATAGCGCCGCCTATGAACGTACCGCCTGCAGAACCTACAAGAAAGGCGATCGCAAGCTTGCCGGATACATTACCCAGCTTCTTGTGAACTGCCGTCCCCATGATCGCTTTTGCAAAAATATGGAACAGGTCTGTTCCTACCGCAAGTATGCCCTTCACCCCTGCTGCCATCAATGCAGGCGTGATAATAAAACCTCCGCCCGCGCCTATGCACCCCGTGATAAGGCCAGCGCATAAACCAATTGCGATTGATATAAGGAAAATATTGGTAGAATAAAATGCCGGTGCGTATGCTGTCTTGCTTCCGAGCATATCGCCTGCCTCAACCAGCGCCACCGCAAGTATGGGCAGCAGCATGACAAAAAGCATCCACATTTTCTTTCTCTTCTTCAAAATACTCATTGAGACCTCATAGTCCCATCTGGCGTGCGCGATTGACGCCATCTTCAGGAACTCAAACACACGTCTTCCCGTTCCCATTTTAATGAACCTCCTTTTCTTTTTCGTTAATAGTTTTGATTGTTATCTATGCAGTCAATGGCGGCATATCATTTTTTGAAACTACTACCAGCGGACATCTCAGGTTTTTCCACTCTTTTGTGAAGGACCTCTCATGAACTTCACATCCGATATTCAGTTCAAGGGATGCTCCAACTACCACAAACAATATGTCGTTTCTTTTGTCAGTATAATCAAGGATCGCTTTCTTTACGCATCCCTTGCCCATAACAATGCTGAATTTAAAACCTTCTTTCCTGACTTCTTCCAGAAAATCCTTTAGCCCTCTCCGCTCCTGTCCTGCTTCGGTCATATAGAGTATTTCAAGGCTTGCGTTGACCCGCTGGCTTGTGTTCAGGGCATACCTGAACGCGTTTTTGTCAAACATCGTGTCAGAAATCGCAAGAAGCACGGTCTTGTGGCTTTTTATGATTTCCCTCGCCTTTTCGTGCTCCCCTGCTTCAGCGAATGAAACTGCGGACAAAGCATCCTCGATCTTTTTCATGAGATTTTTCATCTCACTCCAGGCAGGTGACCTGCTCTCTGATTGTTTGTATTATTTTCCGGATGCGCGCATCTGTGTACGGGGTCTCTGGCTGGTCCGGTCCCGCTTCTCGGTTCTCTTTTCTTCTCTCATGATCTCCCTTGCCATTTCGACTTCGCCTTCTTCCGCATATGCTGCTGCTGAATAGATCTTTTCCAGTTTCTGAATTATTCTTTTCATGGTTCCCTCCTGCTTAAGGTTTTGCTGTTTGAAAAATACATATCAATATCAATGCCAGAGCTGCATAAACGTGTATCCTCTTGATTTGACTGCATTTGGACAGAGAATACGAAAAAAAAGAATTGGCTCTCATGTTGCAATATGCATCTCAAACAATGAGCAGCATCAAACCCCTTCAAAATTAAAAGAAATCAAACCTGTTGCAGAGGAAAAGATGATGTTGCAAATTGCAATGAATGATGTTAGGATGGAAACTGACATGCAAAGCAGCGTAAAGATACTTATTGTCGATGATGAGAAGATCGCGCTCAAAAGCCTCATGAAACTGATGCAGAAAGAAGGGTACACTGTCTCCGGCACACAAAACGGGCAGAATGCCCTGAAACAGCTTGAAGAGCGTTTTTTTGATATCGTCCTAACCGACCTGAAAATGGACAGGGTGGATGGTATGCAGATATTAAAGAGATGCAAAGAACTTAATCAGGATACTGAGGTCATCCTGATGACCGGATATGCGACCGTGCAGACAGCGATTCAGGCGATAAAGGAAGGCGCATACGATTACATTTCGAAGCCCTTCAAAATTGATGAAGTGAGGAGGGTCATAAGAGAAGCGATAGGAAAAGCAAGGCTGAAGAGGGAGAATGCGCAGCTCAGGGAGCAGATAGAGAAGTTCGAAGGGAAAGTAAAACTCATTACCCAGGATCCCATCATGCTGAGGCTTCTCGAAACATCACGCCAGATCGCGCCGACTGACTGCAATGTCCTGCTGGGCGGTGAGAGTGGTACCGGCAAGGAAATGTTCGCGCGGTACATCCACTTTCACAGCGCGCGGTCAGAGGGGCCGTTCTTTGCCATCAACTGCGGCGCCTTTACGGAAGAGCTCTTGTCCAACGAGCTTTTCGGCCATGAAAAGGGGGCCTTTACAGGGGCCATGAACGAGAAGAAGGGACTTATTGAAATGGCATCAGGCGGAACGCTGCTGCTTGATGAGATCACTGAGATGCCTCCCTCGATGCAGGTCAAACTGCTGCGGGTAATACAGGAAAGAGAGGTGCTGAGAGTCGGCGGAACAAAGCCTTTAAAGGTGGACGTCAGGTTCATTGCCGCGACGAACAGGGATATACAGGATGCTATAAAGAAAGGAAATTTCAGGCAGGACCTGTATTTCAGAATGAATGTAGTCTCCGTCAATATTCCCCCCTTGTCAGAGAGAAAGGATGATATCCCTTTTCTGAGCTATTATTTTCTAAAGAAATATTCAGCCCTCATGAAAAAGGAAATAAATGATATATCACCGGATGTAATTGCCGTACTGATGAATTATGATTTTCCGGGAAATGTGAGAGAACTTGAGAATATCATCGAGAGGGGCGTTGCCATGTCAAACGGAGCTTCCATGGAAGTAGCGCATCTGCCTGAGGACCTGAAGGAGATGAGCATACGCACTTTTAGAAAGAAAGAGGGGAAAATACCTTCATTGGAAGAGCAGGAAGAAGCTTACATAAAATGGGTACTGAATGAGACCGGAGGCAACAGGACTGTCGCCGCTCAGATACTGGGGATAGACCGCGTGTCGCTCTGGAGGAAACTGAAAAAGTACGGGCTGGAAGGATGAATAGGCTCATTCCTTTTCACACAGGGAGGACTGACTCAGGTTAGAAGGGAGTTAGCTTGCAGCCTTCCCTTTGCTCCTTTGTCCCTGTGTGCCTTCCATTGGAACAGAGTTAGCTATGAATGTTATATGTTACAAACGGCCTATTCCTTCATCTTCCAGATCAGCTCGAAGTTGCAGATAATAACCAGGGGGTTGCCGGTGCTGTCGTTCACTATTTCACCGGTGTCACTGACCGCAAGCAGCAGGTCATTAAGTTTCAGCAGCGACCCGTCATAGTTATTGTCACTCAGATTCTCCTTGACCTTTTTCTGGAGCATGCGGCACTGTGATTCATCAATACTCCCGCGCGCGACGGCCTTTGCAAGATCAATGGGGGTATAGAGACGGTTTTTCTGCTGCGCAACCCACTTATCAGGGCCGTTGTAGTACCCGCGGATAGTGATGTAGTTATGGTTCTCCTGGAGTATGGGATTGCCTTCCGGATCAAGGATGTTTTTGTGCGATTCGTATCTCCTGGTATCTGCCGATGCTTCCAGCTTGTCTGTCCCGGTCATATAGATCGCCCTCACATAAACGCATGGTATCCCAAGCTGATTTAATTCATAGGCAATCGCAAACTCTTCAAAAGGGCTGTTCATGCCGTATTCGCATATCTTTGGATTATACCGCTCTCCCTCTTCATCAGGCAGTTCACCGACCCTTGAGGTTTCCCAGACGAGATGAATGTTGTCCTTTGTGATCGTGTAAAAAACCTCCTTGGTTTCTGACAGTTTGATGGAAGGTGTTTTCCTCCACCTCTCAGGGAGAAAATAGTCAAACAGCCGCGCATTCCTTCCTACAACCCACAAGTGTCCGCCAGTGCTTTCCGCATGGCCGTAAATATACGGCACGCCGAATATTTCCATGCTCTTCAGATGGTCCGGGAGGGGCGTGGGGATGAACCGGTCGCGCTGATCATCCAGGTAGGAATGCCTTCTTGTATTTTTGACCTCTTCCTCATGTTTTTGGGTGCGCAGCAGGAGCTCATAATCAACCAGAGAATATTTTCCTATAGAAATAAGATTATAAAGGTAATATACCTGCTCCTTTGCGGAATCAGCATTCTCACGTCTCTGTCCGATCTGTTTTATCAGGTCGGAATCATGCTCTCCGATAATAATATGCTCCGGTTTCATGTCCGCGACCAGATATCCCTTTTTGTCTATGTCTGACATGACCATGCTGTTGATCGTCTTCAGGTGGTGGATGCGTTCGCTATCGTCGATCCGTATATATTCAAAGATCTCAGGCAGGTTGTGGCCTTCGATCCATTCATAGATCATTTTGTATTGCTTAAGGATATCGAGGTCTATTCCGGGATGCTTCGCACGGATGCGGTTGATCTTGGCCTTGGACCTTCCGCTCTGCCAGGTCTGCATTTTTTCAGGCGGCACATAAATGACCATGGGGCGCTGGGTATTGATTTTCAGTTCCTTTGGTCCATACTGACCTTCTCTCAGTTCCGTGACCAGTGAGAACTCTTCCCAGGGGCTGTTGAACTCAGCGTCGCAAAATTCCTGCAGTGTGTGAGTGTCCAGAGGAACATCCTCGCCGACCCTGCAATTTTTATAGACGAGATTAAGGCTCCTGCCCTCGACCTCTTTTGTGGGCAGCTTATAGACAGAGCCCGTGCCTTTCAGCCTTATCCTGTGGGTGTTGAACCATTCCTGCTCATACCAGTTCTCAATGGCAAAATGTTTCTGGTACGGCTCTGCAAATCTCGTTATATAGAGATCACCGCCGTCACTCGTTTTCATGTGAGCATATACAACGCCCAGCACATTGACCAATGTCTTTTTCTGCATAATTCAGATGTATCCTGACCTTTATGTTTAAATGTCTAAGCAGATTGCTAAAAAGTATTAGCTGTCATTGCGAGGTCGATTCGACCAAAGCAATCTCGCCTCAACAAAGAGATTACTTCGTCACTAACGTTCCTCGTAATGACACTGAAAACAGACTTTTTCAGCAGACTCTTACATATTCATACAATAGCTTTGTATATTATCATTTTATGAACGAGTATATTCCAATTATAATCAGCTTCACAACCCTGCCTCCACCTGATGCCTCACATTCACCGAATAAAACTTGCGCTCAAATATCTTTCCCTGTTAAGATTCAATGTCATTCGTTAAAATGAACAGCAGCACTCAGGTGAACAATCGAACACACGGTCAAAAATAACAAGTCGGCACAGATATGGCTGAGAGTCGCGGTTCTCGTTGTTTTTCTCATTGCCATTTTTATCCTTTATAAGACAGGCACATTCAAGTTCTTCATGGACCGGGAAAGGCTTAAGGCATTTCTTGATTCACTGGGGCCCCTTTCATTCTTCGGCTTTATTCTCCTTCAGTCTCTTCAGGTCATTGCAGCTCCTATCCCAGGGGAAGTTACAGGTTTCCTGGGAGGGTTTCTCTATGGCCCTGTCCTGGGGCTCTTCCTGTCAACAATAGGCCTCACTATCGGTTCATTTATAAACTTCTGGCTGTCAAAGACCTTTGGCCGGCCCTTTGTCGAACGCTTTGTCAGCAAGCAAACTATTGAACGGTATGATTATCTGCTTCATCACAAAGGCGCTTTTCTCGTCTTTCTCCTTTTCCTGATCCCCGGAACTCCGAAAGATTTTCTATGTTACATCCTCGGGCTCGGACACCTTACTGTCAAAGAGTTCCTGCTCATCAGCACCGTAGGGCGCTTCGGCGGGACAATTCTCCTCACCCTCGGCGGGAATTTCATCCGGCACCATCAGTATTACCGGTTCTCGATGCTGGTCGGGGTTGCCATTGTCCTTATTTTTCTTTCCATGGCTTACAGGGACAAACTGGAGCGTATTTTCAGAATCTGGCATGATGGTTCGAAGAAGAAACTCTCACGAAAGGAAGCTGAGAGAGAAGAAGGGAAATAAGGGTACGGCATGCCGTACCCTTACGTTTGATATGTCCTAACCCAGCCGTTTCCGGAATTCCTCAAGCTGTTTTTTGAGCCTCCCGGGGAGACGGTTTCCGAATGTGGTGTAGTGTTTTTCTATATCGGGGATCTCTGCCTTCCATTCATCGGTGTTTACACTCATAAGCTCTTTCATCTCGGCAGAAGAAATATTAAGGCCGCTGAGATCAATGTCTCCTTCATTCGGCAATAGGCCGATGGGCGCTTCCTTGGCTCCAACCCGGCACTCAACGCGCTCGCACATCCATTTGAGCACCCGGCTGTTATCACTGAACCCGGGCCATAAAAATTTGCCGTCCGCGCTCTTCCTGAACCAGTTGACATAAAAGATTCTCGGCGCCTTATTCCCAAGCTTATCTCCCATATTGAACCAGTGCTGGAAATAGTCGCCCATATTATAACCGCAGAACGGCTTCATGGCAAACGGGTCGCGCCTGAGGTTGCCGACAGCGCCGATGTTCGCGGCTGTCGTTTCGGATGCAGCAGTAGCGCCCAGAAAGACGCCATGCTCCCAATTGAATGCCTCGTAAACAAGAGGAACCACACCAGTACGGCGGCCTCCGAATATGAATATATCGATCGGAACGCCTTCAGGTTTCTCCCAGTCCTTGCAAATTACCGGACATTGCGCAGCGGGAGCCGTAAAGCGCGCATTCGCATGTGCAGCGTCTTCAGTGCTTGCCGGAGTCCAGTCGCGCCCTTTCCAGTCAATCGCATGCGCAGGCTCATCACCATCCATGCCTTCCCACCAGACATCACCGTCATCAGTCAGCGCACAGTTCGTAAAGAGAACGTTTTGTTTGAGAGTATCCATTGCCATAGGGTTGGTGCTATATGATGTTCCCGGAGCCACACCAAAGAAACCGTTCTCTGGATTTATCGCGTAAAGCCGTCCGTCAGGGCCGACCTTCATCCATGCTATGTCGTCTCCAATGCATTCACACTTCCAGCCGGGCAACGAAGGCTGCATCATTGCCAGGTTGGTCTTTCCGCAGGCCGATGGAAATGCTGCCGCAATATGGTACTGTTTCCCTTCGGGGCTGGTAAGTCTGAGTATGAGCATATGCTCTGCCATCCACCCTTCACGCCTTGCCATGGCAGAGGCGATACGGAGCGCGAGGCATTTTTTCCCCAGAAGCGCGTTGCCGCCATAGCCCGATCCATATGACCAGATAAGGTTCTCTTCAGGGAAATGGCTGATATATTTCTTCTCAATGGGAGCGCACGGCCATTTGGAGTCCTTCTGTCCCGGCGCCAGCGGAGCACCCACGGAATGCAGGCAGGGGATGAAGTCTCCGTCTGTTCCCAGCAGATCGAGGACGCGGGAACTGACACGGGTCATGATATGCATATTGATCACAACATACGGACTGTCCGATATTTCAATGCCGATCTTTGAGATCGGGGAACCGATAGGCCCCATCGAAAAAGGTATTACATACATTGTGCGTCCCCTCATACACCCCTTGTAGAAATCCAGCATGGTCGCCTTGAGTTCCTTCGGATCGATCCAGTTATTTGTAGGGCCGGCCTCATCCTTTGATGTTGTGCTTATATATGTGCGGTCTTCGACTCGGGCCACATCACTCGGATCAGAACGGAAGAGATAACTGTTGGGCCGCTTTTTGAGGGGAATTGCAATCTCGCCTTTCACGAGGATCTCGATCATACGATCATATTCTTCTCTTGAACCGTCGCAGACATAGATATTGTCGGGCTGGCACAATTCTGCAACTTCCCTTATCCATCTATTGAGCTTTTCATTCTTCACATTAACATTCATGTCTTTCTCCTTTGAATCCTGAATTTTCCCAGCCTTTAAATATACAGATTGTCCCGTATAAAAATCTACAGGCTGCAGCTCAGAGACAACATCTCAGGGATTTTCATTCCGTATAATTCTCATCATCTTCCCATGTCATCGGATTGTTCATGATATATTCCCGTATCTTGCCCAGTTCGTATTCATTACGGATAACATGTTCGTAATAATTGCGCTGCCATAATTTACCAGGGAATGGATCCCAATTGTTTTTCAGAACATTTATGCGATATTGTGATGTGGTAAATGATTTGAACTGATGAACAATGTCCGGTAACGTTAATCGTACTGTAGGGGCAACCCCCTGTGGTTGCCATGTTTTATTTGGGCAGGCACTGGGGCCTGCCCCTACATAATCACGCCACCAGTTCCCCGGTAAACGCCCGCTGCATGAGGCTGTTGAAAAGTTCATCGAGCTTCTTCTTGCCCTCAGCCTGTCTTGCCTTCTCAGCTTCGATGCCCTCAACGAGCTTTGCGAATTCCTGCTGGAGAGGGAGAGGGGGGAGAGGGAACTTTAAGTTTATAAGAACAGGAATATTAATGCCTTGCTTTAATCTTGTACCTTTCACTGAATTAATTTGAGTCCAATAAGATTTTGTATCCATAAAAGCAAATAGAAATTCTGGCAATAAAGAGTCATTAGTACGCAAGCGTATTAAATACGATGCAAAAACAGCATCGGGACAATCTCTTACAAGATAGGCTTTCCCTGTGGTTGACCCGATTCTTGCTACAACAATATCTCTGATAGATAATCGGCTTTTATTTCTGTCAATATCAGAACATTCACAATATGGCACTTTATTCCAGTCAACATTTCCATTTTGAATATCTGTTATTCTTAAAAACTTTGGTCCTATAAATGAATTAGTTGCAGTTGCAGTCACTCCATATTCCGGCTTATTGCAAACATCCCCAAGAGAAATCATCTCCCACCCTTTCGGATTTGTGGCAGGATCGCCGAACATCCGGACAAAGAGCGAGGGGATGAGGTCTTTCATCTTCTCATCCGCCTGCCTGCGCAGTTTCCGCAGGTTGTCGGCTTCTTCAAGAATCTCGACGATCTTGTGTTGCGTGGAGAGCGGGGGGAGGGGGATAGGTAAATTTTTGATAATCGATGTATTCAAGCCTTTCATAACAATGCCATGGGCTTTTTTATCAAAGTATCTTAGCGCAAAACCGGAGCTCATATATTTTGCGACAAATGTCGGATTAATACGGCTTAGGTCGGGAGATATTTTCAGCAAATGCGATGAAATAATCGCCTTCCCAATATTTGATGGAACCACGCATGTTCGCGCGATAGTTCCCATCGTGGTGGTTAGAATATCGTTCGGTTTAACTTTAAAACCCTCAAGCTGTTTAAATTTACCTTCGGTGATGCTCTTATTATCGAGCCACTTAAATTCATTGTCCACAATATTCTCAATCCACAGGACTTTAATACCTTCATTTACCAGTTCGTGCTTCTTAAGTTGGCTGCCGAATGGCCCCATCCGAATCGAGAACTTTTCACCGTCTGCAACCTCCCCCAGCTTCACCCATTTCCACCCCTTCGGCAAAGGCTTTTGCATTATGTCCCCAGAAGCCGCTGCTGTAAAAGGTCTTCGCAGTTGCGGCGGCCGTCAAGGACGGCGTGAATGAAAACGGTCTTGCCTCTCATTTCATAGATAATGCGGTAGGGTTTAAAGAATATCTCCCTGAAATCGGCTATTCCCCACCGTTGCAGCTCAGGCGGGATGGCGCCCCGCGCCGGCATTGTCTCAAGAGAGGTCATTGCTTTCTGTATATTGACGAGCAGATGCTCCGCCTTTGAAGGGGAATCATTAACAGCAACATAGCGGTATATTGCGTAAAGGTCTTCTGATGCAATATTGTCAACGCGGACTTCGTACTTCATGGCTTTTCAGCAGAGCGTATCTTCTTTTTAAGTTCCGCAAAGGCCTGACGCATCGGCTTATGCCTGCCTTCGAGCATGTCCTTTCTTCCCATTGCCAGCAGCTTCAGCATCGCCATGCTTTCGCGGTCTTTTTCATATTCCTTCAGGTCCTGAATTATTACCCGCGCTTCCCCGTTTACGGTCACGACAACCGGGTTGCCGGTCTCGGATATTTCGCTGATGATCTCCGAGGCGTGAGATTTGATGTGACTTATAGGTTTAACGGCTGTGCTCAGTTTCATTATGTCCTCCTTGAAAGGGCTGAATAAAGTCTTTATTTAAGTCTACCAGATCGTTAAATAAAAACAAAGCCTGTATTACAGTTTCTTTTGAAGATTACCCAGCCCATCGGCTATTCTTTTTTCCAGGTCCATCACTTCAGAGACAATCACTTTCGGTTCAGGATATACAACCTCTTCATGCACATGAGGCTTGTATCTTCCTCCGGTGAGGTTAAGATCATTTTCTTCAATCTCTTTCCTTGAGGCATACCAGCTTCGATCACTCTCCGGCTTTGTCTCCCATTTCTCAATGAGGTCGGGGATGTCGTTTTTATCCGGCTGAGGAGTGCGTTTGTCATCGAGGCTGTATCCGTCTGCGGTTATTTCATAGAACCAAACCTTATCTGTCTTGCCGCCACGTTCAAAGATAACTATGGAGGTCTTAACGCCTGCATAAGGCTTGAATACTCCTGACGGCAGGCTGATGATTCCGTGAAGATTACATTCATCCATCAACCAGCCGCGCAGTTTCTTATGTGCTGTCGTTGTTCCGAACAATACGCCTTCAGGGACAATGACCGCCGCCTTCCCGCCGGGGACGAGATGCTTGTAAAAGTATTCACCGAAAAGCAGTTCCGTCTTTGATGTCTTGAGATCAAAGTCCTCAAGTATCGCCTCTTTGTTTACATTCCCGGCAAATGGAGGATTGGTCAGGATGACGTCATATTTTCTGTCGTTTTCAGTCGGCAGGGTAAGCGGATCATGGTGTCTTACGTTGGCATTTTCAAGTCCGTGCAGGTAAAGATTCATTATCGCTATTTTAATCATATCCGTATCGTTGTCATATCCGGTCAGCGCATGCATCTTCAAAAACTCGTGCTGGTCCGGTCTCAGCCTGTCGCCGGTAATATGACCTTCCGTCTTCATCTCTCCGCTTGTATTCTGCTCCATGATGTAGAGATAAACCTGGATCAGAAATCCTGCTGTTCCGCACGTTGGATCAAGGATATACTGTCCCGCCTTTGGCTTTATGAGCTTTACCATCATCTTGATAATGTGGCGGGGCGTCCTGAACTGTCCGTTCGTCCCTGAAATTGAAATCTTGTCCAGCAGATATTCGTAGAGGTCGCCTTTTACATCAGTGTCATATTTTTGTGAATCATTATAATCCATTCCGTCAATGATCGAGACCACTGAACGCAAGGTAGGCCTGTTGAATATCTTCAGATGCGCCTGCCTGAAAAGGAGCTTTCCCATTGGTGAGAGATTGGGGAGCTCGTGAAACTTTTCAAAAGCCTCTGAAAGCGTCACATACAGCGGATCGCCGGAAAGCCGGGACACTGTCCTCCAACTGTATTTTGTCAATGAGTTGGAGAAGACAGACGTGTATGGATTGTCCATGATCTTTTGTAATTGTTCCTGCTTCTCATCCATCTCTGTGAGACTCTTGAGAAACATCAGATAACTTATCTGCTCAATGGCGGTCATCGGGTTATTGACGCCACCGGCATAGAGTTCATCCATTAACTGGTCAACCTTCTGTCTCAGGTCTGAATTTACAAAGTTTGTCGGCATAATCTATCTCATCCTCGCCAGTTTAAATGAAGGGCTTTGCTTTAAATGGTTAAATACCGATTTTGTTATGTCACCGAAGGCTGATAAATATGCGTCAACGCCTCCGTATGCCCTGAAAGGCTGGTTTTCAAGAAATTTGAAATCTCCTTTTTCAAACTGTTCCGCATATTTCGGACTTTGCACAATCTGTTCAATAAGAACTCTCAGTAACCTGATCTGCATAAGATTCAGGCTGTATTCAACCTTGAGAAACTCAATAAGCTTATCAAGCTGTTCCTGCTGTGTCGGCAGCTTCCCGATTCCTAACGCCTCTTTGATAAAATCCGTAATGTCCGCAAATATCCTGTAGACCTTTGCAAGATTTATTTCGTTGAAATACTCCACCGGGCGGTTCAGCACTTCTGTCTGAAGATATTCCATGAGCTCGTCAGTGAAATTGTCCGTCTTTGCCGCTTCAACAATATCGGGCTTTATCCTGGCAACTTCTCTGATCTTTTCCTGCCACCTGTTTTGATAAAGCATACGGTCTACTTTCTCCCCTTCGGGACCGACTTCAATAAATTCCGTAAAAACTATTGTATCTGGAGCAGGAGAAACAAGCTTTCTTCTGTCCGCGCCCTTGTTATCTACTTCACTTCCGCTCATTCTCTCGTAAGAGCCGGGAGTTCGGTCAGATACAGAAGGGTCATAGACGGGCAACGGCGCACTATAGTCGTATTCCTCCTCAAAATATTCAACCACCTCGCAGAAATCATGAATTATAAACTCTGTCTTTGCCGTCCCATCCGGAAATGTATACTTGCGCGTGCCGCGCCCTTTTATCTGTATGTAATTCGTTGGAGAAGCAATAGGGCGCGCAAGGACAATGTTCAATATTTCAGGACAGTCATAACCTGTCGATAGCATATCTACGCTGACCGCAACACGCGGCCAGTAGTTTTCATCTTTACGGAATGTCTTTGCAAGATCGGAAGCGCCCTTCACTCTTGATGTGATGACTTGTGCAAATCTGCCGTTCGCCTCAGGCGCAAGCGCATTCAATTCCTTTGCAAGCGCCCCTGCGTGGTCCTGAGACACGGCAAAGATAATAGTTTTACCGATTGAACCGTCGGGAGTTTTTAACGCATATTTCAAAAATTCCATACATATAAGCTTATTCCGATCAGGCACATTTACCTTTTTCTCTATCTGGGAAATGGCAAACGTATAATCTTCACCGTCAATCTCAGTGCTCCAGCCATTTTCTGACGCGGCCTCTTTTGTAATCAGTGAATAAAGTTTATATATCCTGGGCGGCACAAGATAAGGCCCGGGGTGAGAAGCATTTACAGCATCCTGTATTGTATACCTGTATGTCGGCTCTCCCGGTTCACAGCCGAAATGTTTGTATGTGTCCCGCATTATCCTGTACTCGAGAGCCTTGGGATTGTTCTCGCCCAGTTTTTCAATATCAATGTTTTTCAGAAAATCCTTTGGCGTGGCAGTCAGTCCTATCCTCGTGGCCTGAAAGTATTCAACCACCTGACGGGGCAGTTCGCCATAAATGGAACGATGACATTCATCATTGAAGACAAGATCGAAATAGCCCGGCGTGAAATCCTTACTGTAATGAATGTTGAGACTCTGTATTGTCGCCACTACAACAGAAGCGCCTCCCCATTCGCCGTGACGTCCGGGCTTGTAGCGCACATTTTTGTATTTATCCCTGAATGCCAACTGGAAGGCCTCAAGGGCCTGCTTTGCAAGTTCTATCCTGTCAACGATGAACAGGACACGTTCTGCCTGATGTGCTTTAAGAAACCTGTCGATAATTGCGGCGGCGAGTCTCGTCTTGCCTGTGCCCGTAGCCATTTCGAGCAAAAATGCCCTTTTGCCTTTCTCGTATTGACCGGCAATAATATCGCTCGCCTCTATCTGATAAGGCCTGTTCGCTATATTCAAAGAATGTTCTATCTGCGGCAAGGGTTTCCTGAGCAGTTTCAGATCGGCCCTTCGCTGCAAGTCTTCAGGAGAAATAAAACGTTCTATCGGGAGGGCGTCGCCTTCATCTAAGTCCCAGAAATAAATCTGCTCTGAATTAGCAAGGAAGATATATTTACACCCATGCGCGAGGGCATATCCCCGCGCCTGTTCTTTTGCGAGATAGACATCGCCCTGACTGTCATCCTTTGCTTCAAGCACAGCAAGGTTCTGTCCCTTCCTGCCTAACAGCAGATAATCGGAAAAGCCAGCTCCGCAATGCTGTTCAGTCAGGACATTCCTGTTAGTCCCTTCAAGAATCCATCCGGATTCGATAAGTTTTCGGTTAATGACTATTCGTGCGTCTTGTTCAGTCATAGTATGAGAGATTTTATACCAAATGACTTTAATTTTTCAGATAAAAATTGAATGCTTCTTTTATATTCCAATAACAAAAAAAGGTCTGGAAATATTCCAGACCTTTTTGGTCACGAACTCATACAAAAAAATTTAATGCTGATACTTCAGCGGGAAATGCTCGTGGGTCTTCTTTAATCTGTCCTTGATATCAAATTTGTATTTGGCATCGACCTTTTCATTGAACGGGCTTTTATCATTGTGGCATTCCATGCAGTTGTTTGCTTTTTCATTCGGAATGACGAGCCCTGCTGCAGCGGCCTCCGCCAATTTAAATTCCTTGTTGGTCTTCATTATTTCCTTGAAGTCTCCACCGGGGCCGTGGCATGACTCGCACTGGACGTTTATCAGGTCAGGAGTTTCAGCAAGGCTCTTGAACCCTCCTGGCTTCCCATAGCCTGTCGTGTGGCATTCCAGGCACTTTGCATCACCAGTATAATCCCTGGCCGGGTCGAGTCCCGCTTTCTTTTTAGCATCCGCCATTGCACCGGCTTTCAGATTTTCGAAACTTTTCGCCATGTTTGTCTCTTCCCAGGACTTGTACTGTTTGATATGGCAGGCCTTGCATTTTTTCGCTCCGACATATTCAGCGCTGAATGCCGCACCTGCTGCTGTAATGCTTATGATCATGAGTGAAAGCAACATCATCTTTTTCAGCATCGATTTTTCCTCCTTTTTATTATAATAGTGTGATTTTTTATTGATAAAAATATTAGGTCTTAAATGCAAGAATGTCAATAGAACCAGTAAAATTTTTACTTTCCTGTAGATATGAGACAGATAAGAATTACCCTCCAGTATGACGGTACAAACTACTCCGGCTGGCAGATACAGAAAAAAGGAACGACCATCCAGGGGCTTCTTGAAGAGGCGCTTTTTTCTGTCACCGGAGAACAGTTGAGAATTAACGGTGCGGCAAGGACCGATGCCGGGGTTCATGCGTTTGAACAGGTCGCAGTGTTTAAAACCCTGTCCCGTCTTGAACCCCCGGTCTTACTCAGAGCTTTAAACGCGCATCTCACCCACGATATCAGGGTTATTCGTGCGGAAGAATGCCCGCCTGACTTCCATCCGCGGTACGACGCGAAGAGCAAAACTTACACATACCTGATATCACAGCAAGGTATTTATTCAACTTTCCTTCAAAGATATTCCTGGAACATCCCTTATCAACTTAACACCGGCGTGATGCAGGAAGCTGCAGAATGCCTTGTCGGAACGCATGACTTTTCCAGCTTCCGCGCCTCTAAATGCAGCTCGAAACATCCCGTGAGGACAGTGAGCAGCCTGGAGGTCAGCAGGTTGTCTTCCGTTGAATTTATCAGTTTCGTATTCAATACCCCGGTTGTAAAAATCACCATACAGGCAAATGCATTCCTGAGGCATATGGCTCGAAACATTGTCGGCACTCTTGTCGATATTGGAAAGGGGAAGCACCATCCGACAATGATGAAGGGAATCCTTGGATCAAAAGACAGGCGCCAGGCAGGAAGGACAGCGCCGGCACGCGGACTGTTTTTAGAGCGGATCGAATACTAACCCCCTACCCCACCATATCAAATTCCCTGATCCGCAGCTCTACGCCGAGGTCGTCCGCTATCTTTCTGCATTTCTCCACATTCACGCCTGGTATTTTTACGATGGTGGCTTTGACTTCCGGAATTACCTTCACTGCCTCTTTTATAAATGAGATAACCCCTTCAAAGGCTCCCTTTACCGCTGGCTTGCAGATCTTTTCATACTTCTTCGCATCTTCCGCGTCAAGGCTTATGGAAATACTGTCGACAATACCCTTGAGATCAGGCAGAATATTTTTCCCATGAATAAGATTGCCCTGGCCGTTCGTGTTTATCCTGACCTTTCCACCGTTCTGTTTGATCCATGACGATACCTTCTTTACTATATCCAGCCTCAGCAAAGGCTCTCCGATCCCGCAAAAAACAATTTCCTTGTATGCCTTGGGATCGTGAATCGCTTTAATAAGCTGTAGGGCGGAAGGCTCCTTTTCAAGCCGCAGGTTATGCCCCTTTACGTAGGTAGTACGTGACTTGACACAGAAGCCGCATTTGTTTGTACATTTATTGGTAATGTTCAGGTAGAGCGAGTCCCTGATCCTGTATGTTATTTCTCCCTGGCTGGAAATGTTCCCGATCCTGAAAAGCCTCATGGCATTGAGAGTGGTTATCCTTGCAAGATCAGAGACGTTTATCCCCCTGATCTCAGCGATTGCGTCGGCAGTATGTCTCAGAAAGGACGGTTCGTTCCTCTTCCCCCTCATGGGTACCGGTGACAGATAGGGAGCGTCTGTTTCTATAAGGAGAAAATCATCGGGGATGAACCGCACGACCTCTTTCAGTTCTTTGGCATTTTTAAAAGTAACGGGGCCAGCAATGGAAATATAAAAGCCCAACCCCATTGCTTCCTTAGCCATTTCGATATCGCCCGAAAAACAGTGAAGCACCCCAGACACACCTGAAGCTTCCTCTCTCAGGATGCGGATCGTGTCCTTCTTTGCCTCCCTGCTGTGCACAATTATCGGCAGGTCAGACTCCTGAGCAATAGCGATCTGCCGTATGAAAGCCTCAACCTGCACCCCCTTTGGAGAGTGAAGGTAATGATAGTCCAGCCCGATCTCGCCGATTGCCACGATCTTGGGGCGTTCCAGCCATCTCCTCAGTTCAAGGATTAGAGACTTGTCCAGATACTTTGCGTCATGGGGATGTATTCCCACGGCAGAATAGATATTCTGATATTTCGAGGAAAGTTCAAGCCCTTTTAAGTTTCCAGCCCTGTCAGAGCCTGCATTTATTATAAATTTGACATGCTCTTTCCCGGCCCGTTTTATTGCCTCTTCCCTGTCATCATCAAATGCCTCCATCTCAAGATGACAATGGGTATCGATCATCTCTATTTTCATTTCTCCTGTCTCCTGAAAAGCCGGTTTGTCGGCAAATGGTTAGTATACTGAAATAATAAAGTATTTTTATGTTAGTGAAAAGCATGGAATTTTGTAAAGTTATACCTTGTAATTTTCAGGGAAATATGGTAATTTTTCAATCTATAAACAACAAGGGGGATCCCTATGAAAGACACCGAGATCATCAATGTCCTCAGGAATGAAAGTGAAGAATTCAGGAGAATCGAGGAGGAGCACAGGAAGCTGGACAAGATCCTTGATGAGATGTCAAAAAAAAGATATATGACATCAGAGGAAGAGCTGGAAAAGAAGAAAATACAGAAACAGAAGCTCCATTTTAAAGACCGTATGGCAGAGCTTGTCAGGCAATACAGTAAGCAGTCAACGAATTAGCTGAAATCAGGAGTTATGATTCAAGATTGATTTTTCATCTTTAATCCATGGTTCTTTACCCTGAATCCTTGACACTTCACCATAATAAATTTCATGAAAAGTAATACGATCAAAAAAGGACTCGAAAGGCTGCCGCACAGGGCGCTGCTTTACGCCACGGGGATACCGCGCACAGAGATGAATAAACCCTTTATCGGCGTTGCTACCAGCTTTACCGACATAATACCCGGACATTCAGGCATGCGTGACCTTGAACGGTTCATAGAAAAAGGCGTCCATACAGGCGGAGGCTACCCGTTCTTCTTTGGCATACCAGGCATCTGCGACGGCATAGCAATGGGACACAGCGGGATGCATTACAGTCTGCCTTCAAGGGAGTTGATAGCTGACATGATAGAGACCGTTGCCGAGGCCCATCATTTCGACGGCCTGGTGCTCCTGACAAATTGTGACAAAATCACCCCTGGAATGCTGATGGCAGCCGCGAGGGTCAACGTACCCTCCGTCGTTGTGACGGCAGGACCAATGCTTTCAGGACATTTGAGAGGGAAACGGCTTTCTCTGGTAAACGATACCTTCGAGGCCATAGGAAAATATAAAAATGGCAAATTAAAGAGCTCGGAGCTTGACGACCTTGAAATGTGCGCCTGCCCCGGCGCAGGCTCCTGTCAGGGAATGTACACGGCCAATACCATGGCATGTGTGACAGAGTCGCTTGGAATGAGCCTTCCTGGCTGTGCAACGGCACTGGCAGTATCTGCCCAAAAAAGAAGGATAGCCTTTCACAGCGGAAGCAGAGTTGTGGAACTCGTCAAAAAGAATATCACTCCGCGAAAGATAATGACCCTCAATGCATTTGAGAATGCGATAAGGGTTGATCTTGCGCTCGGAGGTTCTACGAATACAGCATTGCATATTCCTGCAATCGCCTATGAGGCAAAGGTTCCCCTGTCCCTTGAACTATTCGATGAATTGAGCAAAAAAACACCGCATATCGCAAACATGCTTCCCGGCGGCGCTCACTACCTTGAAGACCTTGAATATGCAGGCGGCATCCCGGCTGTTCTCAAGAGGCTCAAGTACGGACTTAACAATACCGCAACTGTATCCGGCAGAAAGATATTCGATATTGCCGACAGGGCTGAGATATCTGATGAAGAGGTCATCAGGCCCCTCCAAAAGGCGCATCACAAAGAAGGGGGTATCGCTGTTTTAAGAGGCAATATAGCGCCTGATGGAGCTGTAGTGAAGCAGACAGCGGTTAGCAAAGAAATGATGCAGTTCAGGGGCAAGGCAAAGGTGTTCAATTCTGAAGAGGCCGGAATGAAGGCGATCCTTGCAGGCAAGATAAAACCCGGCGACGTTGTCGTGATCCGTTATGAAGGCCCCAAGGGCGGCCCGGGCATGAGGGAAATGCTGAGCCCGACGGCTGCGATTGCCGGAATGGGCTTAAGCGAGTCTGTTGCTCTTATTACCGACGGCCGGTTCTCCGGCGGCACAAGGGGCCCGTGCATTGGACATGTTTCACCCGAAGCAATGGAAGGCGGCCCTATCGCTATTGTGAAAGACGGCGACACTGTAGAAATAGATATCAGGAAAAGGACCCTGAACGTCCTTCTCAGCGAGAAAGAAATAAAAGACAGACTGAAAACGTTTAAACCGATCAAGCCCAAGATCACCAGGGGCTGGCTTGCGCGATATGCTTCACATGTCACATCAGCAAGCACAGGGGCGATCATGAAGGACAGGATTTAACCACAGAGAGACACAGAGAAATAGAGCTATTGTATTATTACTCTGTATATTAGCCTCAGTGACCTCTGTGGTTCATTATAAGCAAGGAGACAAAATGAAAAAAAGCGGTGCGGAGATATTGATAGAATGCCTGAAAAAAGAGGGGGTGAAGCACGTCTTCGGTTATCCCGGCGGTGTAGTGCTTAACATCTTTGACATCCTCTATGATGAAAAGGACATTGAACTCATCCTTACGAGGCATGAACAGGGCGCGGTGCATGCCGCTGACGGTTATGCCCGTGCCAGCGGAAAAGTCGGGGTTGCTATTGTCACATCAGGCCCCGGAGCTACAAACACAGTGACCGGCATTGCAAACGCCTCGATGGATTCAACGCCTATCGTTGTATTTTCCGGCCAGGTACCTACCATGCTTATAGGCAACGATGCGTTCCAGGAAGCTGATATCGTCGGCATAACACGTCCGTGCACAAAGCACAACTACCTTGTAAAAGACGTAAACGACCTTTCAAAGACCATACGCGAGGCATTCCATATCGCGTCAACAGGAAGGCCCGGCCCTGTATTGATAGACCTGCCCAAAGATGTAACAGCAGGTTCCGGTGAATTCATCTGGCCCGAAGAAGTGAAGATACGCGGCTACAATCCGACCGTTCACGGAAATAAATACATGATCAATCAGGCTGCGCAGATGATAGCCCAGGCAAAAAAACCTGTCATCATGGCCGGCGGAGGCGTTATCTTGTCCGAAGCAGCAAAGGAACTGAGAGAAGTCGCAGAGTTCGCAAAGATACCTGTGACCATGACACTTATGGGACTCGGAGGATTTCCGGGGACAAGTAAACTTTCCATGGGCATGCTCGGCATGCACGGCACATATTATGCCAATACCGCTGTGCAGAATGCAGACCTTCTCATTGGCATAGGGGTAAGGTTTGACGACCGCGTGACTGGAAGAACCAATGCATTCGCACCCAATGCAAAAATAATCCAGATCGACATTGACCCGACTTCCATCAAAAAGAATGTCCGCGTGGACTTGCCTGTCGTAGGCGATGTAAAGAACGTTCTGAAAGAACTGCTCAAGTCCATGAAGGAATTAAAAGACCAGCAGTGGTCCGCAGTTAGGACCGCCTGGCTGAAACAGATAGAAAAATGGAAGGACGAACGGCCTCTTACGTACAAGCACGATAAAAATATTATCAAGCCTGAATTTGTCGTTGAGAAAATATATGAAGCTACCAGGGGCGAGGCGATAATCTGTACGGAAGTGGGCCAGAACCAGATGTGGGCCGCGCAGTTTTATAAGTACGACCATCCGCGGAGATGGTTATCTTCGGGAGGCCTCGGCACCATGGGGTACGGCTTCCCGGCAGCAATAGGCGCGCAGTTCGCCTGTCCCGACAAAATTGTATTCGACATCGCGGGCGATGGCAGCATCCAGATGAACATTCAGGAGCTTGCAACCGCGGTCATTAACAAACTCCCGATAAAAGTCGCGATACTTAACAATGGTTACCTGGGAATGGTAAGGCAATGGCAGGAGTTGTTCTTCAAGGAGCGCTATTCACATACGCATCTTGATGCAGGGAACCCGGATTTCGTCAAGGTTGCCGAGGCCTATGGAGCAGCGGGATTAAGGGCCACAAAGCCGGAGGAAGTTGAGCCTGTTATCAAAGAATCACTGAAGATAAAGAACAGGCCCGTATTCCTTGACTTTGTTGTTGACTGGAAAGAAAAGGTTTATCCAATGGTGCCCGCAGGCGCGGCTATCGATGAGATGATCTTTGATGAGGAAAAAGAGGCGGGCAAGGAAAAGAAACTGAAAGCGGTGAAATAAGTTTTACCTGGACAAGCCATGGTTCAAAAACATCTTGAACGCGATGGATTTCTAAATATACATGATGATGCATGTCCAACAGAATTTCTTTGGGCACTTAATTTACGGTATCGCTCAATATGTTTTTGAATCACACTTGTCCAATAAACTGGTAACTGAGAGGAGAATATGAGACACACAATTTCAGTGCTTGTGGAAAATAAATTCGGGGTGCTTTCAAGGGTGTCAGGGTTATTCAGCGGAAGGGGCTACAACATCGAAAGCCTCTCTGTTGGTGAGACCATCGACCCTGCAACGTCCATTATGACCATCGTGACAACCGGTGATGATCAGGTGGTCGAGCAGATAACGAAACAGCTCAACAAGCTTATCGACGTTATCAAGGTCGTGGACTTTATGGAGATCGACCATGTGGAAAGGGAAATGGCCCTCGTCAAGGTCTCACCAAGAAAGGAAGACCGCACACAGGTGCTTCAGCTCGCAGAGATCTTCAGAGGGAGGATCGTCGATTCCGGCCCGACAACTTACACCATTGAGATAACAGGCAATGAAAGCAAAATGAATGCGTTCATTGAGCTCATCAAGCCCTTTGGTATAAAAGAATTCGTCCGCACCGGTAAGGTCGCGATAGGCCGCGAGGGGATCAGGAAGACAAAGTAGACGGAAAACAGAGTATAAAAGTTGAGCCTTTTCCAATAACGCTCTGCACCTTTATGTACCCGCCATGCGCCTCTGCGATCTTCCTCGTTATGGAAAGCCCCAGTCCCGTACCTTTTTCGATCAGTTTTGTCGTGTAGAAAGGTTCAAAGATAACATCTAATCTGTCCCTGGGTATTCCCATTCCCGTATCGCTGATTGATGCGCAGACATAGTGCGCGCCTTCATGTGTTGCTTCCATGGTCCCGGCTGTCAGGGTCCCGCCTTCCGGCATGGAATCGATCGCATTCAATACAAGGTTCTCAAAAGCCTCGAGAACATGGTCTTTGTCGATGAATATCATGGGCACAGCCCCGTATGCTTTCTTTATCGCAATGGACTTTTCCATGCAGGTCTCCTCGTTCAGCAGCAATACCCTGTCAAGTATCTCATGGATATCATGCCGGTCCAACTGTGGCGGCGTCTGACGGGAGAAACTGAGAATATTCTTCAGGATAATTTCCAGCCTGCCGACTTCAGATATGATAAAACCTGCGTAATCTTTTTCTTTTGTCTCTGCAGGGATCTTTTTGTCCAGCCTTCTGGCGAAACCGCCGATCGTGGTCAGGGGGTTCCGTATCTCATGGGCAACATTTGCGGTGAACCTGCCGAGGGCTGCGAGCTTTTCATTTTGGGAAAGCTGCTCCTGAAGCCGTGCTTTTTCCTGTTCCATCCTGTTGCGTTCAATTATGCCAGCAAGGGTCGCTGCAACCGCAGTGAGGAATTCTTCTTCATTGCCGCTTCTCTTGTGACCTTCATTTATGAATATGTTGATCAATCCCAGGGTGCGCTCGGCCGAGACTATGGGGACGCAGTAGTGTCCATGAGAGGGCACTCCATTGAGGTGGACTATATGCCGGTCGTCAACCCGGTCTGCATAGATCAGTTCCGCGCGGCCTGCTGCCTGGCCGCAGAGACATTTGCCAAAAGGGACTGTAATGCACGGCTTACGTTCTTCCTCGGCAAAACCGCGGTGCGCCTTCATGACAAGGACATCAGGGTTTTCTTCTTCCACAACATAAATGGCCCCTTTTGCCTGCATGGAAAGATGCGGTACGGAAAGTATCAGATCGAGGATGCGGGCAAATTGCTCATACTGCGGCAGAGGCTCCAGCAAGGTCTTCAGCATTGAATTCAGTACCTTCTGTATGAAGTAATTCATTTCAACCGCTTCTTCCATCTGTTTGCGTTTTGAAATGTCTCTGATGGCGGCAGTTGCTACAACCTCGTTTTCCACATGCAGGTAGCTCAGACTGATGTCAACGGGAAACTCTTCACCATTTTTCCTTATGGCATAAAGCTCAAAACCAGCGCCCATCTGACGAAGACGGGGGTGGCTGAAAAAATCTTCGACATGCTTCCGGTGACTATCACGGAAACGCTCCGGAATCAATATTTCGAGATCCCTGCCTGCAATCTCATCATTATCGTATCCGAACATGACTTCAAACTGCGCATTGGCCATGATGATCTTGCGGGACCTGTCCACGAATATCATTGCATCCGGGGCCGAGTCAAGGAGCATCTCATACTTTTCCTGCGCCTTTCTCAGTTCGGTTTCGCACACGGACACCTCATTGGCTTTCATGCGCATATTCTCAAGCTCCTGCCTGAGATGGTCTTTTGTGCCGGGGGCTTTGGCCATAATTTTATTGCCTCAGCAAAATATTAACTTCAAATACGGTTCAAGTCAATTGTCTGTCCTGAAACAGCAATAAAAATGGAGTGTAGTGATGATACGGCTCAAATGTTATCCCACAAGATAATGTTCACCCTGATCATCGAGATATCGGAAAGATGCTCTGACTTACTTCCTGAAAAGCTTCAGATACTCTCCGTATCCCTCTTTTTCAAGGTCCTCTTTCGGTATAAACCGGAGCGCAGCAGAGTTCATGCAATACCGCAGCCCTGTGGGCTGTGGGCCGTCGTTGAACACATGTCCGAGATGTGAGTCAGTGTGCCTGCTCCGCACCTCGGTCCTTGTCATGAAGAAGCCTTTGTCTTCCCGCTCCACGAGGTTCTGAGATTCAAGGGGTTTCGTGAAGCTCGGCCAGCCTGTGCCGGAGTCATACTTGTCAAGGGAGCTGAACAGCGGCTCACCGGAAACAACATCGACATAAATGCCTTCTTTTTTGTTGTCCCAGTATTCATTGTCATAGGCCCTTTCCGTGCCGTCCTTTTGCGTGACCTTGTACTGTATCGGCGTCAGGGTCTTCTCCAGCTCCTTCTGCGACGGCTTCCGGTATTTGCTGAAATCTTTTTTCTGGTTTGTTTCTGCTTTCAACCCGTCCTCCACTGAGATCATAAGGGTTAATAAGAGCAATCCGGCCAAAGAGATTTTCACAAGCAATGTCTCTTTCATATACTAATTATACTGCATAAAATGCACTGCGCAAGGGGGGGCATTCAGGCATCCTGGAAATACAGCAGAACTTAGCGTGGGGAGAGGGCACGTCCGGCCAAAGATGCGAACAAACGTTTTTAGTGCCTTTTTATTATGGGTTTTCCCGGCACCTTATATACGAAGCAATCTTCCTTGGTTATCTCATGGAAGTGGTCCGCCTCATCGATCAATATGCCTGCTGCTGTTTTTCTCACTGCAGCGATCTCTACCCGTACACCCTCCCCTTTCAGATGGACGACCAGGTCCACAAAATCCGAATCTCCCGACATGATGATGATAGTATCGACCTTTGAAGCAAGCTGGGTTGCTTTTATGGAGAGAGGGATATCAGCAGACTTGTGACAGGGGATAACAGACCCGTAATAATTCTCGTACAGCCTCTCGGCGAATTTGGACGAAATAGCTTTGCCTTCCCTGAAATAGAGCAGCCTGTTCAATCCTCTGCCGTTCAAAAGTTTCGGGATCAGCTTGTCAAAGTTGATCATGGTATTTTTTGACTGAGATAGGTCATGTATGCTGCGTTCAATATTGTTCCCGTCGCACAGGATAGCTACTGATTGGTTGATAAATATATTTTCCATGCGCTAATTATAGCAGAAGTAAATGATATGCACCACAAGAAATCTTTAAATTATCTTACTTATCGTAACCCCTCAGTTATGTGGGGACTTATTTTTCATTCCGGCTTGTCCGGAATCAAGCTTGTAAGGCTGATTCCCGACGCGCTTCGCTTGCGGGAATGAC
>QZKC01000019.1 GCA_003599425.1 Nitrospiraceae bacterium | reverse complement strand
CAGCCTGCTGCGGAATTTCTCTAACCGACAAAAGACATTTTACATTTTTGTTTCAGGGTATTCCTGTATCTTTCACAGAGAAAATTATTTTGCTGATAAAGTCTTATTTGAAGATGTGTCGTATAGAAATTCCTCCGCAGCCTCACCTTTGTGCCTCTGTGCCTTTGTCTCTGTGTGCCTTCCATTGGAACGGAATTCGTAATGAATAATCTGGACTAAATAATCAGTATGGTATTACAAGATCGTAACCGAGGAGTCTTTGCGCAATGTCCTCAGTTGAGAACTGCTCCATGCCTTCATTATCCCCGGTGTTCGTATAGATTTTCATATCCGTCAGCTCCATGGTCTCGAGATTCAGCCTGTTCTTTTCAGAATCCTCCAGCTTTCCGTCAAGCACAAATACGTCTACACTGTCATCCATAAGGCTTAGCCCCACTGCCATCCTTATAGCCTCGTCCTTTCTGTCTTTTGCAATAACTGCGATCTTTTTTTTCAAACCCTTCCTCCTTTGATATGACTCGCCCGGTGCCGGACAATTTTTATTTCATGATCGTTAAACAAACAACCCCACCGTCTTGTTCCATCGAAAGCAGCCTGCATCCCAGGTGTTCACACACCATGGAAATAGCCATGTCAGTCTCTGCATTATCAGCTATGACCCTGAGTATCTGGCCTTTTGCCATCATGTTCAGGATTTCCTGCGTCACTTCTTTCAGTCTCTGAGCTGAGAGACCCTTGATATCAAGGGTCTTGTCAACTTTCATATCATTGCCCATACAGCGCCTTCCATTGACTGCCCCGGCAATATTCTATAGCCAGCTAAGAACCGGCAGACATCATTTGTTCCTGTGATAATACCTGCAAGTAAAATACCAGTTTGATACTCCGTAATAAATATGGATATTCATCCTGACCGATCCTGTTTTGTGTCCCAAAACGGACAAATAACCATCTCAATTCAAAGATGTTTATCACAGCAGCGAAGGCAATTTTTTAGAAAATAAAGATATGTTAAGATAATTATCATGAGGCGTTTCTTATTGACCTTTCTTTTGTTGCAGGTCTTCTCTATTGCCTTTCTGCCCGCTGTCTGTTCTTCTCAGGACAACAAATCTGTTGTTGATGAATCTGTTTCTCCGCTGGTTTTCATTATCCTGCCGGTAGAAAACGTTTCTGTCATGTATGAAAAATTTCTCCCCCTGAAAAACTACCTTGAAAAGGAACTGTCCCGGAAGGTCGTCCTGAAGGTAGCACAGAATTATCAGGAGGCCATCGAATCCATTGGAACCGGCAAAGCGCATCTTGCGTACCTGGACCCTTCCGCATACTGTGAGGCAAAGCAGCAACATAAGATAGTGCCGCTGGTAAAAACCATTAGCGCCGGTTCTTCAACATACAGGAGCGTTCTTGTGACGCGGAAGGATTCGGCGGTAAGCAGGATCATTGATGCCAAAGGGAAAAGGGTCGCTCTCGGGAATATATGGTCCTCCTCTTCCTCCCTTATCCCTTCTGTCATGTTCAAGGAGGTTGGGATAAATCTGAAAGATTTTACCATCGTTGACTTCCTTGAACACGAAGACAGAATAGCTCTGTCAGTACTTACCGGCAAACATGACATTGGCGGACTGAGCGAAAAAGTTGCAAAAAAATATATCAATGATGGCCTCAGGATCATCAATACATCCGAGGCTATCCCCCAGTATTCCGTCTGCGCCTATCCCGGCCTTCCGAAAAGCCTTCAGGACACTATAAGGCAGGCGCTTATTTCCATAGAGCCCGGCAGGAATCCTGAACTTGTCAGCGGAATGAAGGACATTACCGGATTTTCTCCTGCTGAAGACAGGGACTTTGATGTTGTCCGGGTAATGATCAAAAACCTTACGGGCAAAAACTACATTGAGTACAGCAGAAACTCGATAAAGGTAGCTATCCTGCCGCTTTATTCTGCGATCACACTGTTTGACAGGTTCGACCCTCTCATGCGGTATCTCAGCAGCAAGACCGGATATGAGTTCAAGCTTGTCATCCCGAGAGACTTCGAAGACTTTTTCGAGACCATCCGTCAGGGCAAGGCCGACTTTTCATATTCCAATCCTTATATTTATATACAGCTTGCGGACAAAGGTTATCTTAAGGCGTTTGCTAATACAGTTCAGCAGGAATCAGCATCAGGGGATGTTTTCAGAGGAATAATTATTACCCATAGGGACAGCAGTATAAAAACCCTTGATGACCTCAAAGGCAAGAGAGTGATGGTCGTGTCTTTCAAATCAGCAGGAGGTTTCCTCGCACAGAAACTGTTTCTCTCCGAGAACGGCATAGAAGTATTCAAAGACCTGCACCTCATTGATGGGAAGAGACAGGAAGAGGTCATTCTCAATGTCTACAGAAAGAATGTGGACGCCGGATTCGTGAGGGAATCGGCTCTCAATGTCCTTAAAGAAGAGATAGACCTTGGGAAAATACATATCCTCGCCGTGACCCCCTACATCTCTAACTGGCCCTTTGCCGTAACAAGAAATACTGACACCAAAATAAGCGCTGCCGTGCAGGAAATTCTTATGAGCCTTAAAGACCCTGATATCCTTTCTGCTGCTCATATAACAGGATTCAAACCCGCCAACGACGGCGATTTTGACGCTTTAAGAAAATGGATAAACAGTAATGAAGCCAAATAGCCTCAGTCTTGCACTTAAATTCTCTATCGCGGTAACAATGCTTATTATCATTTCGATGCTCGGGGTCGCAACTCTTATCATTAATTATCAGAAAGAAGCGCTGAAGCAAAACACCTTTGAGAACAATATTGCAATGACAAAGAACCTTGCACATGATGCTGCTGAACCCTTGCTCATTTTTGACCCTCTGAGGCTCAACGAGCTTGTGGCAACTCTATCTGAAGCGAATTCCAGCGCCTATGCGATGATCATAGACAGGGAAGGGCAAATCGTTGCACACACAAAGAGAAGCCTGCTGGGCTCAAGAATAACTGAAAATGAAAACCACGAGCTGATCCGGCATCTTTCCAAAGGGGAGAACTTTGTAAGGGAATATATATACGAAAATGAACCCGTGAGGGAATTCTCTCATCCCATTTCCATCGGAAGCGAAGTGCTGGGACTTGCAACTGTCGCATTCTCTGTCAGCACTATTGATATGCTTATCGGGGAAAGCCTCGAGAAACTGAAAGAATACATTTACATGATCACCGCTTTAATGCTTCTTACAGGTATCGCCGGGGCCTTCATCGTATCAAATTATCTGACAAAACCTCTCAAGAGGCTCAAGGACAGGATGCTCGATGTACAGTCAGGGAATCTGGATGTGCAAGTCGAAAATCCCGGTATAGTGAAATGCTGGGAAAGACTGAATTGTGAAAAAAAGGACTGTCCTTCATTTGGCAGGACCAGATGCTGGGCCATAGCCGGTACGTTCTGCCGCGGAGAGGTGCAGGGTGTCTTTGCCCAAAAGATCGGGGACTGCAGGAACTGTGTTGTTTACAAAGAGTCATGCGGTGATGAGATACAGGAGCTTGTGGAGGTCTTCAACCAGATGCTTAAGGACCTGAAATTCAACCTGGATCAGCTCGAAAAGGTTAATTCCGAAAAGGCACACATGGAAAGGCTGTCGGCACTCGGAGAAATGGCTTCGACAGTCGCACATGAGACAAAAAACCCCCTCAACGCGATAAAGATAGCAACGACCTATCTCAAGAATAATTTCCATGGAGAAATACTTTCAGAGTTCCTGACCATTATTGAAGAAGAGGTCACAAGGCTGAATGAAATATCTTACAGTTTTCTAAGTTTCTCAAAACCTCCTCCTTTAAACCTGAAGCCATGCAACATAAACGCCGTAATTGAAACAACAGTTAATCTCATACGGCAGGAGGCTACGGAAAGAAATATCGAGATCATTGTGCTTAAGGATGAGAACCTCCCCCTGATCCCCTGCGATTTTTCAAGTATCAAACAGGCTGTTCTTAACCTTCTGATAAATGCCATGGACGTATCCCAGGCCGGTGACACAATAAGTATCACCACAGAAGCTGTTGATTCACATTTGCATATTGCCATCCAGGATACCGGGAAAGGGATAAAGGATGAAGATATCGGGAATATCTTCAAACCCTTTTACAGTACAAAAACAAGGGGGGCAGGCCTCGGCCTTTCAATTGTAGAACGAATAGTCAAAGAGCACGGCGGAGAGATCAGGGTTGACAGTGTCATAGGCAAAGGGACAAAATTCACGATAAAAATGATGCTATATGAACATGCAAAAACATAATATCCTTGTTGTGGATGACGAGAAAAACATCCTCAAGGTTGTGTCCATGACCTTGAAAAAAAATAATTACGAGGTCGATACAGCCCGGTCTTCCGAAGAGGCGATAGAGAAATTCAACCATAACTTATATGACCTGATGATCACTGACCTCAAGCTCCCGGGCAAGACCGGGATAGACCTGCTCGAATATGTAAAATCAAGAAATCCCAGTATCCCCGTCATCATGATAACAGCTTTCGGTACAATAGAAAACGCCATAGAGGCGATGAAAAAGGGGGCCTTCAACTATCTTACAAAACCCATAAACCCTGATGAATTACTGACGGTGATGAAAGAAGCGATAGAGAAATATGATCTGAGGAGAGAAAATATCGCTCTCAAATCTGAACTGAAACACAAGTATACATTCACCAACATTATTGGCAAGAGCACCGCGATGCAAGAGGTCTTCGATACCATTCGTACGGTTTCCAAGACACAGTCCAATATCCTTATTATCGGAGAAAGCGGCACTGGCAAGGAACTGGTTGCCAAGGCAATCCATTATGATTCAAACAGGGCGGAAAAACCATTTATCACAATCGACTGCGCTGCAATTCCCTCAGAGATCATGGAGAGTGAACTGTTTGGACATGAAAAGGGTTCTTTTACCGGTGCTCATGAAAAAAAGATCGGCCTTCTGGAACTTGCACAGAATGGGACAGTTTTTCTGGACGAGATCGGAGAGCTTGATATCGGCCTCCAGAAAAAATTGCTCAGGTTTCTTCAGGAAAGAGAAATTTTAAGGGTGGGGGGCAGCAGCAGGATAAAGCTCAACGTGCGTATCATCGCAGCTACAAATAAAGACCTGGAACTGGAGGTAAAGGAAAAACGGTTCCGGGAAGATCTTTTTTACCGGTTGAACGTAATAACGATCAAGATGCCCCCTCTCAGGGAAAGAAAAGATGACATTCTGCTGCTGGCAAATCATTTCATAGAGCAACTGAATCAGATCGAGGGGAAGCTCATAAAAGGGTTCGAAGATAATGTGATAGACGTCTTCATGAAGTATGACTGGCCGGGGAATGTCCGCGAACTCGAGAATGTGGCGGAGATGTCATACATCTTATGCCCGAACATCATGATCAACCTTACATATCTGCCCTCACGGCTCCAGCAGATAGTGCAGGTGGAGAAAAAGCCCTTTGACCAGATGAACCTGATCGAGACTGAAAAACGCCTCATCATTTCAGCGCTCAGCAAGACATCCTGGAACCAGAGCAAAGCAGCAGATGTTCTTGGTATTACACGGAAACAGCTCAGGACGAAAATGCAGCGGCACAAACTGCTGCAAGGCGATTGATCTCTGTGGGCAAAATCAACCTCTATCCCCAGCCTGTAAAACTCTTTGTGGGCATGCTCTCTCAGGATGTCGAACTCCTTGCTCAGCTTGCTGAACTGCTTCAGAATCTCTACGGCCCAGTGGATATGGAAAGCCCTGTCTGGCAATGGGAGCACACCAGTTACTATGAGAAAGAGATGGGAAGCGGGCTTAAGAGAAAGTTCGTGTTTTTTGAAAAGCTTATACATCCAGAGCGTATTTCAGAGATTAAACTCAGGACAAATGAACTCGAAAACCGGTTCCTGAATGAGAGCGGCGGCAGGAGGATTAACCTCGACCCTGGATACCTTGATGCCGCAAAAGTGGTGCTGGCAACAACAAAGGACTTTTCGCACAGGATATATCTTCGCGATAGAATTTATGGTGAGGTAACGCTCCTGTATTCAGGGAACAGTTATCAGACCCTGCCCTATACTTTCCCTGACTACAGGACGGATGCATATCAAGATATATTCAAAAAGGCGCGGGAGATATATAAGCAGCAGCGGTAGGTAGAGCAAGCATGGATCTGACATATATTTAAGATGTTTAAATCTCACAAATGCAAGCCTGGCTCCGGATTTCTATAATCGACAGAATTGCTTGCATTGCGTCTTTTCATTTTACAGACCTAATCTTTAGATAAGATTCGAAGTCTTTTTTTGAAAGGTGTCGTATAGAAATCCTTCTCCAGCCTCACCTTTGTGCCCCTGTGCCTTCCATTGAAACAGAGTTTACTATAAACAATGTGGGCTAACTGTTTTCCCGGAGCTTTTCCGTTATATAGGATTTTAATTCCTTCACTGCCCCTACGATCTCGTCCGTCTGAGGCAGCTTGCAGGCTATCCTTTCCACATAATTACGCTCAAGCAGCAATCTGAATGATTCCCTGAAATGCAGGTCATACGCCCATGATAAATTCATTATCTTGAAATCGTTCAGGTTCCTGACTCTGGAATAAGGCGCGATCCTCTTCTGAAAAAGATTCGACAGCATCTCCTTTGAATATCCCGGGGTGTCGGGTTTGCCGTGAGCTGTTGCTGAGGCCCGTTCTTCTTCCGGCGCCTCATAAAAATCCGCAAAAACACGCCAGATATCCAATTTATCAGCATCGCGGATCATTTTAAGGAGGAACACCGTTCTTTCATCAACGGCCTTGGGTATCGATAAGGCGCTGTGAAATCTTACGGCTTCTGTTATAAGACGCTGCTCATCGCCGGGGAGATTCTCAAGCACCCTTTCAGATATTAATGTCTTTGCCCCAAGCGATCCATGATTTACGGAAACGGCATCCTTGAATGTTTTATACCGAGCATACTGCGGGAACCTCCCTACATCATGAAAGAGCGCCACTGCTTCGGCAAGCCTTCTTTCATTATCGCCAGGCAAAATACCATTAGCGATCCTCACAATATTCTCACAGACATGGTAAGTGTGCTCTATTTTAAGGTTGATGTTCTTCTGATCTTCCTGATCGGATGTAAAGAACGATCTCGTGTAATGAGCAAACCATGCCTTCAATATTTTCAGATCATTTTCCGTCATTGTTCCTGCGGTCCTATCTTTTCAGGATTATAACGACATTCGGGTACGAAAAGGCAAGCTCAGATATCTGTTCGGCTGTTCCACTGGTAATCTTTTCTTCAGGATAACCGAGTTTTTCACAGACAAACATCTGAAGTGCGGAAGTGCGGAAGTGCGGAAGTGCAGAAGATTCATGAAGGAGCTTTGCTATGACCTCAGGAGTATTTACTTTATCTGTAAGAATGGCGATCTTGTCATGCTTTGCTAATAATGAAGGGATGTCGTTTAGCTCATATTCAAGTTTTCTCCTCTTTGCAGGATCAGGGCCGCCATGAAGGCTTATCAGAAATGCGTCCTTCCATGTTTCATTGATGCGCGAAAACGCCACCTGAACACTCGAAAGGTCGGGATAGACCAAAACAGGATCTTTTCCGGTCTTCTCCATGATCCTGCCTCCGATACCGAAGAACAATGGGTCTCCATCAGCAAGAAGTGCAATAATACGGTCTCTATAATTATCTTGAATATATCTCTCAGTCTCATGAATATCTTTTAGTATTTTTATCTTGTCCCTGACCATATTAAACTCTTCATATCGTCTGAAAACATCTCGGAGCCTGTCTGTTGCCAGGATTATGTCTGAGCATAAAACCGCCTCCTTCGCCCTGTTGTCAAGAGGCCTGTAGCCAATGCCTATGATGTGTATTTTATTTTCCCTCGTGCCTGTTCCCCGTTCAGGTATCTGAAGCAGCTTGGCAGGAGCTGTTTCCATCATCCTTGCAAGCACTACTTCTGCCAATTTTTTGTGGCTGCCGAGAGGTTCGGTATAAATAAAATCTACCTCTGGATATCGCTTGCGAGACTTTTTTATCTCCTCGGGAATGCCTTTTCTGACATGAGTCCCGCCTGTTAAAAAATAGGGATGAACAATGATCCCCGTCGCACCTTTCCCTGCCATATCTTCTATAGCCTCGGATATCGACGGCTTCATGAACTGTAAATATGCAACTTGCACACATCCTTTTTTGCATCCCGGATGTATAAGCCCGTGCAGGTGCTTTGCCGTCTGCTCAATGCCGTCCTTTTCCTGCGCGCGGCTGCCATGCCCTATAAGTAAGATCATCTCTTTGATTTTATCAGAACTTTTCTCTTTCATCTGTATCCATCTGTATAATCTGTGGATTAATACCTGTACTCATACACCATCTGGTCAAGCGCATCATCGCGCAGCAGATACTTGACGTTGTCCTCAGCTATCATCTTAAAAGCATGTCTGATCATCTCTTTGTAGAATTCACAGAACACCGCCTTTTTATTAATATTGCCTCGGGCATGCATCTCAGCGGGGCAGGGTGATCCGCAGATATGCCTGAAATCACAGGTGTCGCATTCATTGATGTTCTCAACCATCCTGGACCTTATCGCCCTGAACGGCTTTGACTCCATAGCCTTTGCGATCGACGACCTGAAAATATTCCCTCCGGAGAACTCCTTCATGCCGATAAATTCTCCACACGGCACCATGGAACCATCTGCGGTGATCGTAAGGAATGTCCTTCCGCCGCCGCAGGGAGAGATGTCGCACATCATGCGCCGCGCAGTAGGGGAGATGATCGCAAGCAGTACATTGGCAAAGTTGCCGACCACGATCTGGCGCCCGGTCTTTTTTGTGAGGGCCATTGCCGTGTCAACGGCCTTTATCAGATTTTTGGCATATACTTTATCATCAGGCTTGACCTGTTCCGACCGTTTCTGCGTCAGGCGTACGGGATTGAGAAGAACCATTGGCGCTTTCTTTTTATGAAGGAAGGAAACAAGGTCAGAGAGTTTATTGACATTAAATTTATTTACGGTGCAGATGACATTCAGCCCTTCATAACCGTTAAACCAGTCCAGTGCCTGCACTGCCTTATTGAAATTCCCCTCACCTTCCCTTGATACACGCGAACGATTATTGACAGATGCTGTAGGCGCGTCGAGCGATATACCGATGCTGACGCGGTATTTTTTTATGAAATCAGTGTCTTTCTTTTCAAGCAGCAGGGCATTGGTCTGAATGCCAAAGAGCATCTTTTTGTGATACTTTTTGATCGCGCCAAAGAGGATGTCCTTTACAAGCAGGGGCTCTGCAGCATGAAATACGATCACGGGTTTTTTCTTTGTCCCTCTGAAGTGCTCCTCGATCTTGCTAAGCGTGGTATCGAGCTGTTCAGCGGTCATCTGCGTCCCCTGCTGACGTATCTTTGCAGGGATGTAGCAATAAGGGCAGTTGGCATTGCACCTGTCAGTGGGATCTATATACACACAGTTCAAGGGTTCCCTGAATCTGAAATTATGCATCTCCGTGTCAAGGTGTTTCATCTCTTTTTTATACAGGTCAATAAGAGCATCAGGCAGCATAAAATCGCCATTGCTCCTCGGTAAAACGCTCCAGAAGATATTTTCAGGGTCCAGCGCCAGCTTCCAGTCAGCGTCAACATTGGAAAATGAAAGTCCGCGGTTATTGTTGGTCATTTTTCATCTCTCCTTTTTGTATGGTTAATTATGGGGCGTCGCAGCATGGGCTGTCACCTTGAACGAAGTGACGGGCCTCATATAAAAGATTCTTCGCTTCGCTCAGAATGACAGACATATCTGCAAATTTACCACTGAGGCACTGAGACACTGAGAGAGTTTATATTTTCTCTGTGCCTCTGCGCCTCTGTGGCTTACTGATTTTCACTTACAAAGGCATCTTTTTCTTCGGGACATCTCCGTACATTACGAAATGCGTCAATCCATTAGCCGTCTTCGCGCATTTCATATGAAATGAAATTGCAGCCTTTTTCTTCTTCTCAGCCTTCTTGGCCTTGTTCAATTTTTCACCCCCTTTGCCTTGAAGATTCGAGAGCCTTCAGTATCTCCCGTCGTGCCTCACCAATGATGAGGGAAAATGCATGTGCATTAATGAGCAATTTTCATCTTTAAACCGTAAAATTGATCAGTTTTGCTACCGGATATGTATCATGTATCTCGATAATGTTCAAACAACCATAACCCTGCTCGATCCTGAAAATATTTTCAAGTGGGATACCAAGCAGCTCACAGAGGATGATCCTTATTATCCCTCCATGTGAAACAATTGCTATGGATCCCCCTTTATGCCCATTAAGTATTTTATGGAAAACAGGTACTGCCCTGTCCCTTGCTTCAAGTGTGCTTTCACCCTCCATCGGGCTGAACTTCAGTGGATTCGCTGCCCAGGATTTGAATGCATCAGGCCACTTCTCTTTTATTTCATCGAAAGTCATGCCTTCCCACATACCGAAGTTCCTTTCTTTCAATTCAGGCACAATGACCGGTTTAACCCCGAATGGCCCGGCAATGATATCAGCGCTCTTTACCGCACGCGAAAGGTCGGAGCAATAAATAGCGGCAAGGTGCAAGAGGCAAGGGGTAAGATGTTCCTTCTCCCTGACCCCTGACCCTTGACCTTTGACCCGTTTTGCAATAAATGCTGCAAGTCGTTTCATCTGTTCAATGCCATTATCTGACAGAGGCACATCAATATGCCCTTTATAGCGCTTCGTCTCCGCGCCTTCTGTCTCTCCATGCCGTATCAGAAATACTGTTGTGACCATATAACCCTTATTATTAATACCAGCAGCGTTGCTGTTTCATGGACCGTGCCGAACGAATCTCCGGTCATACCGTCGAAATGTTTTTTGAAAAACCATACTGATGAAAGACCGAACACATATAACAGAGGCAGGATGATGAAGAGATGCAATTCGGACATCAACTGGCATCTGTTCCCGCTGCAAAGCGCGAACACTCCTGCCACACACAGAATGAGCGCGAGGACAGTTGATGAGATCATTTCCTTCACCCCGGTATGTTCAATGAAAACCTTTCCCAGTCCGTCCTGCCGCACTGAACGGCAATGGTAAATCGCCGGGACCATGGCCCATCGGGACAGCACCGGCACAAGAATGAGCGTCACAAAAAAGCTCCTGAGCGATGAATGGAAAAAGACCGCGTTCAGCAGCAGATATTTCAGTAAGATGACGAGCACTATCGCCACGACTCCGGTAGGCCCCACCGTGCCTTCCTTCATGATGGCGAGCTTTTTCTCCCTGTCTCCTCTTGAGGCGAGGGCGTCAAACGTGTCAGATAGCCCGTCCATGTGGAGACCTCCATTGAGAAATATCATGGCAAATATGAGGAGCCCGTTGGTAAGATCGCTGGGGAACGCCTTCAGAAAAAGCGATGCGAGCAGTATATAGATCATCCCCTCAACAAAACCCACCAGGGGGAAAAAAGCGGTTGCCCCGCCCATTTCCCGCTCGGAAACCTTTCCGGCATTCCCGAACGGAATGATCGTTAAAAACTGGAATGCAAGCAATATTCTTTTCATAACTCTGAATCAGGATTATTCATATCAAACTCCATCCAAATAAAAGGCACACGGTGACAAGCACAAAGGGAAGTCTGCGGAAGAATTTCCATACGACACCTTTTCAAAAAAAACTTTATCGGCAAAAGCGTTTTTCCCTGTAAAGGATACGAAAATGCCCTGAAGCAGATATGTAAAATGCCTTTTGTCGATTATGGAAATCCCGTAGCAGGCTGCCCTTTGAGCATTTAAAGATGCTAAATGAAATTTAAGATGTCTGAAAATTAATAACATAATCCATCCAGTTAAGCCTTCTCTGAGACCCCCGCCTCTCCGAACGTCGCCATCTCTTTGTATATCTTCAGGCCGGCTTCTATGATGAGCATTGCAAGCGCTGCGCCTGTGCCTTCTCCGAGCCTGAGGTCAAGATCCAGGACCGGCCTCAATCCTATCTTCTCAAGCATTGCCCGATGTCCGACCTCCTGTGACATATGTGCTGCAAACATATAGTCTTTTGTCTTCGGCTCTATTGAATACGCAATGAGAGCGCCCGCAGTTGAAATAAAACCATCAACGATAACCGGGACCCTGTTTGCAGCTGCTCCGATCATAAGCCCCGCAATGCCGCCTATCTCTGCTCCGCCGACCTTTGAAAGGACATCCAGGGCGTCAGAAGGATCAGGCCTGTTGAATGAGATCGCGTCCTTTATGACCTGCACTTTATGTTTCCATGTTTCATCGTTAATACCCGTTCCCCTGCCCGTAACTTCCTCAACCGGCTTCCCGGTCAGCACCGAAGCAATCGCGCTTGAAGGTGTTGTATTCGCAATCCCCATATCGCCGGTCCCGAACATTGCATACCCTTTCTTTGCGTATTCGTGTGCCAGCTCAATACCGACATCTATACATCTCAGAGCTTCATCCCGTGTCATTGCAGGTTCCTGCCTCATGTTCTTCGTGCCTCTGACGATCTTCCTTATTTGCAGAGGTGTGTTGCGGCTTTCCCCTGCATTGCCGAAATCACCATCAACTCCGATATCCACCACCACAACATCTGCACCGGCATGCCGTGCAAGGACATTGATCCCTGCGCCTCCGCTTAAAAAATTCAGGACCATCTGCTGCGTCACGACCTTTGGATACGCTGAGACACCCTCATCCGCTACTCCGTGGTCTCCCGCGAAAGTGAAGACAACCTTTTTATCGAGTGCAGGCATCGGCTTTTCGGTGATCGATACAAGCTGACGTGCAAATTCCTCAAGTCTTCCAAGGCTTCCCTGCGGTTTCGTCAGGTTATCAAGACGCCTCTGAGCCTGTTCGATGAACTTGCCGTTGACGTTATTAATATTTGATAGTATTGCGTTTAATTGCATAAATTCTCCTCTGTTGTAGTCATACCCGCGAAAGCGGGTATCCAGAAATTTTAAAGAACTGGATTCCCGATCAAGTCGGGAATGACAGATTGGGTTATTGCTTTCGCTCTTTTATTTTCACCGGTATCCCGGCTGTTACCAGATAAACCTCATCCGCTATAGCTGCGATCTTCTGATTCAGTATCCCGGCATGATCACGAAACTTCCTTGCCAGTTCATTCTCCGGTACGATCCCCATTCCGACCTCATTTGAAACGATGAAAAGCCGTGACGCATGACGGGTATCGTGTGACAAGCCTTTTAACTGCTGCAGCATGGCTACAAATTCTGACAAATACTCATCTACTGTTGGTCTTATGCGCCCTGAATCCGGTTCTCTTATCATTAAATTCGATAACCAGAGTGTCAGGCAGTCCAGGAGTACCACATCGTGTGCAGTCATTATCTTTTCAAGAACATCTGTCACCTGAAGCGGTTCCTCGTATGTATCCCACTCCGCACTCCTTTGCTGCCTGTGCCTCAGAATACGGTCGTGCATTTCCTCATCAAGCGCCTGTGCAGTTGCAATGTACGCTTTCCGCCCTTTGACTTTTCCGGCCTCGCTCATGGCAAATGAGCTCTTCCCGCTCCGTGCCCCGCCTGTGATGAAAAAGATCTGAACACTCATGATGAACTCCATTCCAATGCAAGGTACAAAGGCAAAGCTGGCGATGGATTCCTGAATAAAGCGGTGAGCTGTAAGCTATCAGCGGACAGCTCATACATACTCTTCCCTGTTCTTTCTGATAGCTGAAAGCTGATTGCTGATCGCTGTTTTGTGATCATTCCTTTAACCTGTACGCTACCGGCACCTCGACGCGGCTCTGAATATTCGGATAGGGAGCCGCCCTTTTAATTGCGTCAAGTGTCGCTGTGTCAAGGACCTCAAACCCTGAGCTTTTTAATACAATAAGGTCGTGGGGAATCCCGTCACTCCCTATTTTGAAACTCACAAACACGGTGCCTTCCATTCCCCGTTTTCTTGCAATAGGCGGATACGTCTTTGCTTTTTCTATGGCTCCTCCGATGAGCATCAGGATATCTGGTGACAGAACCCCGCCTGCGGTTCCTGCAGGGGGAACTTTTTCCTGTGATACGCCAATGGCCCTTTCGGTTCCTTCGGGGTCTGTAACCAGTGACAATCCCGTTTCAGCAATATCCTGAGTCGGACCTGTGGCCTGCGGGCCGCTGGCAATTAGAGAATCAGCCCTTTCGGTGTTCCCCTTTGTCACCTTTGCCGAAGCATCAGGATGAACTTCGTCCTCCTGCGCTTTCCCTGCCGTATGAATCTCTTTTTTTGCAGGAACAGCATTCCCAGTCACATGTTTGTCCGTGATCATCGCATCTTTTTTCTGCTGACTGATCTTATCCTCGCTCAGGTGAACAAACAGGATGTTATCGCCAGGCATGATCATTCTGCTCTTCATGATATATGAAGAGCTGACAACCACAGCAGCAAAAAAACACGCATGCAGTATGCACGATAAAAACACCGTTGACCGTATGTCATCTATGCCGCCTGCGTCCCTCATACCATTCAGAAATCAATCGCCAACCCTGCGAGGAAATTCCTTCCCGGTGACGGGTAAAATGCCTTTTCTACAGGAAAGCTGAAAAGGCTGAGCGTCCCGAATTCAGAATATTCTTCATCGAAAATATTGTTGACGTCAAGATACGCTGTGAGATATTTCCATCTGTATTTGATCTTGCCATTGATAACAGTGTAATCCTCCTGATTGCGGAATTCATTGTCAAAGTCGCTGATAAACGGCCGTTCACCCACAAAAACACCGTTCAGCACTACACTGATGCCTTTTCCAAGATCAGCAGATGCTGTTACCGAAGCCCTGTTATGGGGGACATTAGGGAAAGCGCTTCCATCATACTTTCCGCCCTTTAGCCGCGCATCAGTGTAGGTATAATCCCCGCTCACCTGCAGCCAGTTCAGCGGCTGCACACTGATCGACAACTCGACTCCGTCTCTCCGGGTACCACCCTTGAGATTATTATTGGCACCGAAGAACCCTATTCCCGGATCGTACACTATCTCTCTGTCTGTATCTATTCTGAAGAAATTCACATGGCCGTAAAATGTTTCGGTGAAATAGTGTCTCAGCCCGATCTCGTAATTCTCAGACCGCTGCGGCATCAATGTAGTATCGATCGTATTGGTGATAAAATTGAAAAGCTCATCAAGCACAGGGTATCTGAAACTTTGGGAATAGCTCAGATATGCATACGACTTTCCGTAATACGCATAATTAAGTCCGGCTGTGAGAACATCCTCGTCCATGTCTGTGTGGTCAGGTGAACCGGGGAGAGCAGGCAAATTGCTACGAAAATCAAAATCTGCCCGGTCATGCCTGTAGCCGCCTGAAATGGCAAAGGCATCAGTCATCCGCACTTCATCATGGACGTAATAGCCGACGCTTTCTTTTTCGAGTGTCACTGCCTGAATGCCTGAAAAGGATGAGTTGTTCTCGATCTCCTCTTTCGCATCCTGGATGTCTGCTCCAAAGGTCAGGGTGTTTTTCACGTTCCCGAAAGCGTTCTTCAAAAGCGCCTGAGGTGAGACAGCTATTGTCCTGATCTCAGTATCTCCGGTAAAATTCCCTCCGGTGAACGATGAGAATGAAAGAGAAGCTCGCCTTCTGTATGAAAAGTCTATCTTGGCAAGGCTGTCATTGAGGAAATAGACTTCCGGTCCTCCCTTGAAATAATAATCCTCGACCTCTGCGAAGTCCCTCGGGTTGACCGTGTCTGTCCTTGACTTTCCTGCTGTAAAATCACTGTCCTTGAGCCCGCCCGGAAGTCCCGTATTATCCTTATGATACCCGCTGCTGAAATTAATCCTCAGAGTATTATTCGGATAATAACTGAGATTCAGTCCAAGGTCTTTTGCATTCGTGTCACTGTTGTCCCTGTATCCATCAGACTGAAGATAACTGCCGTTCAAAGAATAGGAAAGGGCCTTTGTGCTGTTTGAGAAATAGGCATTCCCCTTGTAGGTATCATAGCTTCCCGCAGCAAGAGCGCCTCCGGCCTTCAGTTTATTCTCTTCCTTTGTGATGATATTTATTACTCCGCCTGCAGCATTGTCACCGTAAAGAATACTCCCCCTGCCGCTGCGTATTATCTCGATCCGGGCTACACGATCCAGGGGGATCTGCGACCAGTCTGTTCCACTCAGGTCAGGCTGGTTTACCCGTCTGCCATCGACAAGCACCAATGTATTTGAACCGGCAGTCTCACCAAATCCCCTGATGTCCACTGTCATATTACGACGGTTACCTCCTATATCATTGACAAGGACCCCGGCCTCAGACCTCAGAATATCTGGAATATTCTGGGCCGTTGAGCGAGTTATGTCATCCCCTGAGATAACTGTTATGTTCGATGGAACAGACGACAACTCCTCGCCATATCGTGTTGCTGTGACCACGATCTGCCCAAGTTTCACGGGTTGATCTTCCGCAAAGGTTATCGGTATTGATGTGAATATGAACAAAAGTGTCAATAAAATTATATACATGTCGGTTTTCCTCCGTAGGAATGGTTTCAGTTTCTCTATTGAATTGTTCACAGGTTTGTTTTAGCAAGTGACTTTTTTCTCACAAAGATAAGTCCGTCTCAAGATTTCTATAATCGACACAAAGCCTCTTACATTTTTCCTTTGCGCTGTTCTGTCTTAATTTTTTTCAAATTCTAAACTCCAAACTCATAGCTCGTTCTTAACGGTGTCGTATAGAAACCTTCGCCAGCCTTATCTTTGTGTTACCCATTGTGATAAGGTTCCATATTTCAATCATCATGAGGTGTTATTTCTCATCGGTGCCTCCTCTTCCCTCGAAGGGCTATAGTCTTACTCAGGTATTCAGGGTCTCCTGACTGAGGGCTGTCTACTCACCCGCCTTCCCGTTCCGGTGTGCCGGTACAGTGGCTTTAAAGGCTGAATGCCTCTGGATTTTCGTTCCCATTACAGTTGCGGGGCAGTTCCTGATTCTCACAGGCTTCCCCTGCGATACCTGATGGTTAATATTTAATGTATACTCCTCCTGTTTCTTCTCTCTTTATTTCTATATCAATGTCAAATGCCTTTTTCAGCAAGTCCTGTTGTACGATCTCATCCGAAGTTCCTGTCCCGATGATCTTCCCCTCTTTAATGACCATCAGCCTGTCAAACTGCAGCGCGATATTGATGTCATGGAGGGCCATGATCGTTGTTATTCCCCTTTTGGCCCGCAGCTCTTTTAACAGCCTGAGAAGTTCCATCTGATATCTGATGTCCAGGTTAGCAAGGGGCTCGTCAAGGAGCACAAGGCCCGCGCCCTGCAGAAGTGTCATGGCAATGTAGACCCTCCTCCTTTCACCGCCGCTCAGGTTTGTAATGACGGAATCTGCCTTTACCGAAAGACCTACCATCTCAAGCGCTTCATCAGTGCTCAATGGCGGCATAATGTCGTATGGATATAATCCCATGCTGACGACCTCTCTCACAGTGAAAGGGATACTGATATCAAGGACCTGGGGAAGATAGCTGAGAAGCTTCGCCCTGTCCCTGTTCCTGTATGAATGCACCGGCTTTCCCCAGAGATATATGATGCCGCGTGCCTGTTTCAAAATTCCGCTTGCAAGCTTGAGAATGGTAGATTTCCCTGAACCGTTTGCCCCGAGCAGCCCGATAAATTCTCCGTTCGATACTGATAGGTTTATTTGATCAATGAGAACCCTGCTATTGTCGTATGAAAAGCAGACATCCCTGAATTCGAGTATGGTGTTTTCAGTTGCTGAGGACATCTTTCCTCCTGAGAAGATAGAGAAAGTACGGGGCGCCGATTATCGCCGTGATAATTCCGGCCGGCAATTCGGTCGGAGACAGCACAGACTTCCCGATAAGGTCAGCAATGCATAAAATAGCTCCGCCGCCGATGGCGGACACGGGGATTAGTATCCGGTTGTCAGAACCGGTCACGAATCTTGCCATGTGAGGGATAAGAAGACCAATAAAGCCGATCATCCCGCCCAGTGAAACAGAGGCCGCGGTCATGAGGCTGACACATAAAAAAAGGATGAACCTCTCTTTACGCGGGGAAAAACCAAGGCTGTGCGAAAGCTCATCACCGAGGATCAGCGCGTTGAGCGACTTTGCGCGGAGCATGGAAATGCTAAGTCCTGCTGCTATGAACAGGGATCCATACGGTATGACCGACCAGTCAGCAAGGGAGAGGTCGCCGAATATCCAGAGCATCGCGCGCCGTAACCCCTCAGTGCTTGAAATGCTCATGATCAGCATAAGTATCGATGAGAAGAGAAAACCGAGCCCCACCCCTGCAAGCAGAAGCCTGTCGGGCCAGAACCCTCCGCGTTTCCAGCCCATTGCGCCGACAAAAACGCCTGTGCACAATGCGCCGGCAAACGCGAACACCGGAATCGTAACGATCCCGAAGAGCGTTATTCCCGAAATTATCCCCATCGCCGCCGTCAGCGAAGCGCCGCTTGATATGCCAAGGATATATGGGTCTGCAAGGGGATTTCTGAGTATCCCCTGAAGCACAGCACCTGAGGCCCCGAGCGCCGCACCCATGAGGATAGAGACTATGACCCTCGGCAGTCTGATGGACAAAAGGATCTCCTTTTCTGTATCGTTCATGACAAAAGGATTTATCAGCCTCGGTCCTGCAAACAAGGCAACCGTAATAATGATAATCGCCGTGACAGTTATGAGAAAGATTTTCCAGTTCATTTCAGATATCCTGCAAGTTCCTGTATTCCATCAACAACCCTCGGCCCGAGCCGGTAGAGCCCATCACCTACAAAGAATACTTTCCCTTTTTTCACCGCGGAGACATGTGCTATCCTCTCAAGGAGACCCTTCGAAAGCTCCCTCATGTTTTTATCTCCCTCTTCCACCATGCCCTTACCTATGAAAATGATATCCGGCGACCGGTGAAATATTTCTTCTATGGAATATTTCGGATAACGTCCCTGTCCGATCGCGCCGATATTGATCCCTCCCAGCAGCCCTATGGCATCATCAACAGCGGTCTGTCTCCCTGCAACGATCAGAGGCTCCGGCCAGACAATGAAAAGTATTTTTTTGCCCGATGCCGATCCCTGAGACCTGACCGCATTCAGTGTCTCATCAATTTTTGTGGCAAGGGAGTTGAATCGTTCATCCTCCTCAAGCGCCTCACCCATTTTTTTCAGTCCCTGAGGGAGTTCCGGGATGGTGAGCGACTCAAATACATAGGTCCTTATTCCCAATGAATGCAGCTTCTGCTCGAACTCCTTTGGGTTTCCATCTGTCGTCATGATAACGATATCTGGCTTCAGCAATACGACCTCTTCGAGAGAGGGATTTGACATGCCGCCGATCTTTGGCTTTTGCTTGGCTTCTTCAGGATGGTCGCAAAATGTTGTGACTCCCACAATTTTATCCCCAAGCCCCGCAGCAAAGAGTATCTCGGTTATGCTCGGAGCAAGCGAGATGATGCGCTCCGGAGATTTAGCGCTGGCAGTATCTGCGATCAGCAGGATGAAAATGAAACATACAAGAACCTGTATAATGGATCGCTTCATCGGATAACGTCCTCCATGCATACTATTGATATATCCTGCTCCTTTGCTGTCCTGCTCTTTTTTCCCATAGAAATCCAAAATAAAAACCCCGGCCTTCATTCTGAAAGCCGGGGGATAAAAGTTAGACCTTTACCCTCACAGCCCCTCTCCTCGAAGGCTTGTTGTGAGGCGTTGCTCAGGCAGGTCTTCTGGCTCTCCCGGTCTCTACGCGCCTTCCCTGTAATAGTAACAAGTGGCGTTCAGGAGTAGAGACTGTGAATTCCGAAAAAGGAAATCGGGATTACAGCGGCGGGTCCGCTCCAGCATTTAACTGGATTCCCCTTTAAGCCCATGAGGGCGCCTGAACATTATGTGAATTAAATTATAACCTATCTCATTAAGCATTAGTCAACCTTAATAAAGTGTAAGCGATCAGCTCTCATTTGACAGTGTTAACATTCTGTGATATTTAAAATATCAGGAATGAATAATCGTATCAGCAGACGGGAACTCTTCAAAGGCATAGGGCTTGGGACCATTGGCCTCGGGTTCGGCGTATCCGTATTTGACAGTATATACCAGTATGCTTATGCAACAACAGAAGAAGAAAAACATGCACTGCTAATGAAAGGTACTGTCAACTTCATGGGATTTACTGCAAAAGAGATAACCCCGAACAATGAATTTTACATTACCTCATATTCATCGAAAGTCCCTGATGTCAGCCCCGCAGCCTTCAGGCTGCGCGTCGAGGGACTTGTCGAAAAACCTTATACCCTCTCATTGAGCGAAATCGAAGCAATGAAGGACAAGACCGAATTTGTGACCCTTGAGTGCATCGGCAATCCTGTTGGCGGAGACGCGATAGGGAACGCCCTGTGGGATGGCGTTACCCTGAGAAAGATCATCGAAAAGGCCATACCACGTCCGGGCATCAGCAAGACTGTTTTTTACGCGGAAGACGGCTACAGCGACAGCATCCCCTATCAGTTGTCACTTTCCGAAGATGTCTTTCTTGCATTCAGAATGAACGGCGCCGCCCTGCCGAAAGAACACGGTCACCCCCTGCGCGCCATCGTGCCTGGCATTTACGGCATGAAGAACGTGAAATGGCTTTCAAAGATAGAACTCGTGAATTTTGATTACAAAGGCTACTGGGAAAGAAAAGGCTGGTCGGATGAGGCGGTCATGCCGATAAGATCACAGATCCTGATGCCGATGTCAGGCAAGGAGATCCCTTTTGGTAATTATGTGATCGGCGGGATCGCCTTTGCTGGCAGATTTGGGGTAAGCAAAGTGCAAGTCTCACTTGACGATGGAGACACCTGGAAAGACGCCCAAATGAAGGAACCGTTATCTAAATGGTCCTGGGTCTTATGGAGCTATGACTGGAACCCTTCGAAAGAGGGGAAATATACGATCAAAGTACGCGGGACCGACAAGTCAGGAAAGATACAGGAATCAGGGTCTCTTTTTGCAAGGACCTTCCCTGATGGTGATAAAGGAATTCACTCTGTTGATGTGAGGGTAACGAAAGAATAGTTTAGTCCATATTATAATGACTTATAGCATAGCGAACTCTGTTCCAATAGAAGGCACACAGGGACAAAGGAGCAAAGGCACAAAGGTGAGGCTGACGAAAATTTCTATAATCGACAAAATAAGAAAACGGTCAGTAATCAGCTTTCAGCTATCAAAAAAGACTGGTAAAAAATATTTATGAGCTGACTGCTGATAGCTGACAGCTTTTATCCCTCTGTCTATTCCCCGATGATCTTCACAAGCGCCCGCTTTCTCCTTCGCCCATCGAACTCTCCGTAAAAAATCTGCTCCCACGTGCCAAAATCCAGTTTCCCGTCTGTCACGGCAACAACGACCTCCCGGCCCATGATCTGCCTTTTTAAATGTGCATCACCATTATCTTCTCCTGTTCTGTTGTGGTGATATTGTGAAACAGGTTCATGTGGAGCAAGTTTTTCCAGCCATGCTTCGTAATCAAGATGAAGCCCTGATTCATCATCATTAATAAAAACCGAGGCGGTTATGTGCATGGCATTTACGAGTATCAACCCTTCTTTTATGCCGCTCTCCCTGAGACATTCATCCACCTGCCGCGTGATATTGACAAATGCGCGGCGTGTCGGGATATTGAACCAAAGCTCTTTACGATAAGATTTCATGGGACCTCCGTTAAATTAGTTGGATTATCTTCTCTGCCGCTTCCTTTGGAGACTCCTTCTCTGTATCAATGATCAGTTCCGGATGTTCCGGTTCCTCATACTGAACATTTACTCCCGGCACAGGCGCCCCTGTCTTGCCTTTTTCATAAATGCCTTTTGGCGCGCTGTGCGTATCAAAACGTGTCCTTTCACGCTCCCTGCACACGGCAAGGGGGCATTTAAGATAGATTTCAAAAAATTCAGGGATCAGGCTCCGGGCAAGCTCCCGCCATAATTTCTTATTGCCGGTAGCATCAATGATGACAGTATGCCCAAGTTCGTACAGTGTCTTCGCCATGTACACAAGTGAGCGGTAAACATGATCTCTTTCAACATCAGAATAGGTCGGCTCAGGCGTGACGATCTTTCTCAGATCATCCAAACGGAGTATTACCGCCTCATCAATCCTCTCCTTTAGCGCAGATGCAATCGTGCTCTTTCCGCTTCCCGGCAGGCCTGTTATCCATATGACATAGGGCATGTAACCATTATACAGGATAAAAATAGGGATAAAAATAGGGACACATCCCATTTTTCTGTTTGTTATATGTTCTATTATTGATAAAAAATGGGATGTGTCCCTATTTTTATCTTTTCAAAAAATCCTTCTTCTGCTACAATGTCGTATGTCTTCAAATAGCTTAGATAAAAGACTCCCGCTTATCCAGGAAGCTGACCTTAACAATAAGGTCGTCCTTGTCAGGTTTGATCACAATGTTGTCAAAAAAGGCGCTATCAAAGACCCCTACAGAATAGACAAGACAATGGGAACTCTTTACTACATCGTTGACCGGGGAGGACGTCCGGTCCTCATGACACATATCGGCAGGCCTAAGGACAAGAAGACAGGAAAGATCACCTGCAATCCCGGGGATTCTGTAGAGCCGATAGTTGAATATTTACAACGCAAGCTGCACACGAAATTCCACATCCCCACGTGTGAGATCGATCCGGATCTCGGCATGGCGGGATTATGTGATGAGGTATTCAGGTCATTGAGAGATCTAAGAGATCGAAAGATCGGCGGCATTTACCTCCCGAACACAAGATGGTTCCGCGGTGAGGAGGGGGAAGGTTTTTTCAGGGACAACTTTGCAGTGCAGCTTTCACAGCTTGCCGATGTGTATGTGAATGACGCCTTTGGCTCCTGGCAGCCACATGTCTCCACATACGATATTACAAAGTTCATCCCTTCCTATGCCGGCTTCCTCATGCAGCAGGAAATAGAGAACCTGAATAATGTCATGAACCCGGAAAGGCCGTTCCTTGCAGTCATTGCAGGGTCCAAATACGACACGAAGATCGGCCCGCTCTACGCAATTTATGAAAAGGCGGACAAACTCATACTGGGCGGGGTGTTATACAATGGTTACCTCTGCGCCAAGTACGGGATATCCATTGAAGGGATCGCTGAAGAAGATATCCGTGCCGCGCAAGACCTTGTCGCAATCGACAGGGAAAGAAATAAGATCCTCGAACTTCCCTATCTCGTTGAATCAGAGACCATGGACGGCAAACTCGAAGGACGGCACAGAAGGATCTCGATAAAAGATTTTAAAAAGAACGACAAGTACAAATTTGTCCTCGATATCGACCCCCGCTCATTCATTGATGAAAAAGTGTCTGAAGCGGTGCACGCTGCGCGGACCATTTTTGTGAATGCTGTAATGGGATTCACCCCGCACTTCTGTGAAGGCTCAAAGGCTTTGGACGAAACACTGGATGAGAATAAGACCGCCCTGAAAATGTACGGGGGCGGCGATACCCTCCAGGAATTCAAAAACCTCTGCCCCGGGCTCTACCTGTCCATCCTCGACAGTTCAAAATATTATTTCTTCACAGGCGGCGGCACAGTCCTGACTGCCATAGAAAAAGGCAGTCCTTATGGACTAAAACCGGTACAGGCTTTGATGGAAAACAAGGAAGAACTGGGGAAGAGTTCCTAATGAAAACTCTGTCAGGTGTCCTTGTAATTGTCTTCATGCTTCTCATCTTCCCGCTCACCGGAGGATTTTCCTTTGAAGGCCCCTTTCAGATCAAAAACCTTTATCCGATCTTCCTTCATGCCGGACAGCCGTATCTCGAAAAAGCTGCTATGGAAAACTCCATGTCATACAGCCTTTCACATTCCAGCACATACACGGTGCAACGCTCTGCTGACTGGATCATCTCCCTTGATATGGAAGCCACAGAACTCGCGTTCAGATATAAAAGAATGATAAAAGACCATGTCGAATTCGACATGGATATTCCGGTATTGATCATCGGCGGAGGTTTCATGGACGGTTTTCTGGAGGACTATCACAACTCATTCGGTTTTCCTGATTACGGCAGGAGCGACAGGCCGAATAACGATTTCCTTTATGAAATAAAAGACAGAAAAGACGGCACCCTGTTTATCAAAGGGAAAAGCGGGATTAGGATCGGCGATATCAGATTGGGCCTGAAAAAACCTCTGATCACTTCAGACGGTTTTGAAATAAGCATAAAAGGTGATGTTGAAATTCCTGTCGGAAACGCCAAACAGGGTTACGGCAACGGAAGTGTGGATGCGCTGATTTCTGTCCTTCTTGATAAAAAGATCACAGACCGCATTATGACCCACTGGAACATCGGCGGGGTCTTTCCGGGTGATGTAAAAGGACACGAAAAAATAGAGCTTGATGATTTTATATTTGGAGGCGCTGCTATTGAGGCTGACCTCGGCAGAGGATTCAGCCTGCTCCTGCAGGTACAGGGACAGTCATCCATATATCCGGAAACAGACCTGCTCGCCGTTGACAGGGAGGCCTGGCTTCTCGCATTCGGGGGAAGATACCAGAAAGGGAAAAGAAGCTTCGACCTGTCACTGACAGAAGATATTAACAGGTCAGGTGCACCTGACTTTATTCTGAACCTGGCCTACAAAATGAATTTGTAAAAAGAAGCACCTCGAAAAAACAGAGGGAATAAGAGTTGTCTCTGTGTCCACTGTGGTTAAATAAATAAGTTATGCAGAACGAACAACTGATTCATAACTGGATGGTCTCTTACCTGAAAGAAAAGCTCTCACGGGACTATACCAGCGTCAAGGCCAATTCAGGGGATGAAAAGAAGAATGAATACAAGGGCCATTACCCTGACCTCATCCTCGAAAACCACGGGCTCGTCCTCGCGATCATGGAAGTCGAGACCGAAGGCAGCATCACCCCTGAAAAGGCGGATGAATGGAAGACGCTCTCAGGGCTTGGTTCAAAGCTGATCCTCATGGTCCCCAAGACATCAAAAGCAAAAGTCATTGACCTGCTCTGGAAACGCGGCATGGCAGACAAGGCGTCCGTAGGCAGCTACGAGATAGCCGTCAGCATGCCGTAATTGTTCACATTATTTCACTTTATGCCTCCATCACTTTTACCTGGTCCTAATCCCTAAAGCATACTCGATCTGTCATTCCGGGCTTGACCCGGAATCCAGTAGGGGGTTGATTAATCAAACCCATACAATATTTCTCTGGATTCCCGCTTTCGCGGGAATGACACTCCTTCGTTCTTACTTGCACTCTCATTATCTATCCGCGCTTGTGCTCAGCCATCAGAAGTGATACCATTTGCTTGAGAGACAACGATGGCACACAGGCATGAAAAATCCTTCTATCCAATAGCTCCTGAAAAGAGCAAAGCATGGCAGGCGCTTCACCAGCATATTGAGCATCACCCTGCTGAACAGTCTTCAAAGCCAAAACTTGAGATCGTCCTTAAATGCGATTCTGCCGGAAGTGTTGAGGCAGTTTCCGCAAGTATTCTGAAAGCAGCTCCGGCTGAAGTAGACGTACATATCATTTCCAGCGGGGTGGGTGACATCCATAAGTCTGACATCCTGATCGCAGAGACAGGCAGCAGGCTCGTAGTTGGCTTTCAGGTCTGCGTTCCGCCCGGCGTTGACAGAGAACTGAAAGAACACGCAGTCGAAGCACGCCTGCATGAGGTGATCTATCATTTGACAGAGGATATCCGAAACATCGCTGAGAGCTTGATCACGCGCACGGCACCAGAAGAAAACATTATAGGAAGCGCCAAAGTGATAGCCCTTTTCAAAAGCAGCAGAAAGGGCGTAATCATCGGATGTGAGGTCATGAGCGGACATCTTGCAGTGGGTCAGCATTTCCGCGTAATCTCCGCAACGGGCCCAGTCTATACAGGATCTATCGAATCAATGCATATTGAAGATAAGACCGTTCAAAAGGCAGTCGCGGGACAAAAGGCTGGGATAAAAATAAGTGACTTCCACAACGCAAAAATCGGAGACCTTGTGGAAAGCTTCAAGCCATCACCAGCCAAACGCCCTTCCGCATGGAGACCGGTCGGGGGAGTTTTGAGGAAATGACAGAGGGCAGGATCAGTTCAGGGAATACTCTACAATAAAGACACAGTCAGAATGAAAATCCATTTTCATGAATCTCATTGCTTCATCAAGATAAAGCGGGTCGAGGTAAAAAGTATGGATATATATCCCCCCGTTCTCCAGATTTTCCTGTATGACGACCTTGTATTCCATATGCTGGTGTTATCGACATGAGAGGGAGTATTCTTTAGTACAGATAAGTATGATGAACTCTGTTTTTATACAAGACATATCGTGACAAAAAAAAGAGTCCCAAAGGGTAGTCTGCGTAGAATTTCTATGCGACACCTTTAAAAATGAGTTAAGAGTCAGGAATTATGAGTTTAGAAAAGGACAAAGAACAAAAATTGCGTAAAAAGCAAGAATGTAAAATCTCTTTTGTCGGTCATAGAAATATCAACGCTGAGTTGCCCTTTGTGCTGGAAAAGATGTTAATGGGGAAGATATTAACAACAGGAGGAGGGGGATCATGATTTCGGTTAAGGACTATGATGCTGTACTGAAAAATCTGGGGAAGGAATATTTTATCCACAATCTGCAGTATGTGCCTGATATAACAGCCTGGGCAAAAGATAACAGAATAAAACTGAGCGAACCTCATCAGCCCATGAAACTGGTCACAGGGGACGGCGGCTCATTGACCATGGTGGTCCAGTCTTATGTTAGCAGCGAGGTTGACGATGTCATAAAGAACCTTGGCGTGAGGTGGGCCATTAAAGACACCGCCACCAATATGGAGACAAAACTGAACTCCCCTAAAAAGCGGATGGCCTTTTGCTTCCTGAAAGAATATGCGAGGAGCGTAAAGCATATCGACAGCGACGAGCTGATACAGGACGAGTGGGTTCTGTCCGAAATGGAATCATTCGGTTATTTCAAAGAATGAACAGTACAATCATGCTGACAATGAATTCTTTGATACATGCAACCTCTCCCCCTCACCAAATTGCCATGAACAAGCTAAATGACTTTTATCACGAAATCAGAAGTGTGTCAATAGCATTCGCACAAGAAAAATTTCTGGCATGTCGCAGTGGTGCAAGATTTCTTTCTGGCGCAATAATTCTTTCACTCCATGAAAAGCATTTATTCATAGAATGTTAGCCTGTTCATTTCGCTGCCGGTAAAGATTTATTGCTTGACCCGATCATTTCTGAAAGAATTTGGCATTTCTACATCCTGTTGATTTTGTTTGATAACTCACCCTCGCTCCGTATGGCATTCATTTTGCAAAATACTGAATAAAGTTTTTGTTCGCTGTGAACATTCCATCTGAAAAAAGGAGGAAATACAATGTCAGAGTTAAAGATTGACCGGACTATTGATGCAAGAGGTTCAGCCTGTCCGGGTCCGCTCATGGAGCTGATCAAGGGGGTAAAATCTGCGGGAGTCGGGACAGTAATCGAGCTGCTGTCCTGTGAAAAGGGCACGACTGTTGACGCGCCTGCATGGATAAAGAAAGTCGGCCAGGAATTCATCGACATGGAGGAAAAAGAAGGTTACTGGCGCATTGTAATGAAAAAAATTAAATAAATAACAAGCGTATTCCCTGCAGCTTGCTGCAGGAAGTCTTTAATAAAGGGGGTACTATGACAAAACGGATTGTAATTGTTGGCGGCGGCACTGGAGGAACGGTTACCGCAAATCTGCTGGCGAGAAATCTCTACCGCCAGCTTATCGATGGCAAGGTTGTCATCAACATGATAACTGACAAACCGGACCATGTATATCAGCCGGGTTTTCTGTATATCGCTTTTGACAAGATCAGGCCTGATGAGATCGTGAGGAAACAGAGGGAACTGCTTGATCCGCATATCAACCTTTTTGTTGATCCTGCAGTTAGGATCGACAGGGACAACAATGTGGTGATCACCAAAAGCGGGAAAGAGCATCATTACGACTATCTCGTAATAGCAACAGGGTCGAAGGTAGTGCCGGAAGAGATACCCGGCTTTCGCGAGGGCGCGCATCATTTTTATGAGATGGAAGCTGCAAAAAAACTGCGCGACGCGCTCAGGAAATTTGAAGGAGGCAGGATCGTGGTAACCGTAGGAGTGCCCCACAAGTGTCCCGTGGCCCCTCTTGAATTTACCTTCATGCTCCATGATTACCTGAAAGAAAGGGATATCCTCGACAAGACCGAGATTTACTATACCTACCCAATCAACAGGCTTCATGCGCTTGAGCCTGTGGCGAACTGGGCAGTCCCCCGGTTCGAACAGAAGGGGATCAAATACGAGACCCTCTTCAACATGGAAGAAATCGACGCCAGGAACAAGGTGGTCCGCACCATGGAAGGGACAGAACTGAGCTATGACCTCCTTGTTGCGATACCTCCGCATAAGGGAGCGCCAGTGATACAGGAATCGGGAATGGGCAGCGACGGATGGGTCACAACAGACAGAAAACTGCTCAGGAATGCCGGCTATGACAATGTCTATGTGGTCGGGGATACCACGGATCTGCCGATAAGCAAAGCCGGCTCCACTGCGCATTTCCAGTCAGACGTGGTTGCTGAAAGGCTTACCTCAGAGATACTCGAAGGTGAATCCTCAAGCGAATATGACGGCAAGGTAGTATGCTTCGTGGAAACAGGGTTTGATGAAGCAACCTATGTATGGTTCAACTACAAGACCCCGCCGAAGCCAACGCCGCCTTCGCGGATGCTGCACTGGATGAAGCTTGGGTACAACAGGCTCTATTGGCTGTCAGCAAAGGGGGTTTTATAACATGAACGATGTCACTACCATGAACGGCGTTTTGTCCGAAAAGCTATCCAATGAAAAGACAGCAGAAGCAGTGAATACCATGCTTGACAGGCTGGTTGAACTACATGAGGCCGGAGCGCTGGACACCCTGCTTCAGGCAGTACAGGCCATGACGTTTCTCAAAGACGGCCTTATCGATACGATGGTTGCGAAGAATGCTGCCATGGCGTCGAATCTGATGGAACTAAGCGCAGAGGCTGCAGACCCTTCAATGGTTGAGGCGCTCCGTTCCCTGAAAGAGCTTCAGAAATCAGGCAACCTGAAAACCCTTGTGGAAGCTTCGTACATGCTCAGCTTCTTTTCAAATATCATTTCAGGCAGCATGGTCCAGAGGATGGCCGCCCTCCTATCATCATTTGTGGAGGAGGTTTCATCGCCCCAGATCAAGGATATCATGGGCGGGATGACCAGGTGCATGTCAAAGACCGTTACGGAGTTTGCGACAACACCGCCCAGGCCAAGTATCAGAAACCTTGTTTCCCTGATGCGGGACCCGGAAGTCCAGATGGGATTGATGTTCATGACCACACTCGCAAAGAACATGCACAAGTGTGTGATAGAAGGATATTCAGGAAGATAACGGTTAAATTCAAAATGAAATTACGAACCACAAAGGCACAAGGTGAAAAATTGTTTATTAAATCTTGGCGCCTTAGTGTCTTAGTGGCAATAAACTTGGGTCCGGCTTTGCCGGATCATGGAGAAAAACTATGAACCTCGGGATTCTAATTACATCCACCCCTCATGCGAACAAGATCATCGAGATCACCAAAGCCGCACTGAAAAGAGGGCATCATGTCAGCATTTTCATGACAGATGACGGTATCTACCTCGTTAAGAACGGCGGGGTCGCCAACCTCAGGGAACTGGATAACGTTGAAATGAGCATCTGCAATTTCAGCGCGGACGGAAGGTATCTCAGTGAAAATGAAATTCCATCAGGAATTGCCAACGCAACGCAGTATCAGAATTCCCTGATGCACAACGAATGCGATAAGGTGCTTATATTTTAACTCAGATTCTTTTGGAGTAAGCCTGGTTCGAGCAAAGGCAATACATAATCAAGATTAGGAGGAGAAAATGCCAAAAAAAATAGCAGTACTTGCACGGGAAAGGCAGTGCGAGGCCTTCAGGATGGCTGCCGGCCTCATCATGATGGATGACAAAGTCGACGTGTACGTTCTTGACAGAAAGATCTACAGCGACCCCTACACACAGCAGAATCTGGAGATAGCAAATATTGCAGAAGTAGACATCTACACAACGACAAAGAAGAACAAAGGCTTCAAGTTCATTTCGACCGAAGACCTGGCTGAGAAACTGCTGGAATACGATATCATTGATCCCTATTAAAACTATTGCTGCCGTCCTATATATTCCATTTATTGTCATTCCGGGCTTGACCCGGAATCCAGAGAGAATAGACTGGATTCCCGCCTTCGCGGGGATGACGCAACATAAACATTTATATGTGGCATTCACTTATTTCCCGATCAGGAGGTTATCATGAAAGTTTTGTACATTATCAAGAGAGATATTGATCCAACCGTGGATAGACTTATCGAAACAGAGAGGCTGTCAAACAGCGTCACCGTGGTAAACCTGTATGAAAGGTCTGCCGATGAGCTTCTCGACCTGATAACTGCCCATGACAGACTCATCATGTGGTGAAATAGCAGGATCTGAGGTGCCTCAGACCCCACAGCAAAAAAAATCCTGAGAGATAAAACAGGCTATTGAGCGCTTATCCCTGAGATATATGAAATGATCCACCTCTTGTCCGGCCCCGTAGATTGCTGGATCATAATCCGCGCATTCTGAAAGGTGGTCTTTTCGCCTTCTTTGTAGTTCCATACATCCCCTACATTTTCAACAGGCTGGAGAGTTATTAAAGGAATATCAACCATATAGCCGGGCGTTCCCATATATGTTTTTTCACTGATCTCTATAGATTTGATACTGCCGATATTGAGCTCAACAACCTTATTCCCCTTAACCTCAAAATACTTTACTATGGTCTCTTCAACTTCAGTTTTATCTGGGGGCGCTGAACATCCGCTGACTGTAAACAGGGTAATTCCCAGAAGCATTATCGTGCGGTTTATCAATTGTCTCACTTCTGAACCTCGATTTTTTCAGTAACGCTTGCCATGTTAATCACGGGGATCTCCGGGGCATTTTCACCAAGCAGCACCCTGGCCAACTCCTGTGAAGCGCTCCGGTATTTCAGGCTCACTTCAATATTCAATGGAGATACGGCATCTTCAGGAATATAGAATGCATAACTTTCAATCATGTACCCTTTCGGCGGAATTCTGTGATCATAGAGTATCCTGTCAGCGAGCGCGACGTTCAGCTCAGGTTCTCCTTTTTCATTGCCGAGCTTTGTATGATAAACAACTGCATTTTTATCGATGTTCCCCTTCATGTCAACCTCGCCGGAACGCAACAGTACTTTCCCTTTTGCGTCGGTTATCTTCACGTCAAGCCACATCTGTCTCACCTCGGTAAGCCCTGTAGGAAGATAATGGCCGGCGCCAGAATTAATAACTTTAACACGCACATGGGAGAGTTCTTCTTTCCCGTAAGAGATGTTCTTCAGTATCTGCAGGTCTGCAGCATGCTGAAGCCGCTCTACAGCCATCTGTGCGTGAGTCTCGCTTCCAAGGAGTTTTGTGACAATTGCATTGCCTCCGACAAAATAATGCGTCCAGATATGGGGCCTGTCCGGTCCCATGTCACATGCCTTCCCGGGGTTGTCAGGCCGCTTGGTCTTCCCTGTCGCTGGCACTCCCGGACGCTGTCGCATATGACAATCCTGGCAGTTGACCGTTGTTTCAGGCTTTCCTGTATAGTACGGGCTGTTCCTCCACTCATCATAGGTACGCTCGATCGGGATGTGATTCCCGGCATGGGATACATTATGGCAGAGGCCGCAGAAATCTGATTTCGTATGCAGCTCTGAATATTTTGTTGGATGATAAGGCGAGTCTGAATCTTTAAAAGGCCCCAGCATTGTTGACGGGTCATCTTCACCGCCTCCGGGCGCCACCTCATAGTGGGCATCCCCGAGACCTTTTACTTCGCTTATGTTATGGCACCAGTTGCAGAAAATCCCCTGGGCAGGAAGTTCAGCAAGCTTGTCATAATCTTCATCAGGCGAAGTTATGGAATGGGAGCGGAAGCCCAGCGGCGTATGGCATTTCACACACGCCTTCATCTCAAGGATCTGATCCTCAGTTTTTACATCCTTGTTAAAAAGCTTTGTAGCCGCACGCCATACAGGATCAACGAACGCCTTGCTGTGCATGGAACCTTCCCACTGTTTAAATATCTCAGAGTGGCAGTCCCTGCAGAGCTCAGGCGATATAAACTGCTCAACCTTTACTTTATTAAAATTGAATATTTCATGTTTTTCCTGCGCTTCAGCGGGCTCTTTTATTTCTTCAGCTTCTTTAGCAGACGCAAACGTAATTGATATGAAAAGCAGCACAATTGCCAGAAATGAGAAAATAATTTTCATAATACCTCCAAATATATCAGGACAAAAGTTTATGACTTATTTTTATCACAATTTTTCTCATTTGGCAATGCCTGAAATTGTCGTGGACAACAGTCCGGAAATCAGGCGCAAACTGAAACTATGTGTGGTAAAGATTTTCTTACTTATTCAATGATGAATGGATAAGATTGATAAAGTTATCAATAAGGAACGGGTTAAAATCCGTACCGCTACACTTTTTCATCAGCACGAATATCTCTTCGATCTCCATGCTTTCCCTGTAGGGTCTTCTACTCCTGAGTGCGTCAAAGAAATCGGCAATTGCAACGATCTGGCTGTAGACATGCTGCTTTTTATCATTCCGTCCCGGAGAAGGGTAGCCTGTGCCGTCATATTTGATATGATGCTCAAATGCTATGACCGGCACAATATGCGGCAAGCTTGTGATCTTTGCAAGATAGCGTGCTCCATACAGAGGGTGTTTCTTTATCTCCTCAAATTCATGGCTTTCAAGTTTCCCCTGTTTCTCCAGGATTTCTTTTGGAACAAACAGCTTTCCGGCGTCATGCAGTAGCGCAGCCAAACCTATCTCATAAAGAAATTCCTGGCCGATGCCAAGAGACTCAGCCTGCAGAACTGAAAGCAGTGAAACATTGGTTGCGTGGGTATAGGTATATTCGCTGAATGATTTAACCGGGCTCAAGTATTTCAGGATGCTGGCCTCCCTCCTGAAGACCGAGATAAAACCCATGACCACATCTTCAAGTCCCTTGATGTCAACCTGCCTGAACACCGATCCTGAGCCGAATGCTGACCTGACCTTCTCTACACCCTCTTCAACGAATGCAGGCACAGAATTGCTTTCGTAACCCTCGGGAGGAGCACTCGAAACCAGAAAGTCGACCGAACCGCTCATGATATTGGGATATCCTTTTAGTTTCTGTCCGGTCTGCGCCATATCCATAATAAAAGATGTCATCTCATGATGTGATACCCCCTGAAGGATCTCGACACGCAATACGCCTTTTTTTCTCATACGCGCAATCAGATTGTTTATATGCAGCCCGCCATTTCTGACCGGCACCCTGTTTACTATAAGTTCGTTCTCAAAGATCATTATCTCGACTTTCTCCTGCATGATCGTTTGAAGAGCTGAAAAACATCTCCCTGCAAACTCACCGAAAGACTCATGTTCTTTTGAATAGAGTGAATAATTTGAGATCGCAATAACAAGTGCTGTAATAAAACCACTTATGTCCTCCGCCTTATTTTCTGTTTCAGTTTTTACCGGATATTCCATCTACTTGCCCAATCCCTTCTTTTCCCTTGTACAGTTGCACGTTCCTGAAAGTGGTTTTTCATTATGGTCCGGACTTCGGACTTCAGCTTATCGAGTGATGCCCTGTAAAAAAATGTTTTTTCCCCAAGGATGCTCATAAGCTCGTCAATGGCACCCGGGTCGCCGATAAGGCCGAGAGCGCGTACAGCAGGTATCTTGTCCTCATACTCATCTCCTGTGAGTGCTTTTTTCCTCAGCATATGAATCAGGTCAGGGACAACCTCTCTGACCTGGAACGTGCCGGCGACCGTTATTGCCTTCATGCATACTTCCCTGTCACTTGAGCGCATCTGTTTCCTCAGCTCACTGATGCCGCGCTGATCCTTAGCTTTCAGGAGGCATCTTACAGCCTCTATGGCAACTTTCGGATTCTCATGACTGCAATGCGAAAAGGCCTTTTTCAGTTGATCGGTGTTCCCGCACTCAAAGAGGATGAAAAGCATGTTCCTTTTTATGAACCAGCGTTCATCTCGGACTTTCTCTAATGCCTCATGTGCAGCCCCTTCCCCGAAACCTGTTATTAGGCTCAGAATAAACCGTCTTATGGTTTGAGAAGTTTCATCGGCCAGCACGTCCATCAGGGGCTTTATCATATTGTCTCCATAGCGTTCACATATAAGCCGAACTTCCTCCCGCGATGTCCGTCCGAAAAATCTGAATGAACTGATAAGGATATTCAGAAATTCCGGAGAATAGAAATATTCATCTGACATTTCAACACTGGCTTGTATTTTCAGATCCTCGGAAACGGATCCCATCACATCAAGTATCTTCAGTATCTGTCCGTACTGTCCTGTTCCAGCAAAGTGAGCTGCCTGCTCTTTCAGTGCTTGCAGAAGAAATTCCGTGTCCTCAGCCTCGATGCTCCCAGTTATTTCACTCCTGAGAATACTGATGACTGTGTCTGAGTAGGCGCGCTCGATAAATTCAGGGGCCGTCTCCAGAGAAATTGCCCTCAGCCACTGCGTGTTTGAATCTTTAACATCCTGCTGCAAAAGCCTCTGAATTTCATCTTGGTATGAATCAGATACAAATGACTTGAAATCAGTGTTGTTGAGAAGTCCCGTAATTTCTGGCGCAAAAAGGATGTCGTCCTCTATGATTCCATTCCCATAAGATACAGCTTCATATGCTGAGTTGTTAAGCTGGGAAAACTTCTGAAGCACGTTCTTCAGCGCCTCCGGGATCTTGACCATCTGCTCGTTTATCAGCTTGAGCAGCTCAACAACCTCATCAGCACCCATATCGCACAGTGCCTCCCTTAAAGAATCCCCCTCACCTGAGAGTGTGTTGATCGTAGAAGAGAGAAACTGTTGTTTCAGCTCAGGACGCAGGTTATTTATGAACTTCATGATCTTCTTCATCTCAGCACCGGAAAATCTGCGTTCTGACGTCTTCCGTACATAAGTAGTTATAACACTGGTGTAGTTTTCCTCTGCGATTTCCTCCGGCGCCAGGCCGTTGAAAAAAACAGCAAGCTCACGGGGTGAGATCTTCTGAACCATGGAAGACGTATCTTCAGCAGACAGTCTGCCTTCAAGGAGACCATGCACATACAGTTCGCATAGAGACGGCCCCTCCATAGCCTCCGTGTCTTTTTCTGAAAGTGTAAATACTGAATAATCAATAAGGCTTACCTTGATGTGCTTGAGCTTTTGACTATCAAACACCTCTTGAATGCATTCTGAAGATACGTTTCCTATATCTTTCTGAAGGAACTGATGGAAATAAAACATCTCCACTTCTGTCATGCCTCTATAGAAAGTAACAGCCGCAATGTTTTTCTTGCCCAGGCATGAAGCAAAATCCCTGAAGACCGGGTTTTTCTTGTCGAGGGTGCTTCCATCGACAACTATGACGTCCTTTGCCACAGCAAGCATTACCTCATCTCTCAGTTCAAACAGCTTTTGAAAGATGCTGAATGCCTGGTTCAGGGACCTCTTGAGTATCGGGTGGTTCTCAGGGTAGACAGAGACATTGTGGCGGGAAATATTCAGCTCAATGATCGCCTCGCTGAGCAGCTTTGTGTCCAATGAAAGACAGCTTTTTTCTTCAGCCATGTCTTGTGCTCCTTTTGTAATCAGTCATCCGCATTCCCTGTACAGGGATGATCAATTACACCCAAATATCAAACACTTATCTTATCGGTTTTTGGGCCTGAAGCTTAAACGACAATAAGTTGCAAGCGAAGGGGCTGCCATTTATCAGGGTTACCTGTTTTCGGGAGATATCATTAATGTGAGGACATGAGCACGTAGTTGGTGGCGGTGGCTGGACTCGAACCAGCGACACTACGGATATGAGCCGTATGCTCTAACCGACTGAGCTACACCGCCGAAGATCAGGAAGCAGATTCGCGGGAAAATCAAGATTCAAAATTAACAGAATTCAGCTTTCAAAGTCAACAGCACGCCCTCTGTGCTACAATAGCCTATGTCTCGTTCCAGGATCCTTTTTCAATGTCAAAGCTGCGGGTATGCAAGCCCAAAATGGCTCGGGAAATGCCCTGATTGCGGAGAGTGGAACAGTTTTGCTGAAGAAGAACGCATCACAAAACTGAAACGCCAGAAGACCGCTGAACCCGTCATACTCACAGAGATCTCTGCATCTACGGGAGCACGACATTCTACAGACATAAAGGAACTCGACAGGACTTTGGGCGGCGGCGTAGTTATGGGGTCAGTTGTCCTCATAGGCGGAGACCCCGGCATCGGTAAATCCACACTTATTCTTCAGTCACTTCGTGGTCTCGCAAAATTGGGCAAAGTCCTTTATGTTTCCGGTGAAGAATCTCCTGAGCAGATCAAGATCAGGGCTGAAAGGCTCAACATAGCCTCTGATAAGATAATCCTCCTTCCGGAAACCTCACTTGAGGGTATTATCTCTGTCGCGCAGGATATTGATCCGCAGGTGATCGTGATAGACTCCATCCAGACGGTTTTTTCACTGGACCTCCCTTCTGCCCCGGGTTCGGTGGGTCAGATAAGAGAGTGCTCGACGAAACTCATGTTCTTCGCAAAAAAATATGCTATTCCTCTTTTCATCATTGGACATGTTACCAAAGAGGGCGCCATCGCAGGGCCAAAAGTGCTGGAGCATATCGTTGACACAGTCCTCTATTTTGAAGGAGACAAGGGACATCCTTTCAGAATACTCCGCGCTGTGAAAAACAGGTTCGGCTCGACAAATGAGATTGGGGTATTCGAAATGCAGGAGTCAGGACTGAAAGAGGTTGACAACCCTTCACAGCTATTTTTATCAGAGAGGCCTCTGAACGTACCGGGATCGGTCGTCACGGTCAGCCTTGAGGGAACACGGCCTTTACTGGTTGAGATCCAGGCCCTCGTGAGCGCAACAAACTTTGGAGTTCCAAGGCGTACAGCCCTCGGCGTAGACTATAACAGGATCAATCTCCTGATCGCAGTCCTTGATAAACGCCTCGGCATGCATCTGGGTGGAATGGATATCTTTGTGAATGTTGTGGGAGGGCTCAGGATAGATGAACCTGCGATTGATCTGGGCATCATCGCTGCAATAGCCTCCTCTTTTAAAAACAGTGTCATAGATGCCGGCACGTTCACATTCGGCGAAGTCGGACTGTCAGGAGAGGTAAGGGCCATAAGCCAGGCAGATACAAGGATCAAAGAGGCAGCGAAGCTGGGATTCAGGAAAGGCATCGTCCCCACTAATAATGCCGGAGGCAGGACAGGACAGGATATAGAGATGATCGGTGTCAAGAATGTCGAGGAAGCTATTGAAATATTATTTTTTTAACACCGCCTTTCACCTTATTTTAGTTTCCGTTCTTTTATTTTTTATAAGTTGTGCTCCCAGGGTGGCTGCACCGCCACAATATCTGCTGAAGGAACTCTCCCTTGATGAGATCATCATGAAAGCAAGCGATGACATCCAGACATTAAAAGCGGTTGCTGACATAACAATAGAAAAAAACCTCCAGACGATAGACCATATTAATGCATCATTGCTCATCCAGGGTGCTGGCCGTATACACATAAGAGTTTACAAGTTCGGGATGCTGGTGAACGACCTCATTATGGTGGACGGGATATTGTTTGATGCGAAAGGCAAAAGCAATTCAAAGTTCACAGGATTGATCAGCGAATTTGCAAGAGCTGTCTTCTGGTGGGACAACATGAATAACGGCTCACTCAGGAGAGATGGTGACGTATATATAATTCAGTCCGGGCAAAAAGAGATTCGGCTTGATGCCGCAACGCTCCTGCCGGTAAAGCAGGATATTATTACATCCGGGAAAAGTATTGCCGTAGTATATGCTGAACCCCGGGATTATGATGGATTCTGGCAGCCGTCGGAACTGACCATATCGATAGATGATTTAAGGTTCAGAATAAAGATCGATAAACTGCTGAAAAACCCTCCTGCGGGAGAATCCGATTTCCGCATACCTTCAGGAGGATAGATGTTGTAAGAGGCTATCCGTTTTTTTCAAGCCAGTTCATGGGGTCCAGTGGCTTTCCGTTATATCTGATCTCAAAATACAGGGTCGGCGTATTTAAGAATTTCGAGTTTGTTATTTTCCCCAAATCCATTCCCTGAATAAGCAGTTCTCCCTTTTTAAGCTGAACGTCGGACAGATTGCCGTACACAGTGTTGTACCCATTGCCGTGGTCAATAATGATGAGCGTTCCATAGCCCTCGAATGTGCCGGCATAAATAACCCTGCCTCCTGCCACTGCCTTCGGCACATCTTCAGTCCCTGCTTCAATTTCCATGCCGTTTTTCATGGTAGATATATTGTACACTGCATCCTTGTGCTGCCCGAACGGGATAAGCACCTTCCCATGTACAGGCCATGTTAAATGCCCCTTCAATGACCCGAACCCGCTGCCAAGAATTGCTTCCGGGATCTTCTTCCTGTCGCCGGTTGTGACAAATCCCTCAAGTTTCTGTGACGATTCCTCCAGTTCCTTGACCTTCTTTTCGTAAGCTGCCTGTTTATCTCTTACCCTGGACAGTATCTCATCTTTCTTTGACAGGTCTGTCTGCAAGGCCTTTTTCCTGTCTTGCGCATCCTGTTTGCTATCTTCGAGTTCTTCAAGAAGCATCTCCATATCCCGTCTCCGGGAATTTATTTCCTGGATATCCCTGACATATTTCTCTATCACTCTTCCTTCAAAATTGGCAATGAGATTGATATATTTGCTTTTCCTTGCCAGGTCCTGATAGTCCATCGCCGATACAAGAGCAAGGCCGTCATTCCCATACTGCTGCTTATAAAGAAACGTGATATATTCCTTCAGATTCTGTTTTCTTCCGTCCATATTTCCCATGAGCAAGTCGATTTCCTGAGAGAGTCGTGAGATATCTGACTGCGTCCGGGACATTTTTCTGTCATAACTGTGCAGTTCTTTCTCCTTCCTGCTGATCGTTTCATTCAGGTTTTCTATATTCGAGCGCAGGGATTTCTCCTCAGCCCTTGAATCACTGATGCTGTTGAGCGCCTTCTTGAGCTTCTGCTTTATTTCAAGGAGCTTGTTTATCTTCTCTGCTTGAGCATAGTGCGGACTTACGCAAATGCCCGCGAAAAACAGGAAGGCACCCGCAATTGCAGACAGCTTCATCGGATGTGCACAGATTATTTTATGGACATTTTTTCCCATGCGACGAGACCCGAAGAACATTTAATACCTTATTTTGCCTATTGCTATAAAACTTCCCAGCAGGCTCATCACTGCACCGCCAAACGGAACAACAACATATATCGAAGAAGGCAATGATGACATGATGAATTTCATCGCCGGAAGGAATTCGACCATTTTATACATGATAAATGAGTAGCTTGCCAGTATCCCAAGCGAGCTGAGAGCGCCGCCCAATGTCCCGATAAAAAGCCCTTCGATAAGAAAAGGCAGCCTGATAAAGCTCCTGGACGCACCTAACAGCTTAAGTGTTTCTATCTCATCCCTTCTCCGGTGAAGAAAGATCTTTATGGTGCTGTAGGTAATGAATGTAACAGCTATAAATATTGCTGTTCCAAAAACTATTGAACATATTTTCAGCGTCTTTGCGATAGTGCTCAGCGATGAGAGCCATTTCTCTCCATACTGCACTTCCTGAACGCCTTCCAGTTTCTGCATCTGTGCTGCCTTTTCCCTGACCCGGGCAGGATCAAGGAATTTACTGCGGAGTTTCAGTTCAAAAGATGACGGCAGGGGGCTTTCGTTGAATACATCGAGAATAACAGCGTGTTGTCCCAGTGTCTTTTTTATTTCCTCGGCAGCCTGATCTTTTGATATGTAGTTGACTTCCTCAATGTCGTTATCTTTAAGGAAATGTTCTTCTAATGCGCCTTCGGCGTCTCTGCTTATGTCTTCACTCAAATACACCACAACGCCAAAGCTTTGGGCCCACTTCTGGAGAGCTGAATTCATATTTGCGTTGATCAGGACAAAAGCACAAAGGATAGTGAGCCCTATGCTGACCGACAGAATGGTGAGAAAATTAATCCACTTGTCATGCCCTATGCTTTTGCATGCGGCCTTGAACGAGTATCTGAGGATTTCGATATACATGCCCTTGGGAGCGCTTTTGTTTTTTTTCATCCAACATACTCCTTTTCAATATAATGATCATTAATATGAACGACCCTGTGCCCTGAATTCCGGAAAAGATTTTCATCATGGGTTGCTATTAGCACTGTCGTGCCTTTACCGTTTATCTTGCTGAAAAGCTCCATGATCGTCTTTGCATTTTCAACATCAAGGTCTCCGGTCGGTTCATCAGCAAGCAGGACTACAGGTTTTGACACCATGGCCCGTGCAATGACAACCCTCTGCTGCTCTCCACCTGAGAGAAATTGCGGATAGAGACTTGCCTTGTCAAGAAGTTTTACCTCTTCAAGTGCTTCATTCACGTAATGCCTTATTTTTCCCTGGTTCATGCCGTGTATGCTCAGTGCAAGGGCGACATTATCAAAGACTGTCCTGTTTGTAAGCAGTTTGAAATCCTGAAAGATTATCCCGATGTTCCGTCTCAGTTCCGGGATCTCACTTTGCCCTAACTTGCTTACTTCCCAGTCAGAAACCGTGATGTGGCCGCTGTCAGGACGTTCAGAACAATAGATGAGTTTAAGCATGGTGGTCTTGCCGGCACCGCTTGGACCAGTTATAAATAGCAGTTCCCCCTTTTTTATAATTAAAGAGATTGAATTAAGGACAGGCTTTTTATCGTATCGTTTTGAAACATCAGAGAAAAGTATCATGCGGTCACTCCTTTGTTCACATAGTCGATAGTTGTTATCGACACTTATAAAAAAAACTTTAACACTCGTGATCCATATTACAAAGAAGCGATACCGCTTAAATCAAATTTATTTTTCTGTGCAATCACCTAACGCACTGGATTAATGCTATTCTTTTAATAGGCACTACGTTGGGTAGGAAGATGCTGAAAGCGTAAACATTATTTACATTTCTGACTGACAAGGAAGATCGAGATTATGAGCTATGGAATCGATAATGTCTTTTTCAACAGGCTTTTTTTTGATTAAATATCCCTCGAAAATGGCATTGTCAGAAATCGTGTTGATCAACCGGGGATTCCCATTTGAATAAATATGGATAGACGTTATCGCATCCGGTGAAAAGATTTCCTCTGAACAGCCTGCTACTCTGAGCCTGTGCCGGATGTATTCATTGGTAAGGTTCCTGTCGAATTCTTTTAACTTGTATTTTATGGCTATCCTCTGTTTTAATGGCTCATCAAGAGAGAGATTATCATCGAGGTCAGGAAGGCCGAATAATATAAAGGTAAGGAGTTTCCCCTGAGATGCTTCCATATTTAGCAGGCCGCGGAATTCTTCCATGATCTCCCGGCCCTGGAGCATCTGCGCTTCGTCAATAAGCACTACAGCCTTTAATCCGCTCTCATGTATTTCAACCAGTCTCCTGTATAATTGTCCCAGGATATCCAGTTTGTTTTCAGCTACGTTTTCAACACCAAGCTGCATGGCTATTCTTTTCACAAGCCAGTCTGCTGTAACACTTGAGTGAAGCACTACGAGAAGAGCCGCCTCATACTGGTTCTCGTCCAGTTCGTCGAGAATCCTCCGCGCCAGTGTTGTCTTGCCGGTCCCGACCCCTCCTGTTACGATTGCCAGCCCTTTCATGGTTTCCACCGCATACTTAAGCCGTACCATCGCTTCAGCATGCAGTGAATTACTGTAGAAATACCTGTTGTCTACTGAATTGGAGAAAGGCTGCTCTTTTAGGCTGTAAAATTTCAGATGCTCCATAATACAAAGGGTAAATATCGCTGCGTTATAATCGAAGAGGTTAACCTTCGCCCTATTTGAATAATCAGGGCTAAATATATGATATCCGGTTTTTTTTCGTCTTCTGCTTTTCTTCGGACTTCTCTATCAAATCCTTGAGGATATCAAGTTTATACGTAACATCCCTGTAATCGGGGACCATCCTGTGGATTTCGGAGTATATTTCAAGCGCCTTAGCATAATCATTGTTCTTCATGTACGCTCCAGCCAGTTCATATTTAATATCGTGACCTCTTTCATCCTCATCGGACATTGTATCAAGAAGAGCGGTCAGTTCAGAGATCGCACGAGAAAACACCCCTTTCTCCATGTAGCACAATGCGATCATCTTGGTGCATAGCAACGTTTTCCCTGGATCCTTTGCCACGATCTGAAATTCTTTAATAGCATCATCCAGAAGTCCCTTTTGTTTGTATTCAATTCCTGCAGTATAATGGGATTCGATGTCTTCCTCACCTGCTTCCGAGTCATACGAAGTTTCATGCAACGCCTGATCGTCCCCGGAAAAAACCGCATCCACTGTTTCCTGCTGTGCCTCAAATGTTGCAGTCTCTGTTCCGCATACAGACAGCAGAGATTCTATGCGTTCACGAATCTCCATATTATCAGGTTCAGAGGCAAGGATTTCCTCATATACACGGACAGCCTCATCCACCAATCCCTGGTTAGCATAGAACTCCGCTTCAGCCCGTTTGTCCTGATGATCATATTTAAGAACTTCTTCTGATTTTTCTGGTTCCTCTATGGATATTTCAGCAGCTTCATGGAAAGATACTCCCGGAGGCAGCGGCATTTTCAGCTCTAACATCAGCTCAAGCTCATCAATTTTACCTTTTATGGATGCATCGTCAGGACGTAATTCCGCTAATTCCCTAAACAGCACAAGGGCATTCTGATTTAATCCCTGGCTTTCATAGATTTTTGCGAGATCATCCAGTTCCCCAGCCAGTGATACGCTGTCACCTCTTCCCCTGTAAATTGTGACAAGCCTCTGCTTTACCGGGACAGGGAACAGTTCCCTGAACTGGTCAATTAGCTCATAAGCTTCATCCCAGCTCTGGTCCTGGAGCAGTTCATCTATCCCGGGCAATAATTCTTCCCACGCCTTTTCGCTTTGCCCTTCGCTGATATAAACATATGCAAGAAGCTTCTTGTAGAAAATATCCGCAGGGTCTGACATGATCAATCGTGACAGGATGTTCCTGGCTTCTCCTGTATTTTTGGATATAACTGCGAGTTGAACGTATCTCGTAAGTATATCTTTATTGTTTTGAGAAAAAAGTAATGCCTTGCCGGTGAATTCCAGCGCCTGATCAAGGTTGTCCCTCTTTTCAGCAAGGCTGCCGAGCCCGATAAAAGAAGCAACATTCTGCGGGTCAACACCGATAGCCCTGGAAAAAAACTCGACGGCCTTATCAAAGTCATCTTTTTCCATATAGCCTGAGGCAATCGCCGCAAAATCATTTGCGGCTTTTACAGAAAGCCCCCTGCTCAGCCACAATTCAGCTATTTTTGTTTTGACACTGATATCTGAAGGAGTGAGGAGCAGTATTTTCTCATAAATATCTATAGACTTATCAATATCCCCGTCCATGGAAAGTTTCTCCGCAGCTTTAAGATAATACATCACGGAATTGCTGACAAGGCCTTTATCTGCGTGAAGCTCGCCCAATGAGGCGAGCGCATGAACATCAAAGGGTACGATATTGAGCAGCTTTTTGTAAATTGCCATTGCCTTCTGGTGAAATCCGTCTGCCTTGAATTTGTCCGCAGCGAGCGTGAAAAACTCCAGGGCTTCATTTTGTGAACCTTTTTTGATGTAAAGATCACCGATGGTATTGTAAAAATTGGCGTCCTCGCGGACAGAGATGATCTTTTTCCATGCGGCTATGGCGTTGTCATAATCACCTTTTGCTGTAAATTGCTGTGCGGCTTCCTGGAGGGAATTAATGTTGCTCTTCATTTTTTCACTTAAGTCCATTTCAGTTATATTAAAAGTTATCAGATTCAATGTCAATCGAGAGACAACGGAGTAATTCAAGACAGGGAAGGCCGATGAAGAATTTCTATACGACACCTCTAACCTGCATTTTTCATAAACATGGAGCAAGTATGGTGAGTAAATGCAAGCTCCGTGGAGCGGAGCAATTTAAACAGAACACTGTCATCCTTACATTGAGGCGAAGCCTCTGAAACATTGTGCAATACCTTAGCATCCATATCTCTAAAACATTCTGTTTGCATGTGTATTCAGATCTTAAAAAATATTTAAGATGTTTAGATATCACAAAGGCAAGCCTGTCTCAGGATTTCTATAATCGACAGAATTGTTTGCATTTTGTCTTTTCATT